>NZ_JBIAXM010000010.1:0-331385 GCF_042896695.1 Streptomyces sp. NPDC001270 | reverse complement strand
GGAGGGGCAGCGGGTCGGAGGCGGTGACCAGTTCCCGTAGCGGGTGGCGGGCCAGGACCTCGTCCACCTCCGGCGCCAGCGCCGCCCCCAGCCGCCAGGCGTCGGGACGGCCGGTGTCCCGCAGGGCCGCCACCGCGGCGAGGACGGCGTCCCGCGCCCCGTCCGCCTCGGGGACCTGGGCCGCCGCCCGCTCGTGGAGCCGCGCGCCCTCCTCCAGGACCAGTTCGGTGTCCATCCCGGCCGGGATCTTGATCCGCGCGTGCCGCCGCCAGGTGGTGACGGGATCGCTCCAGCCCTCCACGTGGTAGGTCCAGTGGCCCATCGCGTCCGGGGTGACGTCCGCGCCCCAGCGGTCCGTGCCGGGGGCCAGTTCGCGCATCGGCGTCCACGGACCGGGGCGGCCCCGCGGGTCGGTGAGTACGACGTTGGCGGCCACCGCGTCGTGGCCCTCGCGGAACACGGTGGCGGAGACCTCGAAGGTCTCCCCGGTGACCGCCTTGGCGGGCCGCCGTCCGCGCTGGACCACGGGGCGGACGTCGAGGACGGGGATGCGGCCGACGGCGGTGGCCCGGTCCGGGGAGGTCCGCTCCGGTGCGGCCGGCCGGGCGCCGCCGCTGCCGCCCGGGTCCGCGGCGCCGGCCGTACGCTCCGGCGGCCCGGCCGCCGTACCGTTTCTGCTGTTGGTCGGGGGTGATGACGAGTGATGCGTGGCGGGCATGACCGCTCCTGTCCGCGTCAACGAGGGTGTGGGCGGATCGGGTGTGGGAGGTGGGCCGTGCGGGTGTGCCTGTGGTGCGCCCGAGGGGCGTACCGGAGGAGCCTTCCCACCCTATTCGGGTGAGCAATCCGGCACTCTGTTAACTACTCGCGCGTATGTCTGCCGCCAGGACCGGCCTTTTTCGGCGGGGCGACCGCGCCCGGTGCCGGGCCGCCGTCACCCCGCGGTACCTGCGGGAGTTCGTCCGACAGGCCGGACCGGAGGGCGTACGGACCGCTCGCGCGGCGGCACGGATATGGCCGGATGTGTACGGTCCGGGTCCTGGGCGGACTCCGTCCTGGACCCGGGCGGGCCGTCCGTGGGACCCCGGCAGCTTTTGGGCGGGGAGCCGGGCTGGCCCTGGGCGGCTGGAGCGAGCGCCCCTGAAGCGGGAGGCGGGCGGCACGAGGCGGGACTTGGGGCGGCCCGTCGCCGGGGCGGGGAGCGGGCTCGGTCCGGATCCGTCCGGGGGCCGCACGGCGATGCCTCGGCGGGGCGCGGGCCGACACCGGTACCGTCGTGACAGACGACGAGCCGCACAGCGATGCGCGGCTCCCGAGCAACCGCGCCGAGGTGGAATGTGAAGGCGATCCGTCGGTTCACCGTCCGTCCCGTTCTCCCCGAGCCCCTCCGTCCGCTGAGCGAACTGGCGCGCAATCTGCGCTGGTCCTGGCATGCCGAGACGCGTGACCTGTTCCAGTCCGTGGATCCCGGCCGCTGGGCCCCCTGCGGCGGCGACCCGGTACGGCTGCTCGGCAGCGTGCGCCCCGCGCGCCTCGCCGAGCTGGCCCGGGACCGCCGCTTCCTGCGCCGGCTCACCGCGGCCGCCGACGACCTCGACGACTACCTCGGCGGGGAGCGCTGGTACCAGGCGCAGCCCGCCGGGCTGCCGGCCGCCGTCGCCTACTTCTCGCCCGAGTTCGGTGTCACCGCCGCCCTGCCCCAGTACTCCGGCGGCCTCGGCATCCTCGCCGGGGACCATCTGAAGGCGGCCAGCGACCTCGGCGTCCCGCTCATCGGGGTCGGCCTGCTCTACCGGCACGGCTACTTCCGGCAGACCCTGTCCCGGGACGGCTGGCAGCAGGAGCACTACCCCGTCCTCGACCCCAACGAGCTTCCGGTGCGGCTGCTCAAGGCCGCGGACGGCACCCCCGCCCGGCTCACGCTCGCGCTCCCCGGCGGCCGGCAGCTGCACGCCCGCATCTGGCTGGCGCAGGTCGGCCGGGTGCCGCTGCTGATGCTGGACTCGGACGTCGAGGAGAACGACCTCGGCGAACGCGGCGTCACCGACCGGCTGTACGGCGGCGGCAGCGAACACCGGCTGCTCCAGGAGATGCTCCTCGGCATAGGAGGGGTGCGGGCCGTGCGGGCGTACTGCCGGCTGACCGGCCACCCGGAGCCCGAGGTCTTCCACACCAACGAGGGGCACGCGGGCTTCCTCGGCCTGGAGCGGATCGCCGAACTCGGCGCGCGGGGAGAGAACTTCGACGCGGCGCTGGAGGCGGTGCGGGCCGGGACGGTCTTCACCACGCACACCCCGGTCCCGGCCGGCATCGACCGCTTCGACCGGGAACTGGTCGCCCGCCACTTCGGTCCCGACGCCGAACTCCCCGGCATCGACGTCGGACGCGTCCTGCGCCTGGGGACGGAGACCTACCCGGGCGGTGAGCCCCACCTGTTCAACATGGCCGTGATGGGCCTGCGGCTGGCCCAGCGCGCCAACGGGGTCTCCCTGCTGCACGGCCGGGTCAGCCGCGAGATGTTCTCCGGGCTGTGGCCGGGATTCGACCCCGACGAGGTGCCCATCACCTCCGTCACCAACGGGGTGCACGCCCCCACCTGGGTCGCCCCCGAGGTGCTGCGGCTCGGCGCCAGGGAGGTCGGGGCGCAGCGCGCCGAGGACGCGCTCACCGTCGGCGACGCGGAGCGCTGGGACCGGTTCGCGGGCATCCCGGACGAGGAGATCTGGGAGCTGCGCCGGGAACTGCGCGAGCACCTGGTGGCGGAGGTGCGCGAGCGGCTGCGCGCCTCCTGGCGGCAGCGCGGCGCCGGCACGGCCGAGCTGGGCTGGATCGACGGCGTGCTGGACCCCGGCGTCCTCACCATCGGGTTCGCGCGGCGCGTCCCGTCGTACAAGCGCCTCACCCTGATGCTGCGCGACCGCGACCGGCTGACGGACCTCCTGCTGCACCCCGAGCGCCCGGTCCAGATCGTGGTCGCGGGCAAGGCGCACCCCGCGGACGACAGCGGCAAACGCCTGGTGCAGGAACTGGTCCGGTTCGCCGACGACCCCCGCGTGCGCCACCGCATCGTCTTCCTGCCGGACTACGGCATGGCGATGGCGCAGAAGCTTTATCCGGGCTGCGACATCTGGCTGAACAACCCGCTGCGTCCACTGGAGGCGTGCGGTACCTCCGGGATGAAGGCGGCCCTCAACGGCTGCCTCAACCTGTCCGTGCTCGACGGCTGGTGGGACGAGTGGTTCCAGCCCGACTTCGGCTGGGCCGTCCCGACCGCGGACGGAGCGGGCACCGACCCGGAACGCCGTGACGACATCGAGGCCGCCGCCCTCTACGACCTGCTCGAACAACGGGTGACCCGGCGCTTCTACGAACGGGGCCGCAGCGGGCTGCCCGACCGGTGGATCGAGATGGTCCGCCAGACCCTGACCCTGCTCGGGCCGAAGGTGCTGGCCGGCCGCATGGTCCGGGAGTACGTCGAGCGGCTGTACACGCCCGCCGCCCACGCGCACCGCGCGCTGACCCCGGACGCGGCCCGTGAACTGGCCGCCTGGAAGGCCCGGGTGCGCGCGGCCTGGCACGGGGTGAGCGTCGACCACGTCGACCACGTGGCGACGGCCGCCGCGACCGCCACCGCGGAGCTGGGGGCCACCCTGGGGCTGAGGGTGCTGGTCGCCCTCGGCGACCTGCGTCCCGACGACGTCGAGGTGCAGGCCGTCTCGGGCCGGGTCGATCCGGAGGACCGCATCGACGACGCGACGGCAGTGCCGCTGAAGCCGACGGGTGGCGCGGATCTGGAGGGCCGCTGGGTGTACGAGGGGCCGCTGTCCCTGGACCGCACCGGTCCCTACGGTTACACGGTCCGTGTCCTGCCCGCGCACCGGTTGCTCGCCTCCGGTGCGGAGATGGGGCTGGTGACGGTGCCGGTGGGGGACGTGGTGGTGGGGGTGGAGGGCCTGCCGTTGCGCTGACCGCTGGGTTGGGGAGGGGGGTGGGGGGAGGGGGTTGTCTGTTGGCTGTGGGTGGGTGGGGGTGGAGGTGGTTGCGCAGTTCCCCGCGCCCCTATGGGGTTGTCTGTTGGCTGCGGGTGGGTTGTGGCTGGTCGCGCAGTTCCCCGTGTTCCTTTGGGGGTGGGGTCAGGTGTTTTGGCCGCAGAGTTTGCGGAGGGTGGTTCCGCAGCGGTGGGCGTATGCCTGTTGGAGGGCGCGGGTGGCCGGGCCGCCCGCTCGGGTGTACCACTTCTGGGGGCGGCTGAAGGCGGCGACCGTCAGCCAGACGGTGCCGTCGCCGGTGCGGTCGACCACGAAGGCTTCCTCACCGCTCTCGGGGTGGCCCTCCAGGGTGCCGTAGGCCCAGCCGGCCCTGCGGGGTTCGGACAGGGTCCACACGACACGGCAGGGCGCCTTGAGCAGACCGGCCAGGGAGACCGTGACATCGACGCCGGGGGCTGCCCGGTCGGCGTCCGTCTCGATGCCCACGCCCATCGCGCGGTGCATCCGCCAGGTGGAGAGGGTCTCGACGGCGCTCCGGAACACCTCCTCGCCCTCGCCGATGCGCGAACGCACATGCAGGGAGTGGAAGCCGGGCGGGCACGCGGTGAGGTTCTCGCGGGTCGCACCGACCGGCTCGTAGGTGAAGTGCGGCGAAGACATGGCACCCAAGGGTAGGGCGGCCCCCCGGAAGGCATTCCTCCCGGGGGGCCGCCCTGTCACCTGCCTGAGATCAGGAGACGCTGGGATCAGGAGACGCTGACCGCCGACCAGGCGGCGGCCACCGCGTTGTACTCGGCGCTGCCCGAGCCGTACAGGGCGGTCGCCGCGTTCAGGGTCGCCGTGCGGGCGGCCTTGTAGTTGGTCGTGGACGTCATGTACGTCGTCAGCGCCTTGTACCAGATCTGCAGGGCCTTGGCCCGGCCGATGCCGGTGACGGTGGAGCCGTTGGACGTCGGGGAGTTGTAGGACACCCCGTTGATCGTCTTCGCGCCGCTGCCCTCCGACAGCAGGTAGAAGAAGTGGTTGGCGACACCGGACGAGTAGTGCACGTCCTTGTTGCCCACGGTGGAGGACCAGTAGTCGGCGGAGGCGCCGTCCTTGCTGGGCTTGTCCATGTAGCGCAGCGGGGTGCCGTTGCCGTTGATGTTGATTTCCTCGCCGATGAGGTAGTCGCCGACGTCGTTCGGGTTGTTGGCGTAGAACTCCACGCCCGTGCCGAAGATGTCGGAGGTGGCCTCGTTCAGGCCGCCGGACTCACCGGAGTAGTTGAGGCCCGCGGTGTTGGAGGTGACACCGTGGCTCATCTCGTGCCCGGCCACGTCCAGCGCGGTCAGCGGGTGGGTGTTGCCGGAGCCGTCGCCGTAGGTCATGCAGAAGCAGCTGTCGTCCCAGAAGGCGTTGACGTAGTTCGAGCTGTAGTGGACGCGGGAGTAGGCACCCACGCCGTTGTTCTTGATGCCGTTGCGGCCGAAGGTGTTCTTGTAGAAGTCCCACGTCTCCTGGGCGCCGTACGCGGCGTCGGCGGCGGCCGTCTGGTCCGTGGAGGAGCTGGAGGCGGCGCCGGTGCCCCAGACGTCGTCGGCGTCGGTGAACAGGGTGCCGGTGCCGGAGGTGCCGCGTGCCAGGTTGTTCGTCTTGTGGCCGCCGCGCGTGCCGTCGGTCAGCTGGTACGTCGAGCCCGACTGCGTGGTGGTCAGGGTGACCGTGCCCGAGTAGAGGGTCTTGCCCGTGCCGGTCTCGATGCCCTGGTACTCGTAGAGCTTCTTGCCGGTGGCCGCGTCGGTGATGACGTGCAGCTCGTTCGGGGTGCCGTCCTCCTGGAAGCCGCCGACGACCGTCTCGTAGGCGAGGACGGGCTTGCCGGAGCCGGCCCAGATCACCTTGCGGGCGCCGTCGGCCTCGGTCTTGGCGGAGCCGTCGGCCTTGGCCGCGGTCAGCGCCTGCGTCTCGGCCTTGGCGGCGGCGATCTTGGGCGTGAGCGAGGACACCTTGATGGTGTTGCTGTTGGCCTTGGTGACGCCCTCGGTCTTCCCGGCCTCGGAGGTGTGCACGATCAGGTCGCCGCCGAGCACCGGGAGGCCCGCGTAGGTGCGCTCGTAGCGGGTGTGGACGGTGCCGTCGACGTCCTTCACGACGTCCTTGACGACCAGCTTCTCCTGCGCGCCGAGACCTATGGTCCGGGCGGTGTCGGTGGCGTCGCTCTGCGCCTGCTTGATCAGCTCGGTGCGGGCCGCGGCCGACAGCACGGTCGGGGAGGCGGCGAGCGGCTTCGCGGCAGCGGCGTCGGCCGGGGTCTGCGCGGAGGCGTTGGTGGTCAGGCCGGTGGCGAGCAGGGCGCCGGCGGCGACAGCGGTGGCGATGGCCAGAGTGGTGCTCTTACGACGCGCGTAGCGGGGGCTCACTCAAGCTCCTTCATGTGGGGGAGTCCGGGCGGCGCTGGGGCCACCGGCCGGAGGAATGGGTGAAGTTGCTTTGCTGCGGCGGGTGAAGGAAGGGTGACACCAAGGGCGCGTACATGTCAGGGCCTTGGGGTGACGTTGGCTGAATCCCGGTTGTCCGGGACGTGTTGCGGGGGTGTGAACTCGTGCCGCTCCGGGGGGTGGGTCGCTGGTGTCGCGTGCCGTTCCCGTCGTCGGTGGGGGCGTTTGCGCGAACGTCGGCCGGCTGCCGCCGGACCCCGGGGCGCGGCCGGGGTGGGCCGTTCGGGCAGACGGGGCGTGACGCGGAACCGGACGCGGTTGCGAGTGCGTTGGCCGGTCCGGGCGTCCCGGTGTCCCCGCGGGGTGTGGTGGGCCGGTCGTGGGGAAGGGTGACGGGGGATCGGTTCACCTGTCAGGGCTGCGTCAAAAGTTTGGCCGGAATCGGTTCGTTGGCCGGATGTTCATGTCCGGTATGCGGACAATTGGCCGGAGGGGTGGGACTCCTGGACCGGCCGGATCGACGGCCCTGGACCGGCCGGCCGGCTCTCCCGGCTCGCCCGGCTCGCCCGGAGAGGGGCGTACGACCGAGGCCGCCGTCGGTACTGTCCCGTGGGCCTGTGGCAAGGTTCTGGTGGCCCACCGCGGTGGGGGCGTGCGGTTCGGGGGCTCAGGTCGCCGTGTCGTCCCCGTGCCAGGTCCGCCACAGTGCGGCGTACGCGCCGTCGGCGCGTACCAGGTCGTCGTGCGTGCCCAGTTCGGTCAGCCGCCCGTCCTCCATCACGGCCACCCGGTCGGCGTCGTGGGCGGTGTGCAGGCGGTGCGCGACGGCGATGACGGTACGGCCCGTCAGGACCGCGGCCAGCGCCCGCTCGGCGTGCCGTGCGGTCGCCGGGTCCAGCAGGGCGGTGGCCTCGTCCAGGATCAGCGTGTGCGGGTCGGCCAGCACCACCCGGGCCAGCGCGAGCTGCTGGGCCTGGGAGCCGTCGGTGGGCCGGCCGGCCGGGCCCAGCCGGGCGTCGAGGCCGCCGGGCAGCTCCCGTACCCAGGTGTCGGCGCCGACCGCGGCCAGCGCCGTCCACAACTCCTCCTGGGTGGCGTCCGGTTCGGCGATCAGCAGATTGTCGCGGACGGTGCCCAGGAAGACATGGTGCTCCTGGGTGACCAGCACCACCTGGCGGCGCAGCCGCTCCGGCTCCAGACCCGCGATCGGCACCCCGCCGACCGTCACCGCGCCCGCGCCCGGCGCGTCGACGCCCGCGAGCAGCCGGCTCAGCGTGGTCTTGCCCGCGCCGGACGGCCCGACCAGCGCCAGCCGCTCCCCGGGGCGCACCGTCAGATCGACCCCGCGCAGCACCTCGCCGCCCCGCTCGTAGGCGTAACGCACCCCGGTCACGTCGATCCGGTCGTCCGCCGGGGCGGGCGAGCCGCCGCCCGGCACGGACCGCGGTGCCCCGGCCAGCCCCTCCACCCGGGCGAACGAGGCGCCGCTGCTCTGCAACTGCTCGATCCGCGTCAGGATCTGGTCCAGCGGCTCGGTGAGCTGCCGCAGGTACAGCGCCGCCGAGACCACCGCCCCGAGACCCACCGCCCCGTGCGCGTGCAGCACCCCGCCGAGCAGCAGGACCCCCGCCACCGGGATCGTGTACGACACCTCGACGGCCGGGAAGAACACCGTGCGCAGGAACAGCGTGTACAGCCGGGCCCGCCGCAACGTCTCCAGCGCGTGCCGGCTCGCCGTGATCCGCCGCTCCTGGAGCCGGAACGCCTCCACCGTCCGGGCCCCGGCCGCCGTCGACGCGACGATCTCGGCGACCTGCGAGGTGGCCGAGCCCTCGGCGAGATAGCCGTCCCGGGCGCGGCGCAGGTACCAGCGCAGCGCGAACCAGATCGGGGTCATCCCGAGCACCCCGAACGCGCCCAGCAGCGGATCCAGCGCGAAGACCGCGCCGAGCACGAACAGCGCCTGGACGGAGCCGACCAGCAGTTCGGGCCCCACGTCCCGCAGCGTGCCGCCGACCGCGGCCACGTCCGCGGTGCCGCGCGCGGTGAGGTCACCGGTGCCGGCCTGCTCCACCACGGAGGCGGGCAGCGCCAGCGCCCGGTCGACGAACTCCTCGCGGACCCGGGCGAGCGTGCGCTCCCCGAACCGGTAGCCCACGTACCGGGCCGAGCGCGCCAGCAGCAACTGGACCAGCGCGCACACCAGGATGACGAACGCCAGCCGGTCCACCGTCCGCACCCCGGCCCCGGCCCGCACCTCGTCCACGATCCGGCCGACCAGCCACGGCCCGGCCAGGCCCGCCGTGGCGGCCAGCGCGTTCAGCAGCAGCGCGGCGGCGAAGGCCCGGCCGTCGGCCCGCACCAGCCGTACCGTCGCCCGGCGTACCTCGGCCCGCCCGGCGACCGGCAGCTGACCCGCGGCCGGCGTCATCGCACGACCTCCTCGGTGTCTTCGGCGCCTCCCACGTCCTGGGCGTCTTGGGCGGCTCCGGCCTCCCGGGCGCCCTCGGCATCGTTGTCGCGTGCCACCAGGGCCCGGTAGCCGGGCTCGTACGCCAGCAGTCCGCGGTGGCTGCCGCTGGCCGCGACCTTGCCGTCCACCAGGTAGTACACGGTGTCGGCGCGGTCCAGCACCAGCGGCGAGGTCGTCGTCACCACGGTCGTACGGCCGGCCCGCGCCGCCCGCAGCCGGTGCGCCACCGCGGCCTCCGTGTGCGCGTCCAGCGCCGAGGTCGGCTCCACCGCGAGCAGCACCTCCGGGTCCGCCAGCAACGCCCGGACCAGCCGCACCCGCTGGCGCTGGCCGCCGGAGAGGCTGCGGCCCTGCGCGGACACCGCCGAGTCCGGCCCGTCCGGCAGGCCCTGCACGACGTCCTCGGCGGCGGCCGCGCGCACCGCCCGCTCCAGCGCGGTGTCGTCGCTCTCCCGGTGCCCGGCCACCGTCTCCCGCAGCGTGCCGGCGAACAGATCCGCCTCGTTGTCGCAGACCAGGATCCGGGCCCGCACCTCGGCCAGCGGCACCTCGTCGAGCCGTACCCCGCCCCAGGTGGCGGCGGACGGCGTGAAGCGGCCGAGCCGGTCGAGCACGGCCGTGGCGTCCGCGGGCAGGGCCCCGGCCAGCGCGGTCAGCCGCCCCGGCGCCACCCGCACCCCCGAGCCGGGGTCGACCAGCGCGGACGGCTGGGCCGGCGCGGGACGGGTGCCCGCGTCCGGCTCCGGTTCCAGGCGCAGCAGCGCCACCACCCGCCGCGCGGCCACCACGCCCCGGCTGAGCTGGTAGCCCATCTCCAGGAAGAAGGCCACCGGGCCGACCAGGACGGCGACATAGCCGTACACCGCCACCAACTCGCCGACGGTCAGCTCCCCCTGGGCGGTCATCCGGGCCGCGAGCCAGGTCACCACCGCCAGGAACAGCGTCGGCAGGCCCACCCCGAGCGCCTGCACCCAACTGGCCACCGCGCCCACCCGGTAGCCCTGCGCCCGCAGCCGCCGCGAGTCGTCCCGGAAGGCGTCCGCGAACAGGCTCTTGCCGCCGAGGCCGCCCAGGACCCGCAGCCCGCCCGCCAGATCGCCGATGCGCGCGGTCAGCACGCCCTGCCGCTCCCGGTACTCGGTCTCCTCCTTCTGCAACCGCACCGTCAGCGGACCGGCGACCAGCGCGATCAACGGCATCCCGAGCAGCACCACCGCGGCCAGCAGCGGCGAGATCGACAGCAGCACCACGGCCACCACGACGTAGACCACCACCGAGCCCACCCCGGGCCCCACCACGGTCAGCGCGTAGGCGATCGTCTGCACGTCGCCCACGCCGACCGTGACGATCTCCCCGGCCCCGGCCCGCCGCTCCAGCGCGGCCCCCAGCCGCACCGCGTGCCCGACGACCACCTTGACGGTGCGGAAGTTGGCGTCCATCCGCACCCGGGTCATGGTGCGGTGACGCAGGATGCTCACCCACGAGCCCGCCGCGCCGACCAGGAACAGCACCACCGTCCACCGGGCCAGCCGGCCCGGATCACCGGCCACCAGACCGTCGTCGACCGCCCGGGCCAGCAGATACGGCGCCGCCGCCATCAGCACCAGCCAGACGCTGCCGAGCAGCGCCCCGGCCAGCGACCGGCCCGGCTGGCGGGCCACCAGCCACCACAGGAACCGCCAGCCGCCGCGGCAGTCGGGCGTCCCTGGATCCTCGTACGCGTCGATCATGGGAGCTCCCGTCCCGTTCCCGGAGTGCTACGCGAGGCCGTCCCGCTTTCCTGAGTGCTAGGCGAGGCTGTCCCGCCAGGCCCGGTGCAGATCCGCGAACCGGCCCGTCCCGGCGATCAGTTCGCGGGGCTCGCCGTCCTCGACGATCCGGCCGTGCTCCATGACCAGCACCCGGTCGGCGATCTCCACGGTCGACAGCCGGTGTGCGATGACCACGGCCGTACGGCCCCGCAGCACCGTGGTCATGGCCCGCTGCACGGCCCGTTCCCCGGGCACGTCCAGCGAACTGGTCGCCTCGTCCAGGATCAGCACCGCCGGGTCGGCGAGCAACGCCCGTGCGAAGCCCACCAGTTGTCGCTGACCGGCCGAGATACGGCCACCCCGCTTGCGTACGTCCGTGTCGTAGCCGTCCGGCAGCGCGTCGATGAACTCGTGCGCCCCGATCGCCTTCGCCGCCCGCTCGATCTCCTCGCGGGTGGCGTCGGTCCGGCCGATGGCGATGTTCTCGGCCACCGAGCCGGAGAACAGGAACGCCTCCTGCGTCACCATCACCACCCCGCGGCGCAGCTCCCGCGACGACAGCTCGCGCAGGTCCACGCCGTCGAGCAGGACCCGGCCCTCGGTGGGGTCGTAGAACCGGGCGAGCAGCTTGGCCAGCGTCGACTTGCCGGCGCCCGTCGAACCGACCACCGCGACCGTCTGGCCGGCCGGGATCGTCAGGTCGAAGCGGGGCAGCACCTCGCCGCCGGTGCGGTACGCGAACCGGACGCCGTCGAAGACGACCTCGCGGCCCGGCCGGTTCTCCGTCGCGGGCGCCGGCAGCTCCCGGGGCGCACCCGGCTCCGGCACCGAGGGGGTCTGCGCCAGCAGGCCCGCGATCTTCTCCAGTGACGCGGCGGCCGACTGGTAGGAGTTGAGGAACATGCCGAGCCGGTCGATGGGGTCGTAGAGCCTGCGCAGATAGAGCACCGCCGCCGCCAGCACCCCGAGGGCCAGCGAGCCGGACGCCACCCGGTAGGCGCCCCACAGCACGATCAGCGCGACCGCCGTGTTGGCGACCAGCCGTGACCCGACCACATAGCGGGCCATCTCAAGGAGCGCGTCGCCGTTGGTCCGCTCGTGCCGCCGGTTGAGGACGGCGAACTGGGCCTCGTTCGCGGCCTCCCGGCGGAAGGCGCGCACCGGCCGGATGCCGTTCATCGTCTCCACGAACTTCACGATCACCGCGGCGATGGCCGTCGACCGCACCCTGAACACCCGCCCCGCGCGCCGCTGGTAGAGCCGTACGAGCAGGTAGAGCGGTACGAAGGAGACCACGGCGACCGCCCCGAGGCCCAGGTCGAGCCAGAGCAGCAGCACACAGATGTAGACGAAGGACAGGATCACCGTGATGAGTTCCTGGAGCCCTTCGCTGAGCAGCTCGCGCAGCGACTCCACGTCCGTGGTGGAGCGCGAGATCAGCCGGCCCGAGGTGTAGCGCTCGTGGAAGTCGACGCTCAGCGCCTGCGCGTGCCGGAAGATACGGCCGCGCAGGTCGAGCAGCACGTCCTGGTTGACCCGCGCGGACGACTCGATGAACGCGAACTGCAGACCGCCGGAGGCCAGCGCGCACAGCAGACAGCCGACCGCGACCGCGACCAGCGGGCCGTGGTCGTCGCGACGGAACGCCGGTACGGCGCTGTCGATGGCGTACACCACCAGCAGCGGACTCGCCTGCACGGCGGCCTGCTGGAGCAGCAGCAGGACCGTGGTGACGGCGACCCGGGCCTTCAGCGGGACGAGCAGCGAGCGCAGCAGCGCGGCCGTGGCACCGGGCGGCGCGGGCAGCACGTCCCGGTCGAAGGGGTCGGCCGAGTCCTGCGGGCGGGGCAGCGGATCGGCCTCGTCAGGAGGGGGAGGTGGAGGGGAACCGGCGGCGGGCGGCGGGGCCGACGAGGCGGGTGCGGTCATCGTGCGTCCTCCACTTCTGCGGCCGGCATACCGCCCGGCCGCGGCTCGCCGGTCCGGAACTCGTCCTGTTCGCCGGACATCAGACGGGCGTACTCCGGGTTGGTGCGCAGCAGTTCCTGGTGGGTGCCGACCGCGGCTATCCGGCCCCGGGCGAGCAGCGCGACACGGTCGGCGAGCAGCACCGTGGAGGGGCGGTGGGCCACGATGAGCGCGGTGGTGTCCACCAGGACCCGGCGCAGCGCGGCCTCCACGGCGGCCTCGGTGTGCACGTCGAGAGCGGACAGCGGGTCGTCGAGGATGAGGAAACGCGGCCGGCCCACCACCGCACGGGCGAGGGCGAGCCGCTGCCGCTGCCCGCCGGACAGGCTCAGCCCCTGCTCGCCGACCTGGGTGTCCGTGCCCTGCGGCAGCCCGTGCGCGAACTCCGCCTGCGCGACGGCCAGCGCACGCTCCAACTCCGCGGGACCGGCGGCCCCGTCGGCACCCATGAGGACGTTCTCGGCGACGGACGCGGAGAACAGCGTCGGTTCCTCGAACGCGACGGCCACCTGGGTGCGCAGTTCCTCGCGGGACATCGAGGTGATGTCCCGGCCGTCCAGCGTGATCCGCCCGGAGGTCACCTCGTGCAGCCGCGGGACGAGCGCGGTGAGCGTGGTCTTCCCGCTGCCGGTGGCCCCGACCAGGGCCATGGACTCGCCGGGGCGGATGTGGAGGTCGATGCCGTCGAGGGCGGGCGGGGAGCCGGGCGGGGCGTCGGGGTAGCGGAACCGGACGCCGTGGAAACGCAGTCCGGTACCTTCGGGCCCCGGCGGTGGCTGCGGCCCCGACCCCGATCCCGGCGGTGGCTGCGGCCCGCCGGCACCCGCCGGTTCCTCCACCACCGCGTCCCGGACCTCGAAGTACCGTTGCGTCGCGGTCGCCGCCTCCTGGGTCATCGCCAGCATGAAACCGATCGAGTCCACCGGCCAGCGCAGCGCGAGCGCCGTGCTCAGAAAGGCGATCAGCGTCCCCGCGGACAGCTCCCCGTCCGCCACCCGCACGGCCCCCAGCACCAGCGCCGCCCCGATCGCCACCTCCGGCAGCGTCACGATGACGGCCCAGATCGTCGCCAGCAGCCGCGCCTTGCGCAGTTCCGTGCCGCGCAGGGTCCCCGACAGCTCCCGGAACGCCCGGGCCTGACTGCGGTGCCGGCCGAACCCCTTGATGACGCGGATGCCGAGCACGCTCTCCTCGACGACCGTCGTCAGGTCGCCGACCTGGTCCTGGGCGAGCCGCGCCACATCCGCGTACCGCTTCTCGAAGACGACGCACGTCCACATCACCGGTATCGCGGGGACGAGGACGACCAGCCCGAGTATCCAGTCCTGGGACAGCATGATCGCCACACCGACCACGATGGTGACCCCGTTGACCAGTAGGAACGTCAGCGGGAAGGCGAGGAACATCCGGAGCAGCATCAGATCGGTGGTGCCCCGGGAGAGGAGCTGTCCCGAGGCCCAGCGGTCGTGGAAGGCCACCGGCAGCCGTTGCAGATGCCGGTACAGGTCCGTCCGCATCTCCGCCTCGACGTGCGACAGCGGCCGGGCCACCAGCCGGCGCCGCACCCCGAACAGCACCGCCTCCGCGATGCCGAGCAGCAGCAGATACAGCGCGCCCAGCCACACACCCGCCGGATCCCGGTCGGCCACCGGCCCGTCCACCAGCCACTTCAGGACGAGCGGGATCACGAGCCCCACGCAGGAGGCGACGACCGCGATGGCGGCGGCGGTGAACAGCCGTACCCGCACGGGGCGTACGTACGGCCACAGACGCAGCAGGGTGCGTACGGCGGAACGTTCGGAACGTTCGGAACGCTCGGGACGGTCGGGACGCTCGGAATGGTCGGAGTGGTCCTTGGTGGGTGCATGTGTCGTGGGCATCACAGGGAGCGTACGGTTCGGCACCGACGACGCCCAGTGAGTTTCGACCGGCCCCGGATCCGTCGTAGGACCTACGACCAGCGCATTCGCGGTCCGCGCCGCCGGTCGCACGCGAGGTCGCACGGAGGCGTCCGGAGGTCGTACGCCCGCGCCCGAGCGGGGCGGCGCCGTCCTGGCCACCGGCCGAGCAGGCGGCCGGGCATAACAAGTGGTGCGAGGTGTTCTCGGTGGCAACGGGCAGGGTGGATCCGGGTGAACCGTGGGGGCCGGGGAACCGTTTCCGACAGGTGTAGTCACCGGTTCGAGGAGGGGTTTTTATGCCGATAGAGGATGAGATCACCAGACATGTAGCTGTGTTGAGTGCCTGGCATAAAGGCGACGGGCATTCCGCCGTTTTCCCGAGAGACCTGCCGCGGATTTGGATTCCGGAGTCTCTCCTTGAGGCGACTGCATGGGGGGATCTGACTGAGGCACTGCGACCATATAAATTGAGATTTGCCTCCGATGCGACCGGTGAGCGAATGAGAATTGAGCAAGGCAGTACCCGTGCGGAAAGTGGCAAATATGCGCAAATGTTGAATGACCTACCGGACAAGTTGTCTGAACGACGTGGTGGGAGAGGGGTGCACAGGGAGGGAAAGGAACCTCTCGATCTCAACCTCGTCAAGTACCTGAGTCATCTGCGGCGCAACGGACAAAGGGATTATCCGACTAAAGAATGGGCTGATTCGCTCCCACGGCACGATCTGAAAATGGAGAAGATGATACTGGAGGGTAGAAAGAGTAGGTGGTATCTGGTGGATGCGCCGGGCGGGGCGGCGGAGTCGGCCGCCGGTGTCGGCGTTGGGGAGCGGCGGGATCCTGTACGGAGTGTGTTCCCTGTCGCGGGGTTTGGGGTGGATGCCGGACCTTCGTCCTGGTCTGCGGGTGAGGGCGCGGATGTCCACGCCATGCAGGCCGGGGGGCGGATGGTGCCCGAGTTGTCGATGCCCGACGGCGGGGAGATGTTCCATGGCGAGGACGTGGACATGATTGCGATCTCTATGGCCAACGTCGACTCGTTCGGTGACGTGGAAATTGACGAGGCTCTGAGTCATCCGCTTGTTGACGACTGGGTCGGCCGCCGCGGTACCTCGGGTGAGGGTCTGGGCTCTGCGACCATTCAGGCGGAGCCGAATTCCGGGCCTGATGGGCCGGAATCGTATGGCTCCTGGTCTGCTGCTCCGGTCAATTCTGCCGCGCCCTACTTGGACGGATTCTCGAATCCCGGGGTGGCCGTGCTGCCGTGGGGGACGGGCGGGCCGGCGGGTGCGGCTGCCGGGTATCCCCCGGTGGGGTCGTCGGGGTATTCCGTGGCGGGGCCTTCGGTTGCGCAGTACGCGGGGGTGGGCATGGACGCGCTGCCGAGGACGGGCGGGCCGGCGGGTGCGGCTCCCGGGTATCCCCCGCTGGGGCCTTCGGGGTATCCCGCGGCGGGTCCTTCGGGCGGGCGTTCCCGGTAGGGGTGGGGTCGGTCAGGGGTTCACGGCCCCGGGACCCTTGCATGGATGCGGTGGTGAACGGCGGTACCCGCACGGGGCCCAGGGCAGATCCGGGTGAACCGTGGGCCCCTGGGAACCGTTTCCGACAAGAGTGGTCGCCAGTTCGAGGAGGGTTTTTGTGTTTGTGCTGACAGAGGAAGTAATCGCCAGGCATGTAGCCGTATTGAAGGCTCGAAAGAAAGGCGAGCTGCCCAAGAGGCAAAAGGGTCAGATGAAGCTGGAGAAGAAAGATGAGCACTCCGCCGCCCATTTCCTGGAAAGCCTGCGGCGGCGGGGGGTCAGATCGAGACTACTCGATACGCCTGCAGGGCGGGATCTGACTGCGGAGCTGAAACGACGTGGCCTGGAGTTGACCCGCGACGAGAGCGGTCAGTGGATGCGGCTGTCGCGGTCTGCCGGGATCGGGCGGAGTCCCAAGGATGACAAACATGCGGAAAAACTGAATAACCTAGAACCGGGCCGGAATCCTGTCGATCCCGACCTCAACTCGTACCTGAATGGTTTGCGGCGCTATGGGCGCACGACTGGTCCTTCGAAGCGACTGGCCGCTGCGCTGGCACGGCACGATCTGAAACTGGAGGAAAGAATACTGGAGGGGGAAGGAAGGAGAAGGTGGTACCTGGTGGATGCGCCGGGCGAGTCGAAGAAGCGGGTCGCCCGTGTTGGAGTGGGTGTGGAGGAGGGCCTGGGCCCTGGGCAGAGTGTGTTCCCTGCCGGCGGGGTTGGGGCGGATACCGGACCTTCGTCGTGGTCCGCGGGTGGGGGCTCGGGTGTTCATGCTGTGCGGGCCGGGGGAAAGATGGTGGCTGAGATGTCGATGCCGCACAACGCGGAGCTGTTCGAGGGCAAGGACTTGGACGAGGCTTTGGCTTTTGCGGCCGACAAAGACTGGTTCGGCGATGTGGAATTGGACGGGGCTCTGCGTTGTGCGGTCGCCAACGACTGGCCCGGCTCCGTGGGCACGGACGGGGGTCCGCACTCTGCGGCCACGCAGGGGGAGCTGAGTTCTGGGCTTGATGCGCTGGAATCGTATGGCTCCTGGTCTGCTGCTCCGGTCAATTCCGCCGCGCCCTACTTGGGCGAGTTCTCGAATCCCGGGGTGGCCGCGTTGTCGTGGGGGGCGGGCGGGCCGGCGGGTGCGGCTTCCGGGTATCCCCCGGTGGGGTCCTCGGCGTATTCCGCGACGGGGCCTTCGGCCGGTCGATCGCGGTAGGGGTGAGGTGGGGCAAGGGTTCCTGCCCAGGGCCCGGCATGCTGGGTTCACGGGAGCGGCCACACTCCTGCCGGACGACCTCACCGTGAGCGGAGCTGTACGGGTCACCGGCGTGAGGCGTACGGGTCAGCGGCGGGAGACGCCCCACTCGTCGAGCCGTTCCGCGATCCAGGCGTGGCCGACCTGGAAGGCGCGGGCGAGGGACGCGATGGACTCGCCGTCCCGGTAGCGGGTGATCACGTCGGTACGGCTGCGGACGAACTCGTCCTGTGCCGCCTGTACTTCGGCCCGCGTTCGGCGGGGCATGCGCCCGCGGAAGACGCGCTGGGCGGGACGGCGGTGCAGGTGCGCCTCGTAGCGCTTGCGGCGCGGCACCCCCCATTCGTCGAACCGGAGGGCCAGCCAGCTCGGGGTCACGCCGTACGCGTCGGCGATCCGGGCCACCGGCTCACCGGCCCGGTACCGCTCGATGACGGTGTCCTTGTCGGCTCGGACGGCTCGGACGGCTTGGCGCGCGGCGGCCTTCGGCCGGTGTCGGGCGGCGCACGGTGCTACCTCCAGGTTGCCCCGGCAGGGGCGTACAGCGGGTGCGACAGGCCACCGATCCGCTCGGTCAGTGGCTCGGTCAGCGGCTCGGACGGTGGTGGCGGGTGGGGCCACACCGTAGCTATGTCCCAAGCTGCATCTGTGGCCATGATCGAGCAGGTAAGAAAGGGCATCCCGTGACGACCGAAACCCCCCGTTGGTTCACGTCCTCCTACAGCAACAACGGCGGCGACTGCATAGAGGTCGCCGCGAACCTGGTCGCTTCCCGCGGCCTGGTCCCCGTCCGTGACTCCAAGATCCCGGACGGTCCGGCCCTGAGCCTCCCCACCCGCGCCTTCACCACCTTCGTGGCGGGCGTCAAGGCGGGGCAGGTCGGCTCCATCTGAACGTCCGCCCCTGGCGCCTCTGCGAGGCGTCACCGCACCCGCAGCAGCAGCACCGCCCGTTCCGGCACCGTGATCGCCGTGCCCGCCCGGTGCGCCGTGCCCGGCGCCGCCGCCTGGTCCTCACGGGACGTGTCCACGACCACCTCGTACCGCTCCGCCCACGGCGGCCCCGGCAGGACGAACGGCACCGGGCTCTCCCCGGCGTGCAGCACGGTGAGGAAACTGTCGTCGAGGACCGGCGCACCCCGCTCGTCCCGGCCCGGGATGCCGTGTCCGGAGACGTACATGCCGAGCGAGGCGGCGGGTGCGTACCAGTCGGCCTCGGTCATCTCCTCGCCCCGCGCGGTGAACCAGGCCAGATCGGGCAGCCCGTCCGGCGGCCGGGCGTGCCCGGAGAAGTACGTGTCGCGCCGCAGCACCGGATGGCGCCGGCGCAGGGCGATGAGCCGGGACGTCAGCTCGAACAGCGCCCGCCAGCCGGGCTCCGCCAGCAGCGACCAGTCCAGCCAGCCGGTCTCGTTGTCCTGGCAGTAGGCGTTGTTGTTGCCGCGCTGGGTGCGGCCCAGTTCGTCACCGGCGACCAGCATCGGCACGCCGGTGGACAGCAGCAGCGTGCTGAGCAGGTTGCGCAGTTGCCGGCGCCGCAGCGCCCGGATCCGCTCGTCGTCCGTCTCGCCCTCGGCCCCGCAGTTCCACGAGCGGTTGTCGTCGGAGCCGTCCCGGCCCTGCTCGCCGTTCGCCTCGTTGTGCTTACGCTCGTAGGACACCAGGTCGCGGAGGGTGAAACCGTCGTGCGCGGTGATGAAGTTGACGGAGGCGTAGGGACGGCGGCCGCCGCGGGCGTACAGGTCGCTGGAACCGGACAGCCGGTAGCCGAGGTCGCGCAGGTCGGGCAGCGCACCCCGCCAGAAGTCGCGCACCGCGTCCCGGAAGCGGTCGTTCCACTCCGACCACAGCGGCGGGAAGCCGCCAGCCCGGTAGCCGCCGGGCCCGACGTCCCAGGGCTCGGCGATGAGCTTCACCCCGCGCAGCACCGGGTCCTGCGCGATCACAGTGAGGAACGGGGAGAGCATGTCGACGTCGTACGCCGTGCGGGCCAGCGCGGCCGCCAGGTCGAACCGGAAGCCGTCCACGCCCATCTCCGTCACCCAGTACCGCAGCGAGTCGGTGATCAGCCGCAGCACCTGCGGCTGGACGACGTGCAGGGTGTTGCCGCAGCCGGTGAAGTCGGCGTACCGGCGGGCGTCGGCCTGGAGGCGGTAGTAGCCGCGGTTGTCGATGCCCTTCAGGCAGAGCGTCGGGCCCAGTTCGCCTGCCTCCGCGGTGTGGTTGTAGACCACGTCGAGGATGACCTCGATGCCGGCCGAGTGCAGGGCGCGGACCATCCGCTTGAACTCGCCGACCTGTCCGCCCGCCGTGCCCGCGGCGGCGTAGGCCGCGTGCGGGGCGAAGTAGCCGATCGAGTTGTAGCCCCAGTAGTTGCGCAGGCCGCGGCGGAGCAGGTGGTCCTCGTGCGCGAACTGGTGCACGGGCAGCAGTTCCACGGCCGTCACGCCCAGCGTCACCAGGTGCTCGACGGCCGCCGGGTGGGCGAGCCCGGCGTAGGTGCCGCGCAGTTCCTCGGGGACGCCGGGGTGCCGCTTGGTGAAGCCCCGTACGTGCAGCTCGTAGACGACCGAGTCCGCCCACGGCGTCCCGGGCGGGCGGTCGTCGGACCAGTCGTCCTCGTCGTGGACGACGACGCCCTTGGGGACGAACGGCGCCGAGTCCCTCTCGTCCCGCACGGTGTCGGCGACATGCTGCTCCGGCCAGTCCCGGACATGCCCGTACACCTCGGCCGGCAGGGTGAATTCCCCGTCGACCGCGCGTGCGTACGGATCCAGCAGCAGCTTGGCCGGGTTCCAGCGGGCGCCGGTCCACGGGTCCCAGCGGCCCGCCACCCGGTAGCCGTAGCGCCGGCCGGGCCGCACGCCGGGGACGAAGCCGTGCCAGATCTCCTGCGTCAGCTCGGTCAGCCGTACCCGGGTCTCCCGGCCGTCGTCGTCGAACAGGCACAGCGTGACCGCCTCGGCCCCGGCCGCCCAGAGTGCGAAGTTGGTTCCGGCGGTGCCGTCCGGGCCGGGCCGGAAGGACGCGCCGAGGGGCGTGGGCGCGCCCGGCCAGGCGGTCGCGGTGAGCGGCGCGGGCCGCCGGGCACCGCTCGTCGCGGTGGTCGGCCGGCCGCCGCGCCCGGCTCCCTCCCCGGCCGCCGCCCGCTGCTCGGCTGCGCTCGTCACTCTGTCGGCCCCTTAGCGTCGGCTCGTCCGCCGCGGGCCGCGCCCGGACCGTGCCACACGGCCGGGCACCGCCCGGAACCGCAGGTCCGCGGCGTGCCGGACCATCTGACGCGGCACGCCCGCGACGGCTCGCGCGGGCGTGGCGGCCCCCCATTTCGTCGTCCTCCCCACAGTTCTGCCCACCGCTTGGCTCGCACTCACGTTTCCCCGGGGCGGGGACGTCGTTGAGTCACGCGTGAGGCATGGACAAGGGCGCGCACGGCGCGCGACGGCCGCGTTGGCCGCGGTGTTGACATGGGCGGGCCTGCTGGCGGGCGCCGCGGGCTGCTCGGGCGACGGCCTGGGCATCGACCGGGTGCTCGGCAAGCCGCAGACCCCTGAGGAAGGCATCCGGGTCTCCCCGGACGACGGCGTCAAGGGCGTGCGGCCCGGCGAGCCGCTGAAGGTGCGGGTGGCCGAGGGACGCCTGGAGTCGGTGCGCGTGGTCCGGCACCAGGACGCCCAGGAGACGCCTGTCGCCGGGCACATCACCGGCGACGGCCTGGCCTGGGAGCCGGACCGGCCGGAGCTGGCACTCGCCGCCGAGTACACGGTGGACGCGGTGGCCCTGGACGGGCACGGCCGCCGCTCGGCCCGGCACACCACGTTCACGACCCAGGTCCCGGCACAGCGGTTCATCGCGTACGTCACTCCGGAGAACCGCTCCACCGTGGGCACCGGGATGATCGTCTCGCTGGCCTTCAACCGGGAGATCGCGGACCGCGCGGCCGTCGAACGCGCCGTCCGGGTCACGGCGAAGCCCGCCGTCGAGATCCGCCCGCACTGGTTCGGCAAGGACCGGCTCGACTTCCGCCCCGAGCGCTACTGGAAGCCCGGCACCAAGGTCACCGTCGACATCGGGCTGCGGGACGTCGAGGGCGCGCGCGGCGTGTACGGGATGCAGCGCAAGACCGTCGAGTTCACGGTGGGCCGCAGCCAGGTCTCGCTGGTCGACGCCGAGGCGCACACCATGGAGGTGCGGCGCGACGGCAGTCTGCTGTCCACCGTGCCCATCACCGCCGGGGCCCCGGAGACCACCACGTACAACGGGAAGATGGTGGTCATGGAGATGTACGAGGTCACCCGCATGAACGGCCGGACGGTCGGGTTCGGGGGCGAGTACGACATCCCCGACGTGCCGCACGCCATGAAGCTCACCGACTCCGGCACCTATCTGCACGGCAACTACTGGTCGCCCAACTCGCCCGGGGTGGAGAACGTCAGCCATGGCTGCGTGGGCCTGCGGGACGTGCAGGGCGGCGGTTCGAACACGCCCGCCAGATGGTTCTTCGACCGCACTCTCATCGGTGACGTCGTCGAGGTCGTCAACAGCAACGACAAGACCGTCTCTCCCGACAACGGCCTGAGCGGATGGAACATGGGCTGGAAGGAGTGGAAGGCGGGCGCCCCGGTCAAATAAGAAGGAGGGGGGTTTCGTCGGGGACGCGGCTGTCGGCGGAAGTTGCGACGGAACGGTGACACGGTGAGCGGCACGAAGGTCGAAATTCTGCGGTTAATATGCGCCAGTGTGCGCGCGGGACGCACCGGGGCGGGGGCCTGACCGGGCCCGCGGAGGGGAGAAGAATTGAACGTGCGGCCGATATCGGGGGCGTCGGTTGACGCGCGGCGGAGAACGGGCAGGACGGCCGTCGGGCGCAGGGGACTGCCGGTGCTCATAGCCGGCGTCCTGCTCATGGCCGTCACCGCGTGCGGCGGGTCGGGATCGGAGCCGGGGTCCGGCTCCGCCGACGGCAAGGGCAAGGACTCCTCGACCCAGCGGAGCAAGCAGTCGGAAGCCGCCGTCACCATCGCACCCGAGGACGGCGCCAAGTCGGTCGGCACGAGCGGCGCGCTCAAGATCGGCGCGGCCAAGGGCAAGCTGACCGAGGTCGTGGTCAAGGACGCCAAGGGCGCGCGGGTCGACGGAGAGATCACCGGCGGGGGCACCGGCTGGACGCCCTCGACCCATCTGGCCCTCGCCACCAAGTACACGGTGCACGCGGTCGCCAAGGACGCCGCGGGCCGCGAGGCCGCCGAGGACTCCAGTTTCACCACGCTGACGCCGAAGAACACGTTCATCGGCTACTTCACCCCCGAGGACGGCTCCACGGTCGGCGTCGGAATGCCGTTCTCCCTCCGCTTCACCCGGGGCATCACGCACCCCGAGGACGTGGAGAAGGCCATCGGCATCACGACCGAACCGGCCGTCGACGTCGAGGGCCACTGGTTCGGCAACGACCGCCTGGACTTCCGCCCGGAGAAGTACTGGAAGGCCGGCACGAAGGTCACCGTCCGCCTCGACCTCGACGGCGTCGAGGGCCGGCCCGGTGTCTACGGCAAGCAGACCAGGACGGTGAAGTTCACCATCGGCCGCAACCAGGTCTCCGTGGTGGACGCCAAGAAGCACACGATGAAGGTCACCCAGGACGGCAAGGTCATCAGGACCGTCCCGGTCACCACCGGCAAGCCCGGCTACGACACCTGGAACGGCCAGATGGTCATGAGCGAGAAGCTCACGGTGACCCGGATGAACGGCGAGACCGTCGGCTACGGCGGCGAGTACGACATCAAGGACGTCCCGCACGCCATCCGTCTGACCAACTCGGGCACCTTCATCCACGGCAACTACTGGGGCGGCGGCGCCTTCGGCAACTACAACGCCAGCCACGGCTGCGTGGGCCTGCGCGACGCACGCGGCGGCCACGACACGAGCACCCCGGCGTCCTGGTTCTTCAACCATTCGCTGATCGGCGACGTGGTGGTGGTCAAGAACTCCGACGACCGCACGGTGGATCCGGACAACGGGCTCAACGGCTGGAACATGTCCTGGGAGAAGTGGACGGCGTAGCCCGCGGGCGGTGGCCGGGCCCGGTGCTGTGACACACGGCACCGGGCCCGGCGCCGTTAGTCGCCGTTAACCTGCTCTGCATGACCGTACATCTCGAAGTCGCCGAGGGCGTCGGCACGCTGCGCCTCGACCGCCCGCCGATGAACGCGCTGGACGTCGCCGTACAGGACCGGCTCAGGGAACTCGCCGAGGAGGTCACGCGCCGCGACGACGTACGCGCCGTGGTGCTCTACGGCGGCGAGAAGGTGTTCGCCGCGGGCGCGGACATCAAGGAGATGCGGGCCATGGACCACGCCGCGATGGTCGTGCGCGCCCGTGAGCTCCAGGACTCCTTCACCGCCGTGGCCCGCATCCCCAAGCCGGTGGTCGCCGCCGTCACGGGGTACGCGCTCGGCGGGGGCTGCGAGCTGGCGCTGTGCGCGGACTACCGGATCGCCGCCGACAACGCCAAGCTGGGCCAGCCGGAGATCCTGCTCGGCCTGATCCCGGGCGCCGGCGGCACCCAGCGGCTGCCCCGGCTGGTCGGCCCCAGCAAGGCCAAGGACCTCATCTTCACGGGCCGTCAGGTGCGGGCCGACGAGGCGCTGGCCATCGGCCTGGTGGACCGGGTCGTCCCGGCCGCCGACGTGTACACCGAGGCGCACGCCTGGGCCGCGAAGCTCGCCAAGGGACCGGCGATCGCGCTGCGCGCGGCGAAGGAGGCCGTCGACACCGGTCTGGAGGCGGACATCGACACCGGGCTGGCCGTCGAACGGACCTGGTTCGCCGGGCTGTTCGCCACCGAGGACCGCGAGCGGGGCATGCGGAGCTTCGTGGAGGAGGGGCCTGGCAAGGCCACGTTCCGCTGAGGATTTCCCGCCGGAAAACGCTTGTAATTGACGCGATGTCTCATTCCGGGTCCCTCGTTGGGGCGAGTTGTGGCAGCCTTGAGGCAGCCTTGCGCCTGCCTGGTCGAGGAGGTCTGTCTCTTGCCCGGGAGTGAACCGTCTTCGCAGGTCAACCGGGCTGTCTCCAGCCCTGAAATGCCCTTGACATATGCTGGAAGAGCGTTGCTCGCGGGAAGTTTCGCGGGGAAGTATTCCCCCGGAACGGCCACGGAGGGCGGCCCGGACGGCCATGATGGGGGCATGGCGGGGCTGGAGGGCATGGAACAGCCGCGGGGACAGGGCCGTGCGACCACGGCACGCTGGTCGCCTGCGGCCGAGGACGAACAGGCGCTCAAGGCACTGGACTTGTTCGGCAACCCCGCCGAGGCCGAGGTCCCGCTGCCGTCCCGCCCCGAGTCGGCGGCCACCGCCCGCCGGCTCGTCCAGGTCGTGGTCCTGCGCCAGTGGGCGCTCACCCCGAAGCTGACCGAGGACACCGTCCTGCTCGTCTCCGAACTCGTCGGCAACGCGGTGCGCCACACCGGCGCCCGCGTCTTCGGCCTCCGCATGCGCCGCCGCCGCGGCTGGATCCGGGTCGAGATCCGCGATCCCTCCCGCGGGCTGCCCTGCCTGATGCCGGTCCAGGAGCTGGACATCAGCGGCCGGGGGCTGTTCCTCGTGGACCGGCTGTCCGACCGGTGGGGCGTGGACCTGCTGCCGCGGGGCAAGACGACCTGGTTCGAGATGCGGGTCGCCGACCGCTGACGGCACGCCCGCCGCTTCCGGGCGTACGGAAGATGCCGCTGACGGACCGTCCGTCCGCCCCCGGGTGTACGGGCGGTACCGCCGGCGGAGTGCCCGTCGCACCCGGGTACACGGACGGTACCGCCGACGGGCCGCCCGCCGCCCCGGGTGTACGGACAGTTTTCGGCGCGACCCGAAAACTGTCCCTCAATGAGCGCAATCGGCGTTTTTCGTACCCTTCGCCTCTTAAATGGTGCGGTGACCACGACCGATCGTCGCGCGGCGCTGCGTGCAGGAGCCGGACTCGTCGCCGGCGGCGCCCTCGCCGCCGGGTGCGCGTCCGCGTCGGGCTCGACCGAGCGGCCCACCGCCACGCACCCCACCGCGACAGCAGCCACCTCCGGCCCCGCGCGGGGCACGCCCCGCGCCGCCCCCGTCCCGCGGGCCTTCCCCGGGCAGCCCGCCCAGATCAGCCACGGCCCGCGCGACCGCCCCCGGGTGGCCCTCACCTTCCACGGCCAGGGCGATCCCGCGCTCGCCCGCGCCCTGCTCACCGAGGCCGAACGGCACGGCGCCCGCGTCACCGTGCTCGCCGTCGGCAGCTGGCTGGACGAGCACCCGGAGATGGCCCGCCGCGTCCTCGACGGCGGCCACGACCTCGGCAACCACACCCAGCACCACATCTCGGTCAACACCCTGTCCGAGGCGGCGGCCCGCGCCGAGATCACCGACTGCGCGGACCGGCTGCACCGGCTCACCGGCTCGATCGGCACCTGGTTCCGCCCCTCCCGGGCCCAGACCGCCGCCCCGCTGGTCGAACGGCTGGCCCGGGCCGCGGGCTACCCGCACGTGCTGTCGTACGACGTCGACTCCCTCGACTACACCCGGCCCGGTGCCCCCGCCGTCACCCGCAAGGTCCTCGCCGAGGTCACCGGCGGATCGGTGGTCAGCCTGCACTTCGGCTACCCGGACACGGTGGCCGCCCTCCCCGACGTACTCGAAGAACTCGGCCGCCGTGGACTGCGCGCGGTCACCACCACGGAGCTGCTGAGCTGATGCACCTCACCCCTGCCGCCCGCGTCCTGGCCGCCGGCGCCGCCCTGTGCGCCCTGACCCTGCTGTCCGCCTGCGGCGGCGGGTCCGGGCCCCGTCCCGACACGGCGGCCAGCAAGGCAGCCGTGTCCCCCCGCTCGATGCGGTACGACACCCTGCCCGGCATGCCGCCCCTGCTCGACCCGAAGGACGCCTACGCCGCCGACCGCCCCGGCCGCCTCTCACCCGTGGTCAAGGACTTCCCGTCCCGCGTCTACGTCCCCAACACCAACTCCAACACCGTCACCGTGATCGACCCGGCGACGTACAAGGTCATCGAGACGATCCCGGTCGGCGCCCAGCCCCAGCACGTCGTCCCCTCCTGGGACCTGAAGACGCTGTGGGTCAACAACGACCGGGGCCACTCCCTCACCCCCATCGACCCGAGCACCGGGAAGGCGGGCGAACCGGTCCCCGTGCACGACCCGTACAACCTCTACTTCACCCCCGACGGCAAGTACGCGGTCGTCATGGCCTCCCTCGACCGCCAACTGGTCTTCCGGGACGCGCACACCATGAAGACCGCCAAGGCCGTCCCGGTCAGCTGCTACGGCGTCAACCACGCCGACTTCTCGCTCGACGGCCGCTACTTCATCGTCTCCTGCGAGTTCAGCGGCGAACTGCTGAAGGTCGACACCGCGCGGATGGAGGTCGTCGCGCAGCAGAAACTGCCGCTCAAGGGCGCCATGCCGCAGGACGTCAAGATGTCGCCCGACGGCAAGCTGTTCTACGTCGCCGACATGCAGGCCGGCGGCCTGTGGATCCTGGACGGCGACACCTTCGGCACGCCCCGGTTCCTCGCCACCGGCCGGGGCTGCCACGGCCTCTACGTCAGCCGCGACTCCCGCACGATGTACGTCACCAACCGGGGCGAGGGCACCATCTCCCTCTTCGACTTCGCCGAGGACCGGCTCACCGGGAAGTGGCGCCTGCCCGGCGGCGGCAGCCCCGACATGGGCGGCGTCTCCGCCGACGGCAAGGTGCTGTGGCTGTCCGGCCGCTACAACTCGGAGGTGTACGCGATCGACACCCGCACGGGCGCCCAGCTCGCCCGGATCAAGGTCGGCAGCGGCCCGCACGGTCTCGCCGTCTATCCGCAGCCGGGCCGCTACTCGCTCGGGCACACCGGCATCTTCCGTTGAAACAGGGCCAGTTGACACGGCGGACACGCCCCCGATGGAGTGACGATCCCGCTTCCAGGACCGCGGAGGCGGGATTGTGCTCCGCATGACCAGTACTCGCCCGCGCCGCCGCGCCACCGCCGCCGCACTCTCCCTCGCGGCCGTCCTCGCCACGACGGCCGCCGCCCCCGCGGCCCTCACGACGAAGGCGCCCGCCACTGCCGCCGCGGCCAAGGCCGCCCCGGCCTGCCCTCAGTTCGAGGACCGCGTCAAGGCCGCCGCGGACCGCCGCGTCGACGTCGACCGGATCACTCCGGAGCCGGCCTGGCGCACCACCTGCGGCACCCTGTACCGCAGCGACAGCCGGGGGCCGTCCGTCGTCTTCGAGGAGGGCTTCTGGCCCAAGGACGTGGTGAACGGGCAGTACGACGTGGAGAAGTACGTCCTCGTCAACCAGCCCTCGCCCTACGTCTCCACCACCTACGACCACGACCTGTACAAGACCTGGTACAAGTCCGGCTACAACTACTACATCGACGCCCCGGGCGGCGTCGACGTCAACAAGACCATCGGCGACACCCACAAGTGGGCCGACCAGGTGGAGGTCGCCTTCCCCGGCGGTATCCAGCGGCAGTACATCATCGGCGTCTGTCCGGTCGACAAGTCGACCAAGACCGAGATCATGAGCGACTGCAAGAGCAACCCGCACTACGTGCCGTGGCACTGAGCAGCGCCTCCGCGCCCACCGGGCGGTAGCCGGCCGCGAGGAACGCCCGCAGACTGCGGGCGTTCCCCGGTGACACCTGCGCCCACACCGGCTCGCTCGCGAGCCGCCGGGCCGCCGTCACGAGGTCCCGGCCGAGACCCCGGTGCCGGGCCGCCCCGTCCACCTCCACCGACACCTCCAGCCGGCCGGCCACCCCGCGGCCCAGCGTCACCACCCCGCCGTCCGCCGCCCAGGCGCGCACCGCGTCGCGGCGCCCGCGGGCGTAGGCGATCCGGGGATGGCCGGGGTCCGTGATCTCCCGGATCGCGGGCGGCGGACCGTCCGGCAGGGGAGCGCCGACCAGCAGCGCGTCGACGGTGTCGTGAGCGCGCCCCGTGCGCGCCATGAAGGCCGCGAGGAACCGCGGATGCAGGGCGGCGGCCAGCGGATCGCAGTCGACCGCGCCGAGCGCCCCGCGCACCCACCGCGGGTCCTCGTCGGTGAACACCACGGCGTGCGCGGTGAAGGCGATCACCCCCGCGTCCCGGTACTGGTGCTGCGGCACCACGGTGGTACCGCCGTCGTCCGGCGGGTAGACCCCCCGGGCCGCCGCGTCGACAATGTCCGCCAAGGACTCCATCGCCCTGCTCGCTCCTTGAGTCTCCACCCACTGGAAGGCCCAGACTCGCAGACATGACCGACGACGGCACCGGCCTTTTCACCATCGGCGAGCTGGCCCGGTCCACCGGACTGAGCGTGCGCACCATCCGCTTCTGGTCCGACGAGGGCGTGCTGCCCCCGGCGGCTACCGGCTCTACGACGCGGGGTCCGTGGCCCGCCTCGAACTGATCCGCGCCCTGCGCGAGCTGGGCCTCGGCCTGGCCCAGGTGCGCGAGGTGCTGTCCGGCGAGCGGACGATGGCGGAGGTCGCGGCCGGGCATGTGGCGGCCCTCGACGCCCAGATCAGGTCGCTGACGGTGACCCGCGCGGTGCTGTCGACCGTGGCGCGGCGCGGTGCGAGCGCGCAGGAGACGACCCGGATGCACCAGTTGGCGCGGTTGCCGGCGGCGGCGCGGCGCGGCAGCCCCTCGGCGCGTGCGCGGAGGACTCCGCCCGGGTGGCCGCGGCCCTCGGGGTTCGTGCGGGCCGTTAATCTGACCTGCGGCACTACGCCGACACGGTACGAGAGACACGAGCAAGAGGGGCGGATCGGTGGCGGACATCGACGAGGCACGCAAGGACTTCGAGCGGATAGACGCGGACGGCGACGGGTTCATCACCGCCGCCGAGTTCAAGTCCGCCCTGGCCCAGGGGGGCGACTGGAACGTCACCGAGGCGGTGGCCGAGGCCATCATCAGGACCCGTGACCTCAACGGCGACAAGGTGCTGTCGTTCGACGAGTTCTGGGCCTACCTGAACAAGTGAGGTGAGCGGCGGGACGGGGGCGCCTGGCGGGCGCCCCCGTTCTCATGCCGGGTGGTCGACGCGTACGCTCCAGCGCCCGCCGTGGCGTTCCAGCACCAGCGGCAGGTCGAAGCACTTGCCGACCTGGTCACCGGTGAGCACGTCCGCCGCCGCCCCCTGGGCCAGGCTGCGGCCGTCGCGCAGCAGCAGGGCGTGCGTGGTGCCGGCCGGCAACTCCTCGAGGTGGTGGGTGACCAGCACCGTCGCCAGGTGCGGATGCTCCCGGCGCAGCGCGTCCAGGGCACCCAGCAACTGCTCCCGGCCCGGCAGGTCGAGGCCGGTGGCCGGTTCGTCCAGGAGCAGCAGCCGGGGCTCGGGCATCAGCGCCCGCGCGATCAGGGTCCGGCCGCGCTGTCCCTGGGAGAGCGTGGGCCAGCGGGCCTCGCGGCGGTCGGCGAGGCCGAGCGTCTCGATGAGCCGGTCGGCCCGCGCCTCCTGCTCGGGCGTCGGCCGCCAGCGGGGCAGCGGGGCCACCGAGTTGGTCAGCCCGGTCAGCACCACGGTCCGGACGGTCAGCGGCTGGGTGAGCGGATGACGCGGATCGACATGTCCGACGTACGACCTCAGCTCCCGCAGGTCGACCCGGCCGAGGCGGCGGCCGAGCACCTCGACCGTGCCCCGCGTGGGGTGGGTCAGCGCGCCGAGCAGGCTGAGCAGGGTGGACTTCCCGGCTCCGTTGGCGCCGAGCAGCGCCCAGTGCTCGCCCGCCCGCACGGTCAGCGAGACCTCCTGGAGGATCGGCCGGCCGTCGCGCACGACGTGCACGTCCGCCGCGCTCAGGACGATCATCGGCGCACCGCCCGGTCCGCCGGGGACGGCGCCGCGGGCACGGCGAGCGCCGCGGGCACCGCGGCGGCGAGGGCCGGGGGCGCCTCTCCCGCGCCGCGGGCCGTGCGGTGCCCGGCGCCGGAGGGCTCCGCGGTGCGGTCCGCGCCGGTCCGCAGGGTGCGCGGGCCCCTGCTGATCGTGTCCTGGCGGGTGCGGGGGAAGCTGTCGAGGTCGCCGGAGCCGGTCATGGGGTCGGCTCCGGGGGCGTGGCGGTTCGGTGCGAGGGTCACCCCATCGACGGTACCGGTGCGCTCGCCGTTGCCGGACCGGCGGCCCTCCGCCCCCTCCAGCCCCCTCCATCGGCGGGCAGGCCGGCCGGGTCTCCGGCCGTGTTCACCCGGTCACCCGGTTGCCGTACGGGCCGGAATAGGTCCCGGGACCCCGGGGTTGTCCCCAGCACTGTATGTGCGTGCATCTTTCCGGAGGTTCGGCATGAAGATCGGCATCATCGGGGCGGGCAACATCGGCGGCAACCTGACCCGGCGGCTCACCGCCCTCGGCCACGACGTGTCCGTGGCCAATTCCCGCGGTCCGCAGACCCTCACCGACCTGGCGAAGGAGACGGGGGCCACCCCGGTCCCGGCCGCGGAGGCGGCCCGCGGCGCGCAGGTCGTCGTGGTCACGGTCCCGCTGAAGGCGGTCCCGGACCTGCCGTCCGGACTGCTCGACGGCGCGGCCGAGGACGTCGCCGTGATCGACACCGGGAACTACTACCCCCAGCGGGACGGCCGGATCGCGGGCATCGAGGACGAGGGCCGCACCGAGAGCCGCTGGACCGAACAGCAGATCGGGCACCTCGTGATCAAGGCGTTCAACGGCACCTACGCCCAGGACATCCTGGACCGCCCGCGTCCGGCCGGCGCCCCCGACCGGCTGGCGCTCCCGGTGGCCGGTGACGACCCGGCCGCCAAGCGGACCGTGCGCGACCTGATCGAGCAGCTCGGCTTCGACACGGTCGACGCCGGCGGCACCGACGAATCCTGGCGGCAGCAGCCGGGCACCCCGGTCTACGGCCTGCGGGCGGGCGTCGAGGGCGTGCGCGCGGCGCTGGCCGAGGCGTCGCCCGAGCGGCCGGCGGAGTTCCGCGCGTAGCAGCGCGCCGCGGCGGCCCGTGCCGGTCAGCCGTCCTGCGCCCAGGCACGCAGGGCGGCTTTGTCCGCGAAGTCCGCCACGTTCTTGTCGTGCGGTTCGCTGGTGTACTGGTGGAAGCGCCACTTCGCCTGGATGCGGGGCTTGCCCGCGGAGACGTAGTCGGCGATCCACAGGCCGTCGCCCGCGTACGAGGTGGTGTCGACGTTCAGCCAGTAGTCGCGGTTCGTGTACAGCATCACCTGGTGGTGCGGCCGCAGGTCCTTCACCTTCCGGATGAACAGGTCCTTGTCGGCGTTGCTCGCGTGCGTCCCCTCGCTGGTGGTCTCCCAGTCCACGGCGAGGATGTCGCCCCCCTTCTCGGGGGCGTGCCGGACGAAGTAATCGGCCTGGGCGCCGACGTTGCCGGGCCACAGGAAGTGGTAGAAGCCGACGACGAGCCCGGCGTCCCGGGCCCGCCCGGTCTGGGCGTCGAGTTTCGGGTTGACGTACGAACGCCCCTCTGTGGCCTTGATGAAGACGAAGGACGCGCCGTCCGTGTCGTAGGACGAGGACTGGTACGCGCTCACATCGATGCCGTGCAGCACGGGGACCCCCTCAAATGTCAGTGGGGTGGGAGAAGTTGACCGGTGTATGCCCCATCCGGGCGTGCCTGACCCCTTGACCTGTGAGACCTCACCTCATCTTGACCTGTGCGGTATCACTTCACGGCGTCACTTCACCGCGCCGGCCAGCAGCCCCGACTCCACGTGCCTGCGGAACAGGACGTAGAACGCCAGTTGGGGCAGCGACGCGAGGGTCAGGCCGGCGAACAGTGCGCCCCAGTCGCCCTTGTAGCCCTGGTGGACGGCGAGGGACGCGAGGCCCTGGGTCAGGACGAACCGGTCCGGATCGGGGTTGATCATCTGCGGGATCAGGTACTGGTTCCACAGGCCGAGCAGGTTGAACATCGCCACGCTCACGAGGCCGGGCCGGGCCATCGGCACCATCACCTGGAAGAGGATCCGCAGATGCGACGCCCCGTCGAGCAGCGCCGCCTCCGCCGCGGACGCGGGCAGCGACCGGAAGAAGGAGGTCAGGAAGAACACCGAGAACGGCAGCGAGTACGCGATGTAGACCAGCACCAGGCCCGGGAACGTGTTCAGCAGGGCCATGCCCTTGAGGACGAAGAACAGTGGGACCAGGGCCAGGACCACCGGCGCGCTCATCCCGGACATGAACAGCAGTTGGATGAAGAGGCTGCCCGGGAAGACGAACCGCGCGAGCACATACGCGGCCATGGACGCCAGCACCGTCGACCCGACGACCGAACACCCCACGACCAGGACCGTGTTGAGGAGGTCCCGGCCCAGGTCCGCCGTCGTCCAGGCGTCGGCGAAGTTCCGCCAGTGCGGCGACGCCGGCAGCGACCAGGGGCTCTCCAGGATCTGCCCCGAGGGCTTGAACGACGTCATCACGGCCCACAGCAGCGGGCCCGCCGCCATCACCGCCCACAGGATCAGGAAGCCGTGCGAGAACGCGCTGAAGCCGGTGCGCCTGCCCCGGTCCGTACCCCTGCCCCGGTCCGTACGCCTGCCCCGGCCAGGGCGGCGACCCGGCGCAGACCGGTCCGGCGGACCCCCCGTTCCCGTGCCCGCCGGACCGGTCCGCGCCGGGTCCGTCGGCCGCGTGCCCGTGGCGCCGCGGTCCTCTCCCGTTCCCGTTCGGTGCGTCGCACTCGCGGTCATGGTCTCAGAACTCCAGCCGCTCACGCCGTCCCAGCCGCAGGACGACGGCGGCGAACAGCAGGGTGACGATCAGCAGGGCGACTCCGGCCCCCGAGGCGTAGCCGGCCTGTGCGTCCCGGAACGCCTTGTTGTACAGGTAGACGGGCAGGACCAGGGTGGAGTGGTCCGGGCCGCCCTGGTTCACCGTCATGATGTTGACCACGGTGAACGAACCGTCCAGCGCCAGGATGCCCAGGTAGATCCAACCGGTCCGCACGGTGTCCCACAGCAGCGGCAGGACGACCTTGACGAAGGTGCGTGCCGGGCCGGCCCCGTCCAACTGCGCGGCGGCCAGGATGTCGCCCGGTATCGAAGCCGTCGCCGAGGAGAGGACGATCACGAAGAAGCCCACGTTCGTCCAGGCCATCACGGCGATCACGCACATCAGGGCGAGATCCGGGTCTCCCAGCCAGTTCTGCTCCCAGGAGGCCGGGCCGACCGCGCCCAGGACCCCGTTGAGCAGGCCCCCGCGCGGTGCGAAGACGTACTCCCACAGCACCGCGACCGCCGCGACGGACAGCACCTGGGGAAAGAAGAACACGAGCCGGTAGAACCGCGCTCCGCGCACCGGGGCGATCGCGCCGCCCGGTCCGCGGCCACCGGCGAAGTCGAGCAGATAGGTGAGGAACAGACTCAGCCCGAGCACCAGGACCGGCAGCGTGAGCAGCACGATCAGGTTGTGCCGCAGCGCGGTCCAGAAGACCGGATCCCGTGCCAGGCGTTCGTAGTTGCGCATTCCGATGAACTCGGTCTCCGGACTGACCCCCGTCCAGTCCGTGACCGAGTAGAAGAACGCCTGGAGGAAAGGCGAGACGACGAAGACCGCGTAGAGCCCCACCGGCGGGGCGAGGAAGCCCACGATCACCCGGTACTTGCGGTACCGCTGGTAGAGCCTGGACGCCTTGATGCCCGCGCGTCCGCGCGGTGCCCCGCCACTCCCGCGCGGACGGCCCGTCCGCGGCCCGTCCACGGGCACCGCCGTGTAGTCCGTCATCCCGCCTGCTCCGTCTTCTGCCACCGCGCCGCGTCGGCGGACGGGGCTCAGGGGTGCTTGTACTTCTTGACCGAGTCGTCCTTGGCCACGGCGTCGGACGCCTTCTGGATCCGGTCGATCGCCTCGGCGGGCTGGAGCCGGTCGGCCATCATCTCGCCGATCAGACCGGCGATCTCCTCCCGGTTCAGCGTCTGGTACCAGTCCGTGCGGGGCGAGATGATGTGCGACCCGGCCTCGCTGACCAGGCGGCTCGCGGACGCCAGCCCCGAGGGCAGGTCCATCCCCGCAACGGCGCCCCGCACACAGCTCAGCGACGAGGTGAGCCGGGAGAAGTTCTGCGCCGACTTCTTGCCGAGCATGATGCGCAGCAGTTCGAGGCCGCCCTGCGGGTTCCTGGCGTCCTTGGGGACGACGAACGCCTCGCCCGCCTGCGCCCAGATGGTCTCGAAGGGCATCACGTCCGAGGAGTCCAGACCCGACGGCGGCGAGACGGTCATCTCGAAGCCGGCCGGTGTGATGTCCTCGGTCTCGTTCTCCACCCAGGTGCCGTTCGGGACGAACAGCGCCTTGCCCTTGATCCACTCGGCCTGCGACTGTGTGTGGTCCAGGCCCGGCGTGCCCTTGAGGACGTAGCCCTTGGCGACGAGTTCGTGGTACGCCTCGAACGCCTGCCGGACCGCGGGGTGCTTCCAGGCGTTCGGCTCCAGGTTGTCGATCGACTTCAGGACGTCCCAGCCGCCGATCTTGGCGATGAACGGGTAGAGCGTCCACTGGAGGTAGTAGGGGAACTTGCCGGCGTAGGTCCAGCCCGCGATGCCCTCCTTGCGCGCCGCCGCGCAGAGCGTGAGCATCTCGTCCCAGGTCCGCGGGTAGGTCCAGCCGTACTTCTCCAGCAGGGACTTGGAGTACCACACCCCGAAGGCCGTGTAGGCGTAGTTCAGCGCCCAGACCTCCTCGCCGCCGTACTGCCCCTTCGACACGACGCCGGGTATCAGCGTCTCCGCAACGGTCTTGCCCGGGATGTCGTAGGACGGGGCCTTGAGCAGCGTCCGCAGGTCGGTCAGCTGGCCGTTGTCCGCCAGGGTGGCGGTGGGGAGGGAGTCGGCGCCCGTGTTGTCCACCAGGTCGGGCGGGTCGCCGCCCAGGAACCGGGGCTGGAGCAGGGTCCGGATGTCCTGGGTGGTGGTGTGCTTGACCTTCGCCTTCGGGAAGGCCCTCTCGTAGACGGCTTCGGCGTCCGTCACGTACTCGACGCCGAGCCCGCCGTCGAAGACGACGACCTCCAGGGCCGCCGACTCATCGGCGCCGAACGGGTTCTTCTCGCTCATCTTTCCCTTTCCGACGGTGTTCTGCCTGCCTCCTGCCGTGGCACAGCCGGTGAGGAGGGCGGATGCGGGCGAGGCGGCCAGCGCGGCGGCGACGGTGCGCTTGATCAGGTCGCGTCGACCCAGGTCCGAAGCGGATCCCATGCTCGGTTTCTCGCCTTCTGCGGGGGGAGGGGCACGGTCCTTCCGGAGCGGCCGGGCTGTCACGAGCTCGTGATCGGTGGTCCGTTCTGTGCGGAGTGGGTTCTCAGGGCCGCCGGGGTTCCGCCTCGTAGGCGAGCCACTGCGCGAAGGAGCGCAGGCCCTCGGCGAAGGGGACGGCCGGGCGCCAGCCGAGTTCGGCGGCGGCCCGCTCGGTGGTCAGCGGCGGGCGTCCGTCCGGCGGCGCGGGCCGCCTCGCGGCGGCCTGGTCCGGGCGGTCGACGGGCACGGGGCGTACGGCCGCGCAGACCGCGTCCGCCAGGTCGGGCGCGCTCAGGTTCTCGTCGTTGCAGATCTCGAACACGCCGGGACGCCGCAGCAGCAGGGCCCGTTCGACGGCGCGGCAGACATCGGTGGCGTGGACGTACTGGAGGGGGCCGGGTAACGGCTCCGTGAGCCGGATGGGCCGGCGCAGCAGCGACTTCTCGACGAAGCCCGGCAGCGGTGAGCTGTCCGGCACGACACCCGGCCCGTACGGGGTGCCGATGCGCAGCACGGTCAGCACGGTGCCGCCCCGCACGGGAGCCGGCGCGGGATCCTCCGCCGCCGCCCCTTCGGTGGTGACCGACACCACATGGCCGATCCCCGCGCGCGCCGCCGCGGCGACCACCGGCCGCGCCCGGCCGCGGGGGCCGACGTGCACGACCGCGTCGGTACCCGCCAGGTCGCCGACGGCGGGTGCGGTGACCGCGTCGCCGAGCAGGACCGTGTCGTAGCCCTGGTGTTCGAGGTCGTCGCCGATGAAGCGGCCCAGCCCGCGGGAGGCGCCGACGACCGCGACCCGGCCCTTGCCCGCGGCCGGTCCGGCATGGCCGAGCCGGGTCACGGCGGTCAGCTCGTCGTCCGCCGCGGCGCCCAACTCAACTGCTCTGCGGGCCAGTTCAGCGAGGTCGTCGTGGAGGGCGGTGAGGCGCAGCGCACCGATCTCCCCGCACAGTCCGCCGGGCCCCATGGTGGCGACGGCCGGACCGCGGAGCCCCCCGGTGACGTCCGGCGCGTCCTGCGGTCCGAGGTCGGCGCCGGCCCGGCGGCTGAGGAAACCGGTCAGCCCCGCCGTGATCCACAGCGCCTCCAGCGCCCTGGGGCGGACCGGGGCGAGGGCATCCAGCAACGGCGCGGACTCCATGGCCGCCGCGGTCAGCTGCTTGCGGAACCACTCCAGGGGAAACCCGAGCCGGCCGCAGTACCGCTCGCTGTCGACGGTCGTCCACGGCCCGTCCGTACCCCGCCGGACCGCGCACTGGGCCACCCCGTGCTTGAAGAACGGGATGACGCCGGCCTCGGACAGACCCGCCCCCAGATCCCAGTCGGCACCTGGCGGCACCGCCCCGTGACAGGCCGCGCGCCGCAGCCCGTGGTGGTCGTTGCGCGCCACGCTGGGGAAGTCGTCGTGCTCGACGAGGTTCGGCACGGTGAGATACGACGGGACGCGGTGCGCGCGGAGGTAGCGCTGCATGATCACGTCGTCCGGCCAGCCGTCACCGTGCCGCCGGGCGAACTCGGCGAAACCGAGCGCGACGGGCGTGGGCAGCACCAGCGCCACCGTCGGCGTGTACTCCTGCGCCGCCACGGCCCACCGCGCGCCGCGCAGCGCCGCCATCCGGACCGCGGCACCGTTGCGGGAGTTCCAGGAGGTGAAGAAGGCGATGGCCGCGTCGGGCGCACCGCGCACGGCGTCGTGGACGCGGTCGAAGAAGTCCGGGCCGGGCAGCGCGTCGTCCTGGAGCACGAGGTGGTGCGTGGCCCCCGGGTCGGCGGCGGACCAGGCGCTCAGCGCGGTCCGCAGCGCGGTGGGCGGGCCGTCGGGCTCGGGGTCGAGCACCAGTCGCAGAAAACCGTCCGGTGCCTTTGCGATGAGGTTCCGTGCCGTCCGGCTGCGCCGCGGATGACTCATGACGGCACCGCTGATCCTGGGCCTTGTGCTACTGATTCCGGTCGGTGCCGAGTCCGTTCTCCCCATATTCCGTCACCGCTCCTCAGCAGGCTCGGCCTTCGAATCGCTGCGAAGAAATACTAGCGAGCCCGCACTGGTATTCCGCCATAAAAATACTGGAGCTTGCTTGAGCGTTCTGTTAATGGGAACTGCCCCTGCGGAAGGCGGTTGAGGTGCGGATACGGCGGGCTGCGCGACCGGTGTCCCACGGGAGCGGCAGTTCCTGCAATTGTTCTGAGGAAGTTCCGTTTCCGGGGTGCCTCCGGCCGGACGGCGGGTGCGTTGACACGAACGGATCTCGGCGAGATCCTGTGCTTCCAAAATTGGTAAATTCTCTAGTCGAGGCGGGTATCGGTGACCTCATCTCTGCAATTCGACACGTTCGCTGTCGATGACACCGGAAATAGTCTCCCGTACGCTCTCCATGTGCCGAGCGGCTATCACCTCGACGAATCGGAGAGGTGGCCCCTGCTGCTCTTTCTGCACGGCGCCTCCGAGCGCGGGGACGATCCGACGATGCTCACCGCGCACGGGCCGGTGAAGCAGGCCGCACAGGGCGCGGACCTGCCCTTCGTGATGGTGGCTCCGCAGTGTCCGGGCTACAGCACCTGGGCGTGCGAACTCGACGGTCTGTACGCGCTGCTCGACGAGATCCAGGCACGCCACCGGATCGACGCGGACCGGGTGTACTGCACCGGTCTGAGCATGGGCGGGGCGGGCACCTGGGCGTTGGCGGCGCGGTTCCCGGACCGGTTCGCGGCCATCGTGCCCATCTGCGGGGCCTGGATGCCCGAGGCCGCCCCCCGGATCGCCGACCTGCCGGTGTGGACCTTCCACGGGGAGGACGACTTCAACATCCTCATCAAGCACACCGAGCAGGTCGTCGAGGCGCTCAAGGACCTGGGCAGCCACGCCAAGTTCACCCGGTACCCGGGCGTGGGACACGACTCCTGGACCCAGACCTACGACAACCCCGACGTCTACACCTGGCTCCTGGAGCAGCGCCGCGGCAGCTGAGACGGCCCGGCGACGGGGGACGCCAGGGACGACGGGGGACGTCAGGGGCCCGCCGGCTTCGGCCGGCGGGCCCCTGGCGTTTCCCGGACGCGGCCGGCTCAGCCGCCGCGCAGCGCCTCCAACTCGGCGCGCAGCCGGGCGTTCTCCTGCTCCAGCAGCGTGAGACGGTCACGGATCGGGGCGAGCGCCCCCGCGAGTTCGCCCTCGCTGAAGCGCGGCGTGATGTGCTTGGCGCAGTTCCAGTCGAACGCCTCGACGCGCACCGTGATCAGCCGCTCCACCCGCCCGTCGGTCCGGGGCTGTGCCAGCCGCTCGGCGAGCGGGGGATCGTCCGGCGCGGGCGTCGCCGTGGCGTGGCCGTACAGCTTCAGCCGCGCCTGCCGCGCGTGATCCAGGAGGAACAGGGCGACCCGGTCGTCGCCCCGCAGATTGCCGGTGGTGATGTACTGCCGGTTGCCCCGGACGTCGGCGAAGGCCAGGGTCCGCTCGTCCAGCACGTGCAGGAACCCGGGCGGGCCGCCGCGGAACTGGATGTAGGGCCAGCCGGTTTCGCCGACCGTCGCCATCAGGAAACCGTCCAGACCCTGGATGAACGCGGCCTCGACAGGGGTGAGGCGTTCGGCCTCGTCGGCCGGCGCCGCCAGCCGCCGCGCCGCGGCGTCCCCGCTGCCCATCTCGTACTGGACCTGACGGACGTTCTGCGTGTAGGCGAGACGGGCGTAACGGCTCATGCGGAACTCCTCGCGCTGTGCGGACGGCCGGCGGCGGACCCGAGCAGCCCGGTCCGCGCGGCCAGCACCCCGGCCTGGAAGCGGCTGCCGGCCGTGAGGTCCTGCATGATGGCGGCGACGTGGCGGCGGAAGGACCGTTCGGACATCCCGAGCCGACGGGCGATCACCTCGTCCTTGATGCCGGAGGCGAGCAGTTCCAGGATGGTCGCCCGCAGGTCGTCCATGGCCGCGGAGTAGCCCGAGGCACCGGACTCGTAGTCCAGCGCCGACTCCCACATCCGGTCGTGGATGCCGCCCAGGAACGCGGCGACGGACGCGTCGTAGACCACGGCCAGCCGCTGTCCGTCGTCGTTGTCGTCGGCCGGTACGAAGGCGACCCGGCGGTCGATGACGATGAACCGTCCGTGGATCTCCCGGGACGTCCGGACCTGCCCGTCGGCCCGCGTCAGGTCGCGCACGTGGGAGCGGGTACCGGCGTCGCCGCGGGCGGTGTGCGGGTACAGCACCAGGGCGCGGACGCCCCGCTGGAGGGCCTCCAGGACGAGCGGGCGCGCATGCCGCAACTCCGGTGTCTGCTGCGCCACACAGGGCTGCATGACCAGGATCTCCGAGGTGCAGCGCTGGACGGCCTCCATCAGACGCAGCTCGATCTCGGCCGGGTCGCTGGTCACCACCACGGTCTCGGGCCGGCGCTGGGGCCGCTGGGTCTTGTTGAACGTGTCCTCGAAGGACAGCAGTTGCCCCTTGACGTCGTTCAGCCGGCGGCGCTCGGAGTAGATGGCCCGCTCCAGCGGCACCAGGAGTTCCATCTGGGCCTCCTCGGGGCTCACGGCGACCAGCTCGCCCTGGCTCCGGGCGGCGTCCTTGACCAGCCGCAGCTCCCGCAGCACCCGGACCGCTTCCACGACCTGCCGCAGGGAGACGCCGAGCCCCGCGGCGATCACGGACGAAGTGGCGCGACGGCCGGCGAGCACGCGTTCGTAGACGCGGACGACGAACTCGTCCACCTCCCCGGAGCGAGGCAGCTCCGACGTCCCGGTCGAGGTCGCGATCTCCATGTCAGCTCCTCCGTTCAGGTCCCGAGCGCTTCGGCGTCCGGGGTCACGGCGCGCAGCCGCCGGATTCCGGGCACGGCCAGCAGCACACCACTGCAGCACAGTCCGAGCAGGGTCGCCGCGATCATCAGGGGGCGTGCCCCGGCCACCGAGGCGAGCGGTCCGGCCAGGGACCGCCCCAGGGCCATGGACAGCAGCGATCCGGTCACGTCGTAGGCGTAGACCCGGTTGAGCAGGTCGGCCGGGATCTGCGTCTGTACGGTGGTCGCCCAGATCACCGCCCAGAAGGCGAGGCCGGCACCGGCGACGGCCCAGCCGGCGCAGAGCGGGACGACCCCCGGCCGCAGGGCCGGGACCAGCGGGTACAGCGCGTACAGCGCCCAGCCGATCGAGCCGGTGGCGAGCGGACGGCTCGGCCGGATCCGGATGGCCAGGGCGCCGCCGATCACGCCACCGGCGCCGAAGGCACCCAGGGCGATGCCCAGCGCCGTCGAGCCGTGCTGGGTGGTGACCAGGTCCGCGCCGACCGGCAGGGACAGACCCGCGACGAAGCAGCCGTAGACCAGGAAGCAGGAGATCACCCCCCACAGCCAGGTACGGGACCGGAACTCCTGCCAGCCCTCGGTCAGTTGCTGCCAGAAGGACTCCGTCTCGCCGTCCTTCTTCGTCTGTGCCAACCGCAGTCCGAACAGGCAGGCGGCGCTGAGCGCGTACGTGGCCGCGTAGATGGCGAAGACGGTGGCCGGTCCGGACACGCTGATCAGCACACCGGCCAGGGCCGGACCGAGCACACCGGCCACCGACTCGGAGACCCGCAGCACGCCGTTGGCCCGCTGCACGTCGGCGGAGACCTGGGGCACCATGCTGGCCACCCCCGGCTGGAACAGGGCGGTGGCGACACCGCTGAAGAACTGGAGCGCCACGATCATCCACAGGGGCGGCGCGCCCAGCGCGAAGGCGACCGCGAGGCCGCCTTGCAGCACCAGCCGCAGCAGGTCGGCCAGCACCATCATGCGCCGCGGGGTGAACCGGTCGGCGAGCACCCCGCCGAACAGCATGCACAGGGCGAGCGCGGCCATCCAGGCACCGAGGGCGTAGCCGACGCCCGAGGTGCCGTATCCGGCGTCGAGGACACCGACCGTGAGGGCGACGGGCAGCATGGCGTCCCCCAGCAGGGAGCCGGTGCGGGCGCCGAAGTACAGGCGGAAGTTGGCCGTCCACAGGGACGGCTGCGCGGTCGGCTCCTCGGCGGACGGCGTGTCCGTACGGAGACCGGCGTCCTGGCTCATGCCCGGTCACCCCCGTCGCGGCGGCCGTCGGCCTGGGTACGGACCGGCAGCGCGGCCCACGCGTCCGGGTCGGTGGCGGCCGGGCCGGCCGGCGCGTCGTCGTGCACGACGTAGTGGTGCGGGGCGATGGCGGTGACGCGGCCGGGCAGCGCGGCGAGCGTCCGCTCGTGCACTGTCGCGGGCGAGTCCGGGCCGGCCAGGTGGCAGACGATCCGGTGGCCCAGCTCCTCGTCCGGCACGGCCGTCACCAGATGCGGCACCTCGCCCAGGACATCGTCCAGCAGCCCCCGCACGGCGTCGAGTTCGACCAGCGAGTGGTCGCTGACGTACCACCCCTCGCCGCGCGCCACCGGTTCCAGCGTGGTCAGCGACTTCAGCTCACCGAGCGGCAGATCGGCGTCGCCCGCGGCGCGCAGCAGGCGCAGCAGTGCCCGGCCGAACTCCTCGGCCTCGTCGTTGGGGAGGATCTGCGGGTCGACCCACAGGGTCAGTTCGAACTCCTCGTCCAGCCGGTACAGGCAGACGAAGAAGCGGCAGGGGATGTCCTCCTTCGGCAGCCAGGAGACGCTGCCGCCGATCCCGGGGTCCTCGTCGGGCGCCGGCTGGTGCCCGGGTATCCACACGGAGGGCAGCCGGCTCAGGGCGGACTGGTCGGGGGAGCCGGCCGTGGTGGCGAGCGTGCTCATGTCGTTGAAGACGAGGTCACGGGCGAACGAGATGCCGCGCTCGCCGCTCACCTCGTTGATGACCTGCTGCCACAGGGCGGTGGGGTCGAACCAGGCGTGCCGGTAGGCAGGCAGCCCCGCGGAGCGCACCTTGCGCACGGCGTCGTCGAAGCCCGCGACGTCGGAGAGGTCGACGGGCAGCAGCGCGTCCTGGGCCAGCGAGCCGAAGAACCCACGGAGTTTGCGGACCACCCGGTTGTCCGACAGCGAGGTCGTCACCACCGTGGAGTGCCCGGTCCGGTGTCCCACGAGGACGGCCAGCGCGGCGAGTACGACAGCCGAGGGGCTGGCGCCGGTCCGTTCCGCGATCGACTCCAGCCGGGCCGGTACGGTCGTGGAGCGGATGTTCAGACCGGCGTGCAGCCAGTCGGTCTTGGCCGGGGTCGTCCGGGCCGAGGGCGTGAACATCGCCTGCGGCACCCGGCGCAGCTGGGACTCCCAGTAGCGCAGCGCGCTCTCGCCGAGCCGCCGGATGGTCGCGGACCGCTCCAGCTCCACGACGTCGACGGGTTCCAGGGCGGCCGGGGCCGGCAGTGGGCGGCCGGCGCACAGGGCGGCCCACTCGGTGTGCAGCACCTCGCAGGCGGCGACGTCCATGGCGGCATGGGTGACCACCCAGACCAGATGGCGCGGAGCGCCGCCGGCCGTCACCACGGCCACCCGGACCGGCAGGTCGTGCTCCAGGTCGAACACCTGGGAACGCAGCCGGCGGGCGGTCCGCTCGGCGACCGCGAGCGGGTCGTCCGCGGCCTCGACCACGGCCACGGCCAACTCGCCCTCGGCGGCCACCACCTGGGTGGCGGGCGTGCCGAGCCGGTAGGTCGTGCGCAGCGCTTCGTGACGCTCGACCAGCGTCCGCAGCTGGTCCGCGATCCGGTCCAGACCGCCGTTCGCCGGGGCGTCGAAGACCATGGCCAGGTTGAGGCGGGTCGGGTCCTCGTCGACGAATATCGAGCGCACGATGTTGGCGTGCCCGAAGGAGAGCGGCCCTGAGCGGTGCGACTGGCCGGCGAAGGGCACTGTGAGTTGCGGCAACGGGTCACCTCATGAAGGAGCCGGGCCGGTCCTGCGGCCCGGGGTGCGGGTTCGGGGATGGAGCACGGAGTGACGGCGCCGGGCGGGCGGCCTCCGGTGTGCCGTCGGGCACGTCGGGTCCGCCCCAGGGGGACGTGTCCGGCTCAGACCGTGCCGGTCGCGCCGCCCATCAGACACAGGGCGACGGACGCGTCGTCGTGGTGCTTTCCGGGAAATGCCCCGGCCGGGGTGCGTGCCTCGGCGGCTCGCGTTCGCGCGATGAGCCGGTGGGCCCCCTCGCGGCTCACACAGTCCAGCAGGTCCTGCCAGCTCCACTCGTACCGCTCGACCAGCCGGTAGGCGCCGTCGGTCAGCAGACAGACACGGTCGACGCGCTCGGCGGGCCACGTACCGGTCAGCGCGTGCGCGGCCGCCGCGGGGCGGTTCCCGGCGACCCAGAAGCCGCCCTCCCTGTTGCGCAGGTGCCTGAGGTCCGCCCAGGACCGGTCGGGGAATCCGTGGATGCGGTTGTCGACGACACAGTCGACCGTGCCGTCGGTGAACCGGGCCACCACGGCGGAGTCCCCGAGGACCAGGTGGTCCACCTGGTCGTCGCGCTGCCTGAGGACGGCGACGGTGGCGGACGGGCTTCTGGGGTTCGCCAGGTCGCACTCCGTGCCGTGCCGGGCCATGACGTCGGCGATGGCCTCGGCGGCCACCTGGGGCAGCGCGGCCGTCGGGGTCTCGATGAGACCGGCCACCAGCCGGCTGCCGAGCTGGGTGACCAGCCACCGCACGCCGTGCCGGCATCCGTTGTCCACCCCCGGCTCGGCCGTCGCCCCGTCGAGCACCACGGCGAAGTGTCCCGCCGCGGCGACGAAGTCCTCGTTCAGGGTGTCGCCGGGACGTGTGGCACAAGTGATCTCCACCGCTCCTCCAAAGAGGCGTGCAGGCTGGAACTCCGGGTACCTGAGGTGCCGACCCTTTGGTCTGTACCTCTCTGCGATCACTGTACGGAGGGGGCATATCCGCGGAACTACAGCCGGACCATAGGGACGGCTGCCGCCCGGTCAGCGGGGTGCCGCCGACGCCACCGGGCTGACCTGCGGTGTCGCGGCACGCCCCGGCAGAGTCCGCCGGACGCGGCAGAAATCGCAAACCTTTCCCCGGCAGGTCGCCACAGAACCGGGGCCGGCCCGCGCGTCCGACCGGTCAGCCGGCCCGGCCGGGCCGCGGGCGGACGGCGCCGAAACCGGGCATGCCCATCCCCTGGAACAGCAGCAGCGACGTACGCCAGTGACCGAAGGCCCGAGTGTCCTCGCCCAGCATCGCCGACGTGCTCCCGAGCACCAGATGGCTCCGTGCCTCCCCGGGGCGGTGCCCGGTCTCGTGGTGCAGGGCGAGTGCCTGCCGCGCGGTACGCATCGCCTGCTCGCCCTCCTTCAGACACAGCCGGACCCCGGCGAGCACGTTCAGCGCGTTGCCCTCCAGCATCCGGAACTCCGCCTGCCGGGCCATGCCGATGGCCTGTTCCACCGTGGCGAGCACCCCGTCCGGCCGGTCCTGGCGCAGCCGCGTCGCGGCCAGATTGATGAGCGCGTAGACCTGCGGGTAGCGGTCGTCCATCGACTCGGCGAGATACAGTGCCCGCCGGTAGCACTCCGCCGCCTCCCCCAGACTTCCGGCGCTCTCGTACGCGGCCCCCATGGAGAAGAACGCGTTCGCCTCCAGCCTCCTGTTGCGCATGGACTGCGCCGACTCCAGGGCGAGCCGGGCGACGGCCATCCCCTCGGTGTGGTCGCCGAGATCGGAGTGCGCGGCCGACAGACAGCTCAGCGCCACCGTGACGCTGGTCTTGTTGCCGTTCTGCTCGTGCACCCGCAACGCCTCGCCGATCACCCGGATGACGTCCTGGGGCCGCCCCAGGGCCCGGTAGGTGATGCCGAGGTTGGTCTGCGCGATGGCCTCACCGCTGGCCGAGCCCATGCGCCGGAACAGCCGGGCGGCGTGCGCGTGGTGGTCGGCGGCCTCCGTGAGCCGGCCCAGCTTCCAGCAGATCAGGCCCAGGTTCGTCACGTCGTCGGGGGCGACCGTGCCCTGCGACTGCTTGGTGAGGTCCCAGGCCTGCGAGAGGAACTGCGCGGCCTGCCGCGTGGCGCCGTTCTCCTGGTGCGCGGCACCGATCCGGCGCAGCGCCATGGCCTGCCCGTTGAGCCAGCCCGCCGCCCTGGCCAGCGCCAGCGCGCCCTTGAACAGCTCCTGGGCCTGGAGGTTGTCCCCCTTGACCCAGTAGCAGTCGCCGCGCCGCAGCTGCGCGGCGGACCGGGCCCGCAGATTGCCGTCGGCGGTCGCCGCGGACAGGCCCGCGGTCGCCACCGACAGACAGTCCGCCGTGTACGCCCGCAGCGACAGGAATCCGTGCAGCACCTCGGCGAGCCGCCAGGCGACCCGGTGGCAGCCGGCGTCCGCCGCGGCCAGCACCGCACCGACCAGGCTCTCCCGCTCGCTCTCCAGCCAGTCCAGGGCCCGGCGGTGGTCGCCGACCACCACCCGCTGGTCCCCGGGATCCGTCTGCGCGTCCGCGTCCTGCCCCGACAGCTCCTCCGGATACAGCATCCGGGCCGCGGTCTCCGCGTTGACCAGGTACCAGTCGAGCAGCCTGTCGCGTGCCGCGTCCAGTTCGCCGCCGTCGGCCAGGTCCCGGGCGTAGGCGCGCAGCAGGTCGTGCGTGGCGAAGCGGCCGGGCACCGGTTCCTGCACCAGGTGGGCGTCGGCGAGATGGCGCAGCACCCGGCCGGCCTCGTCCGCACCGGTCCCGGTGAGCGCGGCGGCCCCGTGCGGGGTGGTGTCCGGCCCGGGCAACAGGCCGAGCAGCCGGAACGTACGCCGGGCCGGTTCGGGCAGCGCCAGGTAGGAGAGGTCGAACGCGACGCGGATCGTGGCGCGTTCGTCGCCGTCCACCTGGAGGCCGCTGAGCAGGTTCCCGCCGCGCAGCTTCGCGCAGTACTCGGCGATGGTGGTGTTCCGGTTCGCGATCAGATTGGCCGCGGCGATCCGCAGGGCCAGCGGCAGCCACCCGCAGAGCCGGGCCAGCTCCGCCACGGCCTCGGGTTCGGCGCGGACCCGGTCGTCGCCGAGGACCCGGCCCAGCAGCGACCACGCCTCCTGCCGGCTGAGCACGTCGAGCCCGAGGACGTGGGCGCCCTCGGTGGCGACCAGCCCGGCCAGCTTGCCGCGGCTGGTGATGACGACCCGGCAGTTGCCCTCGCCCGGGACGAGGGGCCGCACCTGGTCCACGTCGGCGGCGTTGTCCAGGACGATCAGCATGCGCTTGTCGGCCAGCAGCGTGCGGTACGTCGCCGCCGCCTCCTCCCGGCTCGGCGCCACCTGGTCCGGCGGCACCCCGAGCGCACGCAGGAAACGGGCGAGGACGTCCTCGGGGCGCAGCGCCGGCAGCGCCGAGTGTCCCTGGAGGTTCACGAACAGCTGCCCGTCGGCGAACCGGGACCGGTGGGCGTGCGCCCAGCGCAGTGCGAGAGCGGTCTTCCCCACCCCCGGCGGGCCGATGACCGTGACCACCGGGGCCGCGCCGGCGCCCTCGCAGGACAGCAGCCGGTCCAGCTCCAGCAGCTCCGTCTCGCGCCCCACGTAGGTGGGGGTGTCGGCGGGCAGTTGCGCGGGTCTGCCCGTCATGGGCGCGGCGGAGCGGGCCGCGTCGAAGCCCGAGCGTTCGGTCCGCGGGATCTGCTGCCGCAGCACGCGCATGTGGGCGTGCCGGATCTCTTCGCTCGGCGCGATGCCCAACTGCTCGTCGAGGCGTTCCCGGAGGGTGGTGAAGACGTTCAGGGCGGCTGCCTGCTCACCGCAGCCGGCCAGGGCGAGCATGAGGCGCGCGTGGATGCCCTCGTGCAGCGGATCCTCGTGGGCGAGGTCCCACAGGACGCGCAGCGACTGCTCGGGCCGGCGCATCCGCAGGGCCAGATCGGCGTGCAGCAGCGCGGCTTCGCTTCGGCGCTCACCGCCGGAGACGGCCATCGGGTGCTGCCGCAGCGCCGAGTCCAGGTCGGCGAGGAGGGGGCCGCGCCAGCACTCCAGCGCGGCGGTCAGCGACTCGAAGGCCAGCGACTCGTGGCCGGTGCCGTGCGCACGCCGTGCCCGGGACACGAGTTCGTCGAAGCGCCCGATGTCGGTCTGGCCGGCGTCCACCCGGAGCCGGTAGCCGCTGGGGACGCGTTCCACCGTGGCCGCCGCGCCGGACGCCTGCGGCGGGTCGGGTTCCAGGAGGCGGCGCACCTGGCTCACATAGGTGTGGATCAGGCTCTGGTACGAACCGGGCGGTCCGGCCGGCCACAGGGCCTCGACGATCTCCTGATGGGTGGCGGGCGCGGGGCACTTGAGGACGAGCAGCCCGAGCAGGTGGCGGAGCATGGGCCGGGTGACCGGGACCGGGGTGTCACCGCGGTGCACGGCGAGCGGTCCGAGGACCAGGAAGCGGAGCCGGCCGCTGGTCCTGGGCGCGGCGTCCCGGGCGGCGTCGTGCAGCTCACCGGCCTCGGCATCGGAGAGTTCCAGCGCCGCGACGAGCCGTTGGACGGTGCGTAACTGGGGCCGCTGGACCCGGCCGCGTTCTATGTCGCGCAGCGCGCGGGTGCTCATACCGGTCTTTCCCGAGAGTTCCTGCTGGCTCAGGTGGGCGCGTTTGCGAAACGACCGTATGCGCTGGCCCAGTGCCGCCGGGCCGCTGTCGGATCCGCGATCCGTGGGTTCGCTGTCCGCTGCGTTGCTGTCCAAGGGTGGGGGCCCCATCTTCGGTGACGTGCACGGTGTCGGGCGGGCTTCGCGGGCGTGGTTCACCTGAACTCTCCCCGAGCCACGGACGTTTGTGAACCACGCCCCACCGCCCCGTCGGGCGGCCGGCCGCGTGGCCGTTCCGGTCGGTCCGCCGGACTTCCCGCACTGACCGGTCGCGGCCAGGCCGCTTTCGGGCATTGAGGCTCTTTCCGATCCCAGCCTACCGTCTGGATCGACCGAACCTCGCGGTGAAAGGAGGTCGAGATCCCATGGTCAGCGACGTAATCGAACGCGACGCACGTTTCCAGGGAATACTTGAACGCCTCAGCGCCAAGTCGATCGACGACTACTACAACCCGTACCGGATCTTCGAATGGCCGGACCGGCTGCCGGACGAGATGTGGTGGATGAGCCCCGAACTCACCACCACCCACGGCACCGAACTGGCCGCAAGTCTCCCTCCGGAGCAGCTGTACACGCTCTCCCGGTACGAGAGCGTCAACTTCTACAGCCTCAATGTGCACGGCATTCGAGAACTTCTCATCGAGGTCGTGGGCCGCATTCACACCGCGGGTTTCGAAGCGCCCTCGGAGTTCTTCCACCACTTCATCGGTGAGGAGAACGAACACATGTGGTTCTTCGCGGAATTCTGCCTGCGGTACGGGAAGAAGATCTACCGCCAGCCGGCCGGTGCCGGCGCGACCGTGCCCTCCTCCAAGGTGGAGAGCCTGCTGGTCTTCGCCCGCATCATGATCTTCGAGGAGCTGGTCGACCACTACAACTCGACCATGGCGGCGGACGAGCGGCTGCACGAGACGATCCGGGGGATCAACCGCATCCACCACCAGGACGAGTCCCGGCACATCGCCTTCGGCCGCGAACTGGTGCACCTCCTCTTCGAGGACGTGAAGCGCACGGCGTCGGAGGAGGAACTGGAGGAGATCTCCGCCTACCTGCGCCGCTACATGACGCACAGCTTCGAGTCCCTCTACCACCCCCAGGTGTACCGCGACGCCGGCTTCGAGCGCCCGCACGAGATACGCCGGACCCTGCTGGACTCCCCGGCCAGGGCGCTGGCGGAGGAGCGCACGTTCCGCAAGACCAGCAAGTACCTCAAGAAGGTAGGGCTCCTGCGATGACCCGCCTCACAGGAAGCGCGGGCGCTCGGGCACTGGCCATCCTCGGCCCGGACGAGACCCGGCTGATCAGGGAACTCGACGCCGTCTTCGCCGGCTGGGGACAGGCGGCGGGCGCCGACGAGATCAGCCCGCCGCCGCTGTTCCCGGTGAGCGACCTGGAGAAGTTCGACGTCTACACGAACTTCCCGCACCTCGCCTGGGTCGCCGGCAACCTCGACCTGAGCGGCGGTCAGATCAAACCGCAGGACGGCGCGTTCGGCCCGTCCGACGTCACCGGGGCCCGCTACGGCCTGCCGCACGCCACCTGCTACGGCGCCTACCTGTACCACGAGGGCGACCAGGTCCCGGACGACACCCTCGTCACCCTGGTCAACCGCTGCTTCCGCAACGAGGACCACTACGGCGGGCTGCGCCGGCTGGCCAGCTTCCAGATGCGCGAGATCGTCGCCCTCGGCTCCTACGAGCACACCCAGGACGTGCTCGCCCGCTTCACCGACCGCATCCTGGTCTTCGCCGACGCGCTCGACCTCGGACTGGACAAGACCGCGGCGTCCGACCCGTTCTTCCAGAACGACGGTGCCCGCGCGTTCATGCAGAAGCTCAGCCCGGTCAAGTACGAGTTCCAGCGGGGCGACCTGGCCATCGCCTCGGTCAACACCCACCGCAACTTCTTCGGTGAGCGCTGCGGGATCCGTCTCGCGAGCGGCGAGCACGCCTTCACCTCCTGTGTCGCCTTCGGCCTGGAGCGCTGGCTCGCCGTGCTGACCGAGCGCTACGAGGACGACCCGGTGGCCGCACTCGCGGCCGTCCGCGCCGCGGCCGGGAAAACCGCGGCATGAGCCTGCCGAGCGGCACCGTGACGCCCCGGATCGGTATCGACCTCGTACCGCTCGCGCGCGTCGCGGAACTGCTGAACCCGGACACCGGACCGGCCCTGCACCGGATGCTCTCGCCCGGAGAGCTGGCGGCCTCCCGCACTCCGGACGGCGCGGCCGACCCGGAGAGCATCGCCGGCCGGCTCGCCGCCAAGGAGGCGGTGTTCAAGGTGTTCTCCGCCGCCGGCCAGACCCTGCCCTGGCTCGGCATCGAGATCCTGCCCGGTCCGGGTGGCCGTCCGGACCTCAGGCTCAGCGGCCGGGCCGCCGAGCTTGCCGAGCGGGTCGGACTCGGTCCGATCGACGTGAGCATCAGCCACAGCGGAGGCTTCGCCGTCGCCGTGGCCGCCGCGGCGGTCGCCGGCCTGCCGGACCCAGCCCCCGCACCACGCCACCCCTGAAGGGAATCCCATGAGTTCCACAGGAATCGAGAAGGTCCGGGACTGGATCCTCGGACGCCACGCCGACCGCACCGAACTCGCGGCCGACGTCAACATCATCGAGAACCGGCTGGTCGACTCGCTGTCCTTCGTCGAACTCGTCTATGTGATCGAGGACGCCAGCGGCGCCGAGATCGACTTCGACAACATCGACATCGAGGACTTCCAGTCGCTGGCGACCATCGAGAAGGCGTTCTTCGCCTGACGCCGAGAGAGGCCCGAACCATGCACGCAGTCTCGTACACGGCCCAGTGGATGGCCGCCGCCCGCGCCCTGGAGTCCGAGCGGGAGGACGCGCTCTACATCGACCCGCTCGCTCGCGAACTGGCGGCCCCCAAGGGCTTCGAACTGATCGACCGCTACGAGGGCGGCGGCCTGCTGCCGTTCATCTCGATCCGCACCAGATTCCTGGACGACGCCATCACCTCCGTGCTCGCCGACACCGAGGTCCGGCAGGTGGTGCTGATCGCCGCGGGCATGGACACCCGTGCCTTCCGCCTCGACTGGCCCGAGGACACCGCGGTCTTCGAGGTGGACCACGGGCCGCTGATCGAGGAGAAGCGCCGCCGCCTCGACCGGCTCGGCGCCCGGTCGGGAGCCGACCGGCGCGAGGTCTCCGCGGACCTCACCGGGGAGTGGCTGCCCGACCTGGAGCGGGCCGGGTTCGACCGCACGCGGCCCACCCTGTGGATCGCCGAGGCGCTGACCTTCTTCCTCACCGAGGAGCAGACGGCCGGACTGCTCCGGCTGCTGGCCTCGGCCTCGGCGCCCGGCAGCAGGCTCGCCTTCGACATCCTCGGCCGGGCCCTGCTGCGCAGCCCCTTCTCGAAGCCGTTCCTGGACAAGCTGGCCGCCGACGGCACGCCGTGGATCTTCGGCAGCGACGAGCCGGAGGAGTTCGTCCAGGCCCACGGCTGGAAGGTCACGGACCTCAAGGAACCCGGCCAGCCGGGCGTGGGCGAGGGCCGCTGGCCGTACGAGGTCCAGCCGAGGAACCGGCGGGGGGCCAACCGCCTCTGGCTGATCCAGGCCGAGGTCGCCGGCTGATGGGCGGACACACCACGCTGGAACGCATCGAGTCGTACCTGCCCGAGCGCAGCATCCGCATCGAGGAACTGGGCGACCACCTGGGGCTGCGCCGCGCGGAGCTGGGGGTCTTCCGCAAGTTCTACGGCCTCGACACGCTGCGCTTCGACCCGGACACCCACCTGTTCGACCTGCTGCGGCCGGCCGCCCGCCGGGCGCTCTCGGCACTGCCCGAGGGCGCCCGGGTGGCGTACCTGGTCTACGCCCACACCACGCAGGCGGTGGCGCCCGCCGACGTCGACGTGGCCCAGGTGGTCCGGGACGACCTCGGGCTGCCGGACACGGAGGCGTTCGGCCTCAGCCACCAGGCGTGTGTGAGCAGTCTGGGCGGGATCGACGTGGTCGGCGAGCTGCTGCGCGCGGAGGCCGAGGAAGGCGCGTACGCCCTGATGGTCACCGGTGAGCGCGCGTACTCGCCGATCGTCCAGCACGTGCCCAACACCGCGATCATGGCCGACGCGGCGGCGGCCTGTCTCGTCACCCTGGACGGCGCGGGGGACCGGGTGCGTTCCTTCGTCACGCGCACCCTGGGCGAGTACGCGAAGTGGCTGGAGCTCACGCCGGAGCAGAACACCGAGTTCGGCGAGCGCTACGGGGCCCGGATCGCCGAGGTCATCCACGAGGCCGTGGACCAGGCGGGCCTGACGTTCGAGGACATCGAGCTGGTCATCCCGCACAACGTCAACATGCTGGCGTGGCGGCAGACCATCAAGGTGCTCGACGTCCCGCGCGAGAAGGTCTTCCTGGACAACGTGCCCCGCTACAGCCACACCTTCGCCTCGGACGTCTTCGTCAACTACACGACGCTGCGCGACGAGGACCGGCTGGTCGACGGCGCGCACTACGTCATGGTCTCGGTCGGTCTCGGGGCCACCTTCGGGGCCATGGTGATCACCCACCGGAAGAGGGCGACTGCATGACGGACCGTCAGGTAGTCGTACGGGCCATCGAGAAGGCCCTGGGCGAGGTGCTGGAACGGGAGATCGCCGAACTGACCGAGGACACCCGGCTCTTCGACGACCTGCGCCTCGACTCCTCCTCCGTCCTCGAACTGCTCCTGCTGGTCGAGGACTCCACCGAGATCGCCGTCGATCCCGAGGATCTCGACATCGACCACCTGCGTACGGTGCGCTCCTTCGCCGACTACGTGGAATCCCTGCTGGAGCGGGGGGAGGCAGACGCATGACGGGCCTTGTCGTCCAGGCCGCCGCGGCGGTCCGCGCACCGAAGGGGCGCGAGCCCGCCGACGACCCGGCCGTGCTGGGCTACTTCCAGGACCTGCTGAGGCCCTTCGGGGCCGAGCCGGACAAGGAACTGCTCCAGCGCGGCGCCCAGGTCCACCACCAGGACCTGGCCGATCTGCTGGCCGAGGCGGACGGCGTACGCGAGAGCCGCCCGCAGCTGCTCGTCGTCGCCCACGCCCTGCCGGACGTCGTACCGTTCACCGCGGTCGCGCCCTACCTCACGTCACGGCTGGGCGGCGAGGCCACCTGCTTCGCCATCGGGCAGCAGGGTCTGGCCGCGCCGTTCACCGCGCTGCGGATCGCCTCGGCGTACCGACGTGCCGGACGGGTGCGCGAGGTGGTGCTGGCGATCCTGGAGCAGACCACCTTGCCGACGTCGTTCCCGCTGGTGGAGGACGTGCCGCTGGCGGACTCGGCGGCGGCGCTGGTGCTCGGCGCCGGACCGGCGGACGGAGCCGGTCCGGCGCTGGCCGGGGTGGCGGCGGGCGTCCCGCTGGACACGCTGCTGACCGCCGGGCCCGGGCACCCCGGGCCGTCGGGCACCACGGACACGCTCGTGGTACTGGGCTCCTGGGCGACCCAGGACCCGCCGCAGGACGTGGCCGTGCACCGGGCGGCGCCCGGCAGTTACTGCACCGGTGTCTGGCTGGAACTGGCCGAGAACTGGGTGGACTGGCGGGAGCGGTACGGGCGGATCGTGCTCAGCGACACGGATCCCCGCACGGGCCGGAGCCATCACGCGGTGTTCACCACCGGGCTCGCGCCGGAGCCCGCCGCGGACGGGGGGCGCTGACCCGTGTGGATCGGGGTGGACCTCCTGCGGGCGGGTGAGCTGGACCGGTTGCTCGGTCGGCGCTGGTTCCGTGAATTCACCTACGACCCGGCCGAGTTGGCGCAGGCGGAGGAATTCGGTCCCGAACGCGCCCGCGAGTACCTGGTCGGGCGCTTCGCCGGGAAGGAATCGGTGCTGAAGGTGCTCGGCACGGGTTTCACCTCCGGCGTGAAACCCCGGCAGGTCGCGATCCTGCGGACACCGCTGGGCGCGCCGGAGGTCCATCTCACCGGGACGGCGGCGGCGCGGGCGCGGGAGCTGGGCGTCGCCGAGATCCGGGTGTCGATCACGCACAAGTCCGATCTGGCCATGGCGGTGGCCCTGGGCCTGCCCGCGGCCCGGCCCGGATGCACCTGCGAGACGTCGGCCGGATCCTCGGTTACCATGCATTCATAACCACTGTTAGATTTGAGAAGTCCTCGTGGTTATGAACGGAAGGTGTCGGAGGTGCTGGTGGTGCTGAAGGCGCAGCGCGGGTGCTCGGTGGTGACCAGGGCCGACAGGCCGACGGCGACCAGCGGCGGCGAGACCCCATGAGCGGCACCGCGCTGCTCCTCGCCGTCTTCCTGGCCTGCGCGGTGGAAGCCGTCGAGGCGCTCACCGTCGTCCTGGCCGCGGGCGTCACCCGCGGCTGGCGCTCACCCCTGCTCGGTGTGGGTGCGGCGGTGCTCGCCCTGGCGGCCGTGGTGGCCCTGCTCGGGCCGGCCGTCGGGCGGATCCCGCTCGGCGCGATGCAGTTGGTGATCGGCGCGCTGCTGCTCGTGTTCGGGCTTCAGTGGCTGCGCAAGGCGATCCTGCGGGCGTCGGGATTCAAGGCGCGGCACGACGAGGACAGGATCTACCGGGAGCAGGTCACGGCCGCCGCGACCGCCTCCCACGAGAGCCGGGCCTTCGTCACCGACTGGTACGGCTTCACCCTGGCCTTCAAGGGCGTGCTCCTGGAGGGCCTGGAGGTGGCGTTCATCGTGGTCACCTTCGGCTCCGTGCAGGGCCGGATCGGCCTGGCCTCGCTCGGGGCGGCGGCCGCCGTGGTGCTGGTGGTCGCGGTCGGCCTGCTGGTGAGGGCGCCGCTGGCCAGGGTGCCCGAGAACACCATGAAGTTCGCGGTGGGCGTGCTGCTGACCGCCTTCGGCACCTTCTGGGGCGCGGAGGGCGCGGGCGCCGAATGGCCGGGCGCCGATGCGGCGTTGCTGGTCCTCGTGCCCGGCATCCTCGCCGTGTCCCTCGCCTACGTCGCCCTGTTGCGCCGCACCGGCGCCGCGGCCCGCTCGGACCATGCCGAGGTGGCCTCATGAACCCGGTCCTGCGATTCCTGCGCTTCTGGTACGACTTCGTGGTCGGCGACGACTGGACCGTCGCGGTCGGCGTGGTCCTGGCGCTCGCCGTCACCGCGCTGCTGGTCACCGGGCATGTCCCCGCCTGGTGGCTGGTCCCCGTCGCGGTGGTGGCGCTGCTGGGCGGGTCGCTGTGGCGGGCGGCCCGCGGCGCGTAGCGGCCGGCCGGAGTAGCGCGGCGGTCAGCGAGTCTCGCCCTCCTCCAGATAGACCCGGGCCGCGTAGTCCTCCAGCACCTGCTCGCACCGCTTCAACGCCGCCTCCACCTCCGCGCGGCCGGACGCCGACAGCAGGTCACGCTTGCGTACCTTGGCGAACCAGTTCCTGAGCTTGGTGAGGTCCTCGTCGTTCTCCTCCAGCTCGGCATAGGTGAAGTGGTCGGCCCGGTACTCCTTCTCGACCTGCTGGAGGAAGTCCTGGCACCGGTCGACGATCTCCTCGTACTCGTCGTCCCGGGCGGCGTTGAACGCGGTGACCACGTCGCTCTCCCCGGCCAGCGCCTCCGTCGCGAACAGCTGGGCCGTGCCGCCCATGTCGATGATCTCCTTGCGCAGCACGCGCAGCGCACGCTCGGCGGCGACGGTCCGGGGGAAGGTCGCCACCGAGTTCTGCAGGTAGATGGCGCCCAGGCCCTTGATGCGGCGCCACACCGCCGCCCGCAGCCGGGTCGGCTCGCTCGGCACCCGGTAGACCAGCATCAGCCACTGCCGCAGCCGGCCGTCCCCTTCGCCGCCGACGGGTTCCCCTTCCTGCGCCGAAGCCGTCGACTCCACCGTGCACCTCCCGCTCTGCCCGCTCGACGCAGCCACCCTACGGGGACCGCGCAGGCGCCGCCGCACGCGGACCTTCCGGCCGGTCGGCGAGCCGCCCGGCCTCGGGTGATCGGCGCGGCACCCGGCGGCGGAGGCCGGCCGTGTGCGGCCCGGAACGCCGCCCGAGGTGCCGGTCCCGCAGGGCCGGGCTAGGCTGGGGATCGAGCCGCAAAACAGGGCACGCCCCAGGCCGTTGAAGTTCCCGTGACGAGGAATTCCGGCCGTAGTTCCGGGCCATGTGCAACCGAGTGGCCCGACCTGGCGGCGTCGGTTCCGAGACGTGCTTTGTCACATTCAAAGCGGTGAAGCCAGAGACCGCCCCGTACGTTCTTGTTCTGCGGTGGCGGCCATCCACTCGCCCCCCGCACGGGTGGGCGAGACGATGGAGAGAAAGGCATTCCCATGCGAGCACAACGCGCGAGGCGTCTCCTCGCGGTCTCCGCTGCCGGTGTTCTGATGGCCGGTGGCGCCGCGTTCGGCGCGGCGGGCACCGCCTCGGCGGCCCCGTCACACGTCGGTTCCGGATACTCGCACTCCCAGAGCGGATTCGGCGACCACGGCGGTGGTGGCGGCGGCGGCCACGGTGGCGGCGGCGGTCACGGTGGCGGCGGCCACGGCGGCGGCGGCCACGGTGGTGGCGGTCACGGTGGTGGCGGTCACGGCGGCGGCGGTCATGGCGGTGGCGGTCACGGTGGCGGCGGTCATGGCGGCGGCGGCCACGGTGGTGGCGGCGGACGCTGACCGGACGCAGACACCGGACACACACAATGGTGCGATGTGCGGCTCCGTCAGCGGGGCCGCACGTCGCGACTCGACGGGACCGGCCGATCAGGCCGGTCCCGTCAGCAGTCGATGATGTTCACCGCCGGCCCGCCCGGCGCTGTCTCCCTCTCCGTATCCGTGAACCGCAGTGACCGCGCTGCGGTTTCTGCGCGGTGCGGCCGGGACAGCGGTCCGGATCGGCGACCGGAACACCGCCCCGGCCGCAGCGACTTCGAGCTTGACGGACTTGAACCCTTTGCACCCGGACTTCGGTGACCGGGGCCGCCTGTCGCGGCTCGTCGGAGTCACCGGTCCGTCCGTCGGCTGTGCTGAGCCAGGCTCGTTGCCGACGGGTCGGCAGGCTCAGGGCGGGCTGCCGGGGCCGCACCGCGGGGTCGTGCCGGTGGCGCCTTCGGCCGGCTGCCGCCGGCTGGTGCGGGAGGCGAGTGGGTGCTGGACGGAGTCGGCAGGCGCGGGCCAGACGGTGATGGCCTCGGGGGGCAGGTGGATCCGGCAGCCGTCGGTGGTCGCGGAGATGTCCTGCGGGGTGACGGTGATGCTCATCTCGTGTCCGTTGGCCAGCAGGGCGCGGATCTCGGTGACGGGGCCCAGGTGCACGGTGTCGATGATGGTCGCGGGGTGGCCGCCGGTGGCGGTGAGTTGGATGTCCTCGGGGCGGATGCACCAGGCGACGGGTGTGCCGGCGGGGAGGCCGGTGGCGGTCACGGTGAGGTGGGCGCCGTCCACGTCGAGGGTGTGGGGGCCGGTGAGGCGGCCCGTGTGGAGGTTGCGGATGCCGAGCAGGCGTGCGGCCTCCGGGGTGGCGGGGTGGGCGAAGACCTCGCGCTGGTCCCCGGCCTGAAGGAGCCGGCCGTGGGCCAGGATGAGGATGTCCTCGGCGAGGAGGGCCGCGTCCTGGGGGTCGTGGGTGATGATCACAGTGGTGGGTGCGATGCCTTGCTGGAGGCGGCGCAGTGCCCAGCGCAGTTCGTCGCGGACGAGGGTGTCCAGGCCGGTGAACGGCTCGTCGAGCAGCAGAAGGCGGGGGTCGCGGGCGAGGGCGCGGGCGAGGGCGACGCGTCGGCGCTGGCCGCCGGAGAGCTGGTGGGGCAGGCGGTGCTGGAGACCGTCGAGGTCGAGCCTGCGCAGCCAGTAGGCGGCCAGGGCGGGGTCGGTGTCGACGCCGAAGGTGATCTGCTGCCAGACCGCCAGGTGCGGGATGAGGCTGACGTCCTGGGGAACGTAGCCGACGCCCCGGCGCTCCGGAGGCAGTGCCGTGAGGTCGTCGTCGTCGAGTCGGACGTATCCCTCGTCGGGGCGGATGAGACCGGCCACCAGACGCAGGGTCAGCGACTTGCCGGCGCCGGAGGGACCCAGGATGGCCAGGTGGCGCCCGCGGGCCGTGTGGGCGACCCGCAGGTGGAAGCTGCCCGACCGGGCGCGCAGGTCGAAGGCGAGGCGGGGGCTGGTCCGGGCGCGTGGGGCGCGGGGCGCGGGTGGTGCGGTGCGGCGGCGGTGGGGCAGCCGCAGGTGTGCGGTGCAGTGATTGACGGCGAGGACGGCCACGGCGGCGGCGAGGCTCACGGCGACGGGCAGCAACGTGGCGGCCAGCCCGGTACTGCCGAACTGGACGTAGGTGTAGACCGGCAGCGAGTAGGGGTGGTACGCGAGGACCACGGTGGCGCCGAACTCGCCGAAGGCACGCAGCCATGCCAGGAGCAGGCCGGCCTGGATGCCGGGGGCGGCACCGGGCAGGGCGACGCGGACGAAGCGGGACAGCCGTCCGTGGCCCAGGGTGGCGGAGACGTCGGCCAGATCGGGGTCGAGGGCGGCGAAGGCCGAACGGGCGGCGATGATGAGGAAGGGGGCCGCCACGAAGACCTGGGCCAGCACGATCCCCGCCGCGTGATCGGTGAGCCGACCGCCGAACAGCCGTCCGAGCGGGGCGTACGGACCGACGATGTACAGCATCAGGATGCCGCTCATCAGCGGTGGCAGGGCCAAGGGGAGCTGCACCGCCATCCCCAGCAGGGCGGCGGTACGGCCGTGGGCCTGGGCGAGGAGATAGGCCAGGGGCACACCGAGGACGGTGATGACCGCGGTGGCGATCGTCGCCGTCTCCAAGGAGACGATCAGCGCGTCCCCGACACCGGGCGCGGTCAGCGCACCACGCGGAGCACCCGCCGCCCACGCGACGAAGGCGCCCAGCGGGGCCAGCAGGTACAGCAGGAGGAGAGCGGCGAGCCAGGGCAGCGGCGTGCCCAGGAAGCGGACACGACCGCGACCCTGCTCCACCGGTCGCGGACTCACCCCGTCTCCTTCCTCGGGCGCCTCAGCCGTTCGTGGTCGGCTTCTCCTTCCTCGGGCGTTCGCCGTCAGCCGGCCGGCTTCGCCGAAAGGTCGGAACGCAGCTCCGCGGGGACGGCCGCGGCGTTGCCGGAGACGGTGGGCGCAGAGAGGGTCACGTTGTGCGCGGTGAGGCCGGCCTTGCCCTGGTCACCCAGCAGGTAGTGCACGAAGGCGGTGGCCCCCGCCGGGTTGGCCGCGCGGTTGAGGACCGTGACCGTGAAGTGGGCGGCGACCTTCACCGCGCCGAGGTCGACGGTGGGCAGGTGCTGCTCGGTCGCCTCGTTGCTGTAGTAGAAGGCGGCGTCCAGCTGCCCCGACTGCAACCGCCCGTCGAGTTCCTGTTCCGGGAAGACCTGGGAGGACTTCTCGACCGAGGAGACCAGGCCGGGCTCCTTGTGGATACGGGACGCCTGCTGGAGGGCCTGTACGGACAGCTCTCCCTTGGGGTCGAGCTTGGGATCGGTCCGGCCCAGCCGGAAGCCCGGCTCGGTGATCACCTGGTACCAGGGTTTCGTCTTCAGCTCGTTCGCGAACGAGCTGTGCGGGTTGTAGGCGATCTTCACCGGCGCACTGCCGAACGTGGCGTACCACGACACCCAGTCACCGCCTGCCGCGCCTTCCAGGGAGTTGTTGACCTTGGGGTCGGCGCTGACGAAGACGTCGGCCTGGCGCACCTTGCTCTTGATCTGGTGGGCGAGTTCGGTGGAGCCCCCGCCGACTCCCCGGTACTGGTAGCCCGTGGCAGCACTGAACTTCGGGCCGAGATCATGCTCCATGAGGTTCTGCAGCGAACCGCAGTACAGCACCTGTACGGTGCCGTGCCCCCCGCCGGCGGTGGTCGCCCCCCGCGCGGCTGCCGTGGCGTCGGCTCCGCTGCCACCGGCGACCAGGGCCGCGGCTGCTGCCAGCGCGCCCAGCACCTGCACCCGCGTCCGACGGCGAGTCGACCTTGTCGTATGCATGTGCGTTCACCCTTCCGCTCACTGCGGAGCACGGGTAAGCACCAGCCGCCACCTGCACGGATCAAGCCAACCGGGAATCCTGGCGGCACTCGCGTGCCGCTGCGCCGCCCCACGGCCACGGATCACGCCAGGTACGCGCTCGTGCACTGATCCGGGACCGGCTGCCGACGCCGCGGCCCGCGCCGCCCCGGGCATCTTCACGTGAGAAGTGCCTTGCCCCCTGCGGCCCCAGAACGAGAGAACGGGCCATACAGGGACAAAACAACATAAAAGCATCCTAACCGGCCGGACCGCCGCGGTGCGTGCCGGTGCCCGTGACGTGCGGGGCGGGAACCACCGCGACTCACGGCACGACTACTCGGACGGTGCCCATGCGGGACCGGCTGTAGCCGGGAAGGAAACGAACGCGCTGATCAGGGCCCATCCCCCTAGCACTCGATGATGTTCACCGCGAGCCCGCCCCGGGCCGTTTCCTTGTACTTCACGGACATGTCCGCGCCGGTGTCCTTCATGGTCTTGATGACCTTGTCGAGGGAGACCAGGTGGGAGCCGTCGCCGCGCATCGCCATGCGGGCCGCGGTGACCGCCTTGACGGCGGCCATGCCGTTGCGTTCGATGCAGGGGATCTGGACCAGGCCGCCGACCGGGTCGCAGGTGAGGCCGAGGTTGTGCTCCATGCCGATCTCGGCGGCGTTCTCGACCTGTTCGGGGCTGCCGCCCAGTACCTCCGCGAGGGCGCCCGCCGCCATGGCGCAGGCGGAGCCGACCTCGCCCTGGCAGCCGACCTCGGCACCGGAGATGGAGGCGTTCTCCTTGAACAGCATGCCGATCGCGCCGGCCGCGAGCAGGAAGCGGACCACGCCGTCCTCGTCGGCGCCCGGCACGAAGTCGAGGTAGTAGCGCAGCACCGCCGGGATGATGCCGGCCGCGCCGTTGGTCGGGGCGGTCACCACCCGCCCGCCGGCCGCGTTCTCCTCGTTCACCGCCATCGCGTAGAGCGTGATCCACTCCATCGCGTGCGCGAGCGGGTCGCCCTCGGCCCGCAGTTGACGGGCCGACACGGCGGCCCTGCGCCGCACCTTCAGGCCGCCCGGCAGGATCCCCTCACGGGACAGACCGCGCGCCACGCACTCGCGCATCACCTGCCAGATCTCCAGCAGGCCCGCGCGGATCTCCTCCTCGGTGCGCCAGGCGCGCTCGTTCTCCAGCATCAGGGAGGAGATGGACAGGCCCGTCTCCTTCGTCAGGCGCAGCAGTTCGTCGCCCGTGCGGAAGGGGTACTTGAGGATCGTGTCGTCCAGCTTGATCCGGTCGGCGCCGACCGCGTCCTCGTCGACGACGAAGCCGCCGCCCACCGAGTAGTAGGTCTTGGTGAGCACGTCGCCGCCCTGCCCGTCGTACGCCCACAGGGTCATGCCGTTGGCGTGGTACGGCAGGGCCTTGCGGCGGTGCAGGACCAGGTCCGCGTCGGCGTCGAACGCGATCTCGTGCTCGCCGAGCAGCAGCAGCCGGCCCGACTCCCGGATGTCCGCCACCCGCTGGTCGGCGCCGGACACGTCCACCGTCCGGGGCGCGGCGCCCTCCAGCCCGAGCAGCACCGCCTTCGGCGTGCCGTGGCCGTGGCCCGTGGCGCCCAGCGAGCCGTACAGCTCGGCGCGTACGGACGCCACGGAGTCCAGCACACCTTCGTTGCGCAGGCGCGCGGCGAACATGCGGGCCGCGCGCATCGGGCCGACCGTGTGGGAGCTGGACGGGCCGATGCCGATCGAGAACAGGTCGAAGACGGAGATGGCCACGGTGACTCCTCCATGCGGGGTGGTGCGTGACGGGGTGCCGCGGTGCGGGACGCGCGTGCGCGGCACCCCGTGCGGCGGGACTACTTGCCCAGGCCGGGGTAGAGCGGGTGCTTCTCGGCCAGGGCCTGCACGCGTGCCGCCAGGGCGGACGCGTCGTACGACGGCTTCAGCGCCAGGGCGATGACGTCCGCGACCTCGGTGAAGTCCTCGGCCGTGAAGCCGCGGGTGGCGAGGGCGGGCGTGCCGATGCGCAGGCCCGAGGTGACCATCGGCGGGCGAGGGTCGTTCGGGACGGCGTTGCGGTTGACCGTGATGCCGATCTCGTGGAGGCGGTCCTCCGCCTGCTGCCCGTCCAGTTCGGACGCGCGCAGGTCGACCAGGATCAGATGGACGTCCGTGCCGCCGGACAGCACGTTCACGCCGGCCTCACGGGCGTCCGGCGCGGTCAGCCGCTCGGCGAGGATCCGGGCGCCGTCCACCGTACGGCGCTGGCGCTCCTTGAACCCGTCCGAGGCCGCGATCTTGAAGGAGACCGCCTTGGCCGCGATCACATGCTCCAGCGGGCCGCCCTGGAAGCCCGGGAACACCGACGAGTTCAGCTTCTTCGCGAAGTCCTGCTTCGCGAGGATGATGCCGCCGCGCGGGCCGCCCAGCGTCTTGTGGGTGGTGGAGGTGACGACATCGGCGTACGGCACCGGGTTGGGGTGCAGGCCCGCGGCGACCAGCCCGGCGAAGTGGGCCATGTCCACCCACAGGTACGCCTCGACCTCGTCGGCGATCCGCCGGAACTCCGCGAAGTCCAGCTGCCGCGGGTACGCGGACCAGCCCGCGATGATCACCTTCGGGCGGTGCTCCTTGGCCAGCCGCTCCACCTCGGCCATGTCGACCAGACCGGCCTCGTCGACGTGGTAGGCGACCACGTCGAACTGCTTGCCGGAGAAGTTCAGCCGCATGCCGTGGGTGAGGTGGCCGCCGTGCGCCAGGTCCAGGCCGAGGATCGTGTCGCCGGGCTGGGCCAGCGCGAACAGCGCGGCCTGGTTGGCGGAGGCGCCCGAGTGGGGCTGCACATTGGCGTACTCGGCGCCGAACAGCTCCTTGACCCGGTCGATGGCGATCTGCTCGGTCACGTCGACGTGCTCGCAGCCGCCGTAGTAGCGGCGGCCCGGGTAGCCCTCGGCGTACTTGTTGGTGAGGACCGAGCCCTGCGCCTCCATCACCGCGAGGGGCGCGAAGTTCTCGGAGGCGATCATTTCGAGGGTGGACTGCTGGCGGTGCAGCTCGGCGTCGACCGCGGCGGCCACGTCCGGGTCCAGCTCGTGCAGGGGTGTGTTCATCAGCGACATGGGGCCAGGACTCCTCAGCCGGTGGTGAAGGCGACGTACTCGGCGGCGGAGAGCAGGTCGGCCGGCTCCTCGGCGACGCGCACCCGGAACAGCCAGCCGCCCTCGAAGGGGGCCGAGTTCACCAGTGACGGGTCGTCGACGACGTCCTGGTTGATCTCGGTGACCTCGCCGGTGACGGGGGAGTACAGGTCGGACACCGACTTGGTCGACTCCAGTTCGCCGCAGGTCTCGCCCGCGGTCACAGCGTCGCCGACCTCCGGGAGCTGGACGAACACCACATCACCGAGCGAGTTCGCCGCGAACTCCGTGATGCCGACCGTCGAGACGCCGTCCGCGGCGGCCGACAGCCACTCGTGCTCCTTGCTGTAGCGCAGTTGCTGGGGGTTGCTCATGGCTTGAATTCTCCTGTACGCGGGGGAGTGCTGATGACGGGGGGAAGGGGGAAGGCGCAGGTGGACGGGGCAGTGTGCCCGGCATCACAGCGGACCGGGGCCAGTCTCTACTTCTGCCGCCGGTAGAAGGGGAGCGCCACAACCTCGTACGGCTCGTGGGTGCCGCGGATGTCCACGCCGACGCCCGCCGTGCCCGGCGCCGCGTGCACCGCGTCGACGTACGCCATGGCGATGGGCCGGCCCAGGGTGGGGGAGGGGGCACCGGAGGTGACCTCGCCGATCACCGCGCCGCCCGCGACCACCGGGTACCCGGCGCGCGGCACCCGGCGGCCCTCGGCGACCAGACCGACCAGCACCCGCGGCGGGTTCTGCTCGGCCCGCCCGGCGGCCGTCAGCAGCGCCTCGCGCCCGACGAAGTCGCCCTCCTTGCCGAACTTCACCACCCGGCCGAGTCCGGCGTCGAACGGCGTGAGCGAGGTCGACAGCTCGTGCCCGTACAGCGGCATGCCCGCCTCGAGGCGCAGCGTGTCCCGGCAGGACAGCCCGCACGGAACCAGTCCGGCCGGGGCGCCCGCCTCGGTCAGCGCCTGCCAGAGCTTCTCCGCGTCGCCCGGCGCCACGAACAGCTCGAAGCCGTCCTCACCGGTGTAGCCGGTACGGGCGATCAGCGCGGGCACACCCGCGACGGTGCCGGGCAGGCCCGCGTAGTACTTCAGGCCGTCCAGGTCGGCATCGGTCAGGGAAGCCAGGATGCCGGGGGACTCGGGGCCCTGGACGGCGATCAGGGCGTAGGCGTCGCGGTCGTCACGGACCTGCGCGTCGAAGCCCGCGGACCGTTCCACCAGCGCGTCGAGCACCACCTGGGCGTTGCCGGCGTTCGCGACGACCAGGTACTCGCGCTCGGCCAGCCGGTAGACGATCAGGTCGTCCAGGATGCCGCCGTCGGCCCGGCAGATCATGGTGTACCGGGCCCGGCCGGTTTTGACGGCGCCGATGTCGCCGACCAGCGCGTGATCCAGCAGCGCGGCGGCCTGCGGGCCGGTCACGGTGATCTCACCCATGTGCGAGAGGTCGAAAAGCCCCGCCCGGGTCCGCACGGCGAGGTGCTCGTCGCGCTCGGAGCCGTAGCGCAGCGGCATGTCCCAGCCGGCGAAGTCGGTCATCGTCGCACCGAGCGAGCGGTGCAGGGCGTCCAGCGCGGTACGCCGTGGACGAGGGGATTCGGTGCTGCTCATCGGTCGGTCGTCTCCCAGGGCGATGGGGGTCGCCCGCGCGGGCGGGGCCGAACGCGGGCAGGGCGGGGAAGGTCCTCCCCATCTGTCATCGGAACCTGAGAGGTTCGCCATGACCGGCGGCGTACGCAACGTCGTACGGCGGTCACGGCTTGCACCTTGGGTGGAGCCACCGGACAGCGGCCCGCTTTTCAGATGTGCCTCGCCCGCGCGGTGACGGTGCCTGAGAGATTCAAGGGAGGGACTTGCTCCTTCGGCGTCCCAGCAGGACTAGCAGGACTGCTGGGAACTCTCCCGCGCGGATTCAAGCGGCCGGTATGCAGTTGGCGGGCTCATCATTGCACGCCTCGCCGCCGCACGGCAGACCGGATCCGTGACCGGTCTGTGGCAGAACGCGCACGGCACGGTGAGGCATCGCGCATTACCTTCTCTTTACACTTGACGGGGATGGGGATGTCCAGACCCCAAGGGGAGGACGATCACGGTGAACAGGACCACGTCGTACGCCACGACCACGGGTCTCGCGCTGCCCGAGAAGCCCGCGGGCCGGGCCGTCGGACGGTGCGCGGGGCGACCCGCGCCGGTCGTCCGCGACCTGCGCGAACGGTCCGGCCGCAGCCCACGCGCCCTGCACTTCGGCCGCCACGACCTGGCCGTGGTCACGGGCCTGCCCGGCAGCGGCAAGTCGACCCTGATGGATCGGACGGTCCAGGGCGGCGGAGCCGTCAGGGTCGACTCCCAGGACACCCGGGACCGCTGGGAGGCCCGGCTCCCGCGCTTCCTCCCGTACACGCTCTACCGCCCCCTGGTCCGCCTCGCCCACTACGCCGCGCTGCGCCGCGCCCTGCGCACCGGCGGGGGCGTCGTGGTGCACGACTGCGGCACCCAGTCCTGGGTGCGCGGCTGGCTGGCCCGCGAGGCCCGGCGACGCGGCGGCACGCTGCACCTGATCCTGCTCGACGTCCCGCCCGCCACGGCCCGCGACGGCCAGCGCGACCGCGGCCGGGGCGTCTCCCGCTACGCCTTCCTGCGCCACCGCAGGGCGGCCGCCCGGCTGCTGCGCGCGGTGGAGCGGGGCGAGCCGCCCGCGGGCTGCGGTTCGGCGGTGCTGCTCGACCGGGACGCCGCGGACGTGCTGCACCGGATCGGCTTCGCGGGGTGAGGGCCTGTCACCGGTACCCGTTAGCCTTTCCAGCCACAGCAGTGTTTTCCAGCAGGCGGTAGGCAGATGGACTTCCCGGCGGACTTCCCAGCGGATTTTCCGGCACAGGCACACCCCCACCCGCACGGCGGATGGCCAGGCAACGAACTGGAGGAGGTGCTCTCCGCCTCCCTCGGCGTCCCGTCGGCAGGCGGCCGGATCGTCGAGGTCCTGGGCCGCAGCTTCTTCTGGATCCCGCTGCCGGAGGGCGGCGGCCCGGACAGCGGCCCCCTCGACCTGCCGACGGTGGACATCGAGGGCCAGGCGTACGTCCCGGTCTTCAGCTCCGAGGAACAGTTCCGTCAGGTGGTCGGCGCCCACCTGGCGTACACCATCGCGCCCGCCGTGGAGTTCGCCCGCGGCCTGCCCCCGCAGGTCGGCATCGCCGTCAACGCGGGCGGGGTGGTCGGCCTTCCGCTCCCGCCGGAAGCGGTGGCCGAACTGTGCCGTGCGGACCACACCGCGCTGGACGGCCCGACGAGCGGCGGCCGGGTCCGGCTGTTCGAACCGGACTGGCAGGACGACCCGGTCGACTTCCTGTCCGCCGCCTCCGCCGAGTTCGCGGCGACCGGCGTGATCCGCACGGCCCGCCGCTGCCTCGCGGCCGTCGAGACGGCGGACCCGGTGCTGTTCGTCGGCGTCGAACTCGCCCAGTGGGAGGGCGATCTGCGGGAACTGCCGCTGGCCGCCCTGGGCCGGGCGCTGGCGCAGGTCCCGGTGCGGTGGCCGGTCAACCTGGTCCTGCTGGACGTCGCCGAGGACCCGGTGGGTGACTGGCTCAGGGGCCACGTGCGGCCCTTCTACCAGCACGGCCAGTAGGCGGCGCCGCGCCGGCCGGGCGGGGACGTCCGCAGGTGGGGCGTGTCGCCGGTCGGGCGCACCGCGGGTTGCCGGGGCGCCGGTCGCCGGTCGTCGGCCGCTCCGGCGCCCGACACCGGGCCTCGGCCGGTCGCCCGCGGCGGCGCCGGACACCGGCCGGTCACCGGGCGGCCGCGGCGACGCCGTGGCCGGGCGCGCCCGCGAGGCGGGGCCGCACACACGCCCGCGCGCCGGAGCCGCACACCGGCACCGCCCCGCGCCCCTCGGGAGCGCTGCCCGGCCTGCCACGCACCGACCACACACCCACCACGCACCCGCCCGCGAACAAGGAGCCCCGGGCCACCGGACGCTTAAGCTGTCTCCCGAACGCGGGGTAGTCGAAGAAGAGGCGGTAAGTCAGGTGAGCGCGAGCCTCAGCGGCAGCGTCGAGCACACGCTGCGCCAGGTCACGCCCGGGCGTTACGACGCCTACGAGGCGCTCCTGCGCGCGCTCGCGACACCCGGTTCCGGCCAGGTCTGGATGCTCCTGTGGCACGGTCAGGCGGGCTCCCCCGACGCCCAGTACGGAACCATGGAGGTCGACGGCTACGGCTACGCCCCGTGCGTCACCTCCGCCCAGGAGCTGTCCGCCAGTGGCTGGAACCGCTCGTACGAGGTGGTCGACGGGCTCGACGTGGCCCGCACCCTCTATCCGGACCACTACGGCATCTGGCTCAACCCGCACGCTCCGGGCGGCGGCGTCGGCATCCCCTGGCTCGATCTGCGCCGCATCGCCACGGGCCTGGACCGCCAGCCGGCCGGCCCGCTCCGGCTGTCGGAACCCGGCATCGAGATCCCGCAGTTCTACGCCCTGCTCGCCCAGAACGCCCACCGCACCCCGGTGGTCCGCTCGCTGCGCCGCGCCTGGGTGCAGCCGGCCCTCGGCGCGCCCTACCTGGCCATCGGGCTGGACGTGTACGACACTTCGCCGCCCGCGGTGGACTCGGTGCGGGCGATGATGCAGCAGTCGATCGGCGCCGTACCGGACGGGCTGCCGGTGTCGACCGTGGCGATGACCGACGAGCACGATCCGGTCGTCATGTGGATGCGGGCCGGCGCCCGCCCCTTCTACGACCGTGAGGCGCACGCCGCCCCGCCGCAGGCCCCCGCGGGCGGGTACGGCTATCCACCGGTCCAGGGCAGGTACTGACCGGATACCGCCGCGCGGCGGACGTGATCGGCGGCGGACCTGAGCCGGTGACGGACAGTATGCACGAAGATCGCTGACAAGACGTCAGTAAGAGATCTTCGCGTGTAGAGCGGACCGGAAAGACAACAACTGTCCGTTTAGTGCAACTTCTCCTCGTCCGACCCCCGTTACCCACCGTCCGGATAACGGAACCTCGCAGACAGCATCACGTTTGCGCATCCTTTCGCCGCCAAGTCTGGCAACGGATCGCCGATGCGTTGAAGACTCCGGCACCAAGGGGCCTGCCGCCCCTATGTGTACGACGGACTGGATCATGCCGCCACCGCGGCAAGTGCGGCCCGGCTACCGCCGGTTGAGAGGGGTCCCTGCCAGATGACGGCACCATTGCACGAGCCGACCGCGGAAGCGGCCCCTAGTGCGGCCGAGGAAGCGGCGGTTGTCAGCGCTGACGCGAAGGCCGTACAGGGGCGCTCTTTGGGGCGGATCGCCTGGGAACGCCTGAAGCGGGACAAGCTCGCCCTGACGGGCGGCATCGTTGTCCTCGCGCTCATCGTGATCGCCCTGCTCGCGCCCGTGATCTCGAATCTCGTCGGGCAGGACCCCGACGTCTACCACGAGAACCTGATCGACCCTCTGTTCGGCACGCCCACCGGTTCGTTGGGCGGCATCAGCGGGGACCACCTGCTGGGCGTCGAGCCGGTCAACGGCCGCGACATCTTCGCCCGCATCCTCTACGGCGCCCGGATCTCGCTGCTGGTCGGCTTCCTGTCGGCGGTCGTGGCCGTGATCCTCGGTACCGTCCTGGGCATCCTCGCGGGCTTCTTCGGCGGCTGGGTCGACTCCGTCATCAGCCGGGTCATGGACGGCCTGCTGGCCTTCCCGCAGCTGCTGTTCATCATCGCCCTCGTCTCCGTCATGCCGAACAACATGCTGGGACTGACCGGCACGAGCGTGCGCGTGTTCGTGATGATCCTGGTCATCGGCTTCTTCGGCTGGCCCTACATCGGACGCGTGGTGCGCGGCCAGACGCTGTCCCTGCGCGAGCGGGAGTACGTCGAGGCCGCCCGATCGCTGGGCGCCGGGCGGCTGTACATCCTCTTCAAGGAGCTGCTGCCCAACCTCGTCGCGCCCATCATCGTGTACACGACGATGATGATCCCCACCAACATCCTCACCGAGGCGGCACTCAGCTTCCTGGGCGTGGGCGTCAAGCCGCCCACGGCTTCCTGGGGGCAGATGCTTTCGAGCGCGATCGACTACTACGACTCGGACCCCATGTACATGGTGGTTCCGGGTGTGGCGATCTTCATCACCGTTCTTGCCTTCAACCTCTTCGGCGACGGCGTGCGTGACGCGCTGGACCCGAAGGGCTCCCGCTGAACTGCCGTACCCCAAGCGACCCGTGGCTCCAACACGGGATCTCTCATCAAATCCGGAGGATCCGAGATCGTGACTACCCAACGCGCCTCAGGGCGGCGCAAGCAGGCACTGGCCGCCGTCGCCGCGGTCGCCGCGCTGCTGACCACGGCGGCGTGCGGCGGCGGCAGCGGTGACAAAGGCTCGAAGGACGGCGCCGCGGGCTTCGACGCCGCGAACAACAAGATCGCCCAGGCTTCCCTGGCCAAGAAGGGCGGCACGCTGAAGTTCGGTGCCGCCCAGGACGCCGACTCCTGGGACACCACCCGCGGCTACTACGGCTTCATGTGGGACTTCTCCCGCTACTACAGCCGTCAGCTCGTCACGAACGCGCCGGCCGCGGGCAAGGAAGGCGCCAAGCTGGCCCCGGACCTCGCCACCGGTCTCGCCAAGATCAGCGATGACGGCAAGACCTACACGTACACCCTGCGCGACGGCAGCACGTGGGAAGACGGCAAGCCGATCACCTCGAAGGACGTCAAGTACGGCATCGAGCGCGTGTGGGCACAGGACGTGCTCTCCGGCGGCCCGACGTACCTCCAGGAGGTGCTCGACCCCAAGGGTGAGTACAAGGGTCCCTACAAGGACAAGTCCGCGGACAAGCTGGGCCTGAAGGCGATAGACACGCCGGACGACAAGACCATCGTCTTCCACCTGCCGAAGGCCAACTCGGACTTCGAGGAGATGCTGGCCCTGACGTCGGCCTCCCCGGTCAGGCAGGACAAGGACACCAAGTCCAAGTACGCCCTGCACCCGTTCTCCTCGGGCCCGTACAAGTTCGCGTCCTACAACCCCGGCAAGGACCTCACCCTGGTCCGCAACACCGAGTGGAAGCAGGCGTCGGACCCGGTCCGCAAGGCGTACCCGGACAAGATCACGGTTCAGTTCTTCTCCAACGCCAACGACCTCGACCAGCGCCTGATCAGCGGTGACCTGGATCTGGACCTGAACCAGACCGGCATGTCGCCGCAGGGTCGCACCGAGGCCCTGAAGCAGCACAAGGAGAACCTGGACAACCCGGTCTCCGGCTACATCCGCTACGCGGCCTTCCCGCAGAGCGTGAAGCCGTTCGACAACATCCACTGCCGCATGGCCGTCATCTACGGCGCCGACCACGTGTCGCTGCAGACCGCCCGTGGCGGCCCGGTCGCCGGTGGCGACATCGGCACCAACATGCTGCCCCCGTCGGTGGCCGGCGCCGAGGGACAGAAGTACGACCCGTACGGCCTGTCCGGTGCCAACAAGACCGGCAACGCCGCCAAGGCCAAGGAAGAGCTGAAGGCCTGCGGCAAGCCGAACGGCTTCAAGACCACCATGGCCGTCCGCAACAACAAGCCGGTCGAGGTGGCCACCGCCCAGTCCCTGCAGGCGTCGCTGAAGAAGATCGGCATCGACGTCGAGATCGACCAGTTCGACGGCTCGCAGACCACCGGCATCATCGGCAGCCCCTCGAACGTGCAGAAGAAGGGCTACGGCATCATCATCATGGGCTGGGGCCCGGACTTCCCGTCCGTGCAGGGCTTCGGTCTGCCGCTGTGGGACAGCAGCTACATCCACGAGAGCGGCAACAACAACTACGCCCTGATCGACGACAAGTCCATCGACGGTCTGTTCGACCAGTACACGACCACGCTGGACGACGCGGGCAAGGCCCAGATCTCCACGCAGATCAACCACAAGGTCATGGAGGGCGCCTACTACCTGCCCTTCACCTTCGAGAAGTTCATCAACTGGCGCTCCAGCAACCTGGCGAACGTCTACACCACCGACGGCTACAGCGGCATGTACGACTTCGTCAACCTCGGTCTGAAGAACCCGAAGTAACCCGGCACACCCGCCGAACGGCACGAAAGGCAGGTGAAGGCCGGCGACGCGTGATCGCGGGCCGCCCGGGACACCTCTTCCGCCCATAAGGCGGTGAGGCCCCGGGTGGTTCGCGGCCCGCGGCGGGCCGAGAGCTGTGCTCGCTTACCTCATCAGGCGGTTGTTCGCCGCCGCAGTGATGCTCGTGGTCATCATCATGGTGGTCTTCGGCATCTTCTTCCTCGTCCCCAAGTGGGCGGGCGTCGACATCGCCACGAGTTTCGTGGGCAAGCAGGCCGACCCAGCGGCCGTCGAGGCCGTGCGGGTGAAGCTGGGCCTGAACGACCCGATCTACTCCCAGGTCTGGGAGTTCTTCAAGGGCATCTTCGCGGGCCGTACCTACTCGGCCGGCGGCGACGTCACCCACTGCTCGGCGCCGTGCTTCGGCTACTCCTTCCGCAGCGAGCAGGCCATCTGGCCGGTGCTCACCGACCGCTTCCCGGTGACCCTGGAACTCGCGCTCGGTGCCGCCGTGCTGTGGCTGGTCTTCGGTGTCTCGGCGGGCGTGCTCTCCGCGCTCAAGCGGGGCAGCGTCTGGGACCGCGGCGCGATGGTCGTCGCGCTGACGGGCGTCTCGCTGCCCATCTACTTCACCGGCATGCTGGTCCTGTCGATCTTCACCTACGGGCTCCACTGGATCGACGCGCAGTACGTGTCGATCTCGGACAGCTTCACCGGCTGGTTCGGCGGCATGATCCTGCCCTGGGTCAGCCTCGCCTTCCTCTACGCGGCGATGTACGCCCGTATCACCCGGGCCACCATGATGGAGATCCTCGGCGAGGACTACATCCGCACGGCCCGCGCCAAGGGCCTGCGGGAGCAGACCGTCATCGGCAAGCACGCCATGCGCTCCACGATGACGCCCATCCTGACCATGCTCGGCATGGACCTCGGAGCCCTCATCGGCGGCGCGATCCTCACCGAGACCACGTTCAACCTGCCCGGCCTCGGCCAGGCCGTGCTGAACGCGATCAAGAACCAGGACCTGCCCGTCATCCTGGGCGTCGTCCTGATCACCTCGCTCGCCGTGCTCATCGCCAACCTGGTCGTGGACATCCTCTACGCCGTGATCGACCCCCGAGTGAGGCTCGCATGACCGAACTCAGCAAGACCGGATCGGCCGTGGGCGAGCCCACCAGCGACTCGCCCGCGCCGACCGCCTTCCTCGAAGTACGCGATCTGAAGGTGCACTTCCCGACCGACGACGGCCTGGTCAAGTCGGTCGACGGACTCAGCTTCAAGCTGGAGAAGGGCAAGACCCTCGGCATCGTGGGCGAGTCCGGCTCCGGCAAGTCGGTGACCTCGCTCGGCATCATGGGCCTGCACACCGCCGGCCAGTACGGCAGGCGCAAGGCCCAGATCTCCGGCGAGATCTGGCTGGACGGCACCGAACTGCTCTCCGCCGACCCCGACCACGTCCGCAAGCTGCGCGGCCGGCAGATGGCGATGATCTTCCAGGATCCGCTGTCCGCGCTGCACCCGTACTACACGATCGGCCAGCAGATCGTGGAGGCGTACCGGGTCCACCACGGTGTCGACAAGAAGACCGCCAAGCGGCGTGCGGTCGAGATGCTCGACCGGGTGGGCATCCCGCAGCCGGACAAGCGGGTCGACAGCTACCCGCACGAGTTCTCCGGCGGTATGCGCCAGCGCGCGATGATCGCGATGTCGCTGGTCAACAACCCCGAACTGCTGATCGCGGACGAGCCGACCACCGCCCTCGACGTGACCGTCCAGGCGCAGATCCTCGACCTGATCCGCGACCTCCAGAAGGAGTTCGGCTCCGCGGTCATCATCATCACCCACGACCTGGGCGTCGTCGCCGAACTGGCCGACGACATCCTGGTGATGTACGGCGGTCGCTGCGTGGAGCGCGGACCGGCCGAGAAGGTGTTCTACGAGCCCCGCCACCCCTACACCTGGGGCCTGCTCGGTTCGATGCCGCGGCTCGACCGCGAGCAGCAGGAGCGCCTGGTCCCGGTCAAGGGTTCCCCGCCCTCCCTGATCAACGTCCCGTCCGGCTGCGCCTTCAACCCGCGCTGCCCGTACGCCGACCTCCCGAAGGACAACGTCACCCGCACGGTCCGCCCCGAGCTGACCGAGATCGACAGCCGGCACTGGGCCGCCTGCCATCTGTCGCAGGAGCAGCGGGAGCGGATCTGGACCGAAGAGATTGCGCCGAAGCTGTGAGTGAGAACGCAGAGGACAACGCAGTGAGCATCCCTGCACAGAGCGACGGCGCCGCGGCGAAGGCCGCGGGGACGGCGACCCTGAACAAGGGCGCCGCTCCCGGCGAGGTCCTGCTGAAGGTGACCGGGCTCCAGAAGCACTTCCCGATCCGCAAGGGCCTGCTCCAGCGGCAGGTCGGCGCGGTGCGCGCGGTCGACGGCCTCGACTTCGAGGTGCGGTCCGGGGAGACCCTCGGCGTGGTCGGCGAGTCGGGCTGCGGCAAGTCGACCATGGGCCGGCTGATCACCCGGCTGCTCGAACCGACCGCAGGCACGGTGGAGTTCGAGGGCAAGGACATCACGCACCTCGGTGTCGGCGGGATGCGCCCGCTGCGCCGCGACGTGCAGATGATCTTCCAGGACCCGTACTCGTCGCTGAACCCGCGGCACACCATCGGCACCATCATCGGCGCTCCCTTCCGGCTCCAGGGCGTCACGCCCGAGGGCGGCATCAAGAAGGAAGTGCAGCGGCTGCTGTCGGTCGTGGGTCTCAACCCCGAGCACTACAACCGCTATCCGCACGAGTTCTCCGGCGGTCAGCGCCAGCGCATCGGCATTGCCCGTGCGCTCGCGCTCAACCCGAAGCTGGTCGTGGCGGACGAGCCGGTGTCGGCCCTCGACGTGTCGATCCAGGCGCAGGTCGTCAACCTCCTTGACGACCTCCAGCAGGAGCTGGGCCTGACGTACGTGATCATTGCGCACGACCTCTCCGTGGTCCGGCACGTCTCGGACCGGATCGCCGTGATGTACCTCGGCAAGATCGTGGAGCTGGCCGACCGCGAGTCGCTGTACAAGGCGCCGATGCACCCGTACACCAAGGCGCTGATGTCGGCGGTCCCGATCCCGGACCCGAGGCGGAAGAACGCCAAGAGCGAGCGCATCCTGCTGAAGGGCGACGTCCCCTCGCCGATCGCGCCGCCGTCCGGCTGCCGTTTCCACACGCGCTGCTGGAAGGCGACGGAGATCTGCCGGACGACCGAGCCGCAGCTCCTGGAGTTGCAGCCCGGCCAGCGGGTCGCCTGCCACCACCCGGAGAACTTCGCCGACCAGGCGCCGCAGGACACGGTCCTGCTGTCCGCGGCGAAGGAGGCCGGGGAACTGGTTCCGGACGCCGTCCTCGAGGAGTCGGCGGAGACGTCGGCCGCGGTGGCGGCGGCGGTGTCGGCCGACGGTACGGAGGAGGCCGGCGAGGCGGCCGGCGGGAGCGCGGCGGAGACCGCGGAGCCGGCGGTGGAGGCCGCCGCGGACGCCTCCGCGTCCGGTGACGCGGCCCAGGACGCCGCCGCCGAAGCCTTTGACGAGGGCGCGGCGGACGGCACGCCGAGGCCGAAGGACTCCTAGCGGAGGCGGCGGGCGAGGCCGTCCACGGCTGCGAACGGGAGAGTGCGCGGGGCGCGCTCTCCCGTTCTGTCTGTACCGGGACGGGCCGACCACCTTGGTTTGCAAGGTGCATGCCGTTCTCTAGGTGAGAATGGCAGGGTGTTCCAGCAATTCTTCAGCCCTTCCGTCCAGCACGCCATCGATGTCGCCGGCATCTTCGTCTTCGCGATCTCCGGTGCGCTGCTGGCCGTCCGCAAGAACTTCGACGTCTTCGGCATCGCCGTGCTCGCCGAGGTCACCGCGCTGGGCGGCGGACTGTTCCGTGACGTGGTCATCGGAGCGGTGCCGCCGGCCGCCTTCACCGACCTGGGCTACTTCACCACCCCGTTGCTCGCCGCCCTGCTGGTCGTCTTCCTGCACCCGCAGGTGGAACGCATCCAGGTCGCGGTCAACGTCTTCGACGCGGCGGGCCTCGGCCTGTTCTGCGTGGCCGGGACGACGAAGGCGTACGCCTACGGGCTCGGCCTGACCGCGTCCGCGGCCCTGGGCGTCGCCACCGCGGTCGGCGGCGGCGTGCTGCGCGACGTACTCGCCAACGAGGTCCCCTCCCTGCTGCGCTGGGACCGCGATCTGTACGCGGTCCCAGCGATCGTTGGCGCCGCCCTGGTGGCGCTGTGTCTGCACTACTCCGCGCTGACCTCGCTCACCAGCGCCCTCGCGGCCGTCACCGCCTTCGTCCTACGCCTGCTCGCGATGCGTTTTCACTGGCGAGCGCCGCGTGCGTGGAACCGGCGGTCGACGGTGGCGGAGGAGTAGTGCCGCCGCCGACGCGGTGCCGGCCCATCTGCACCGTCAGCCAGCGGAACGCCTCCGGCACCTGGGGCCGCCACAGTGCCATGGTGTGGCCGCCCGCACTGCGCGGCAGATACACCACGTGCACGGTCGTCGGAGCTTTGGCCACCGCTTCGAGGGCCACGCCCGCCTGGTAGCCGTCGCCGGACTCGCCGGAGAGGTAGAGCGCGATCCGCGGCGGCACCGGGGCCTGCTTCAGCAGCAGGTAGGGGTTGTTCTCGGCGCGTACGGTCGGGTTCTGGGACGCCAGCGAATTCCGTTCACCGATCGGGTCGTTGTAGCCGGACAGGCTCACCGCGGCCCGGTAGCGGTCGGGGTGGGCCACGGCCAGCTTCACCGCGCAGTGGGCGCCCGCCGAGTACCCGGCGGCCGCCCAGCCCGACGGCGCGGTCTCGGCGCGGAAGTTGTCCATGACCATCCTGGGCACGTCGATGCTCAGCCAGCTGTCGGCGTTCACCGTGCCCGGGATGTTCGCGCAGCCCGTGTCCACCCCGGCCAGCAGGTTGGTGCGCGGCGCCACCAGGATGAACGGCGCGACCTGGCCGCTCTCCATCAGCGGCAGCAACTGCTCGTGCGCCTTCATCGAGCCGAACCACGCCTTCGCCGAGCCGGGGTAGCCCGGCAGCAGCTCCACCACGGGGAACTTCCGGTTCCGGTAGGCGGGCTGGCCGTACTGGGGCGGCAGCCAGACGTAGACCTCGGCGTTCACTCCGGACACCCGGCCCTTGAGCTGGGTGACACGCACCCCGCCGGCCGCGTGCATGCCGGGTCCGTCGGCCGCCTGGAACGCCTGCTTCACCCGGGGCAGCCGCGCCAGCGCCATTCCACCGGTGCCGTCCCGGCCGAGGTTCGCGGCCTGCTGCACGTGGTTGCCGGTGCCGAACAGGTCGGCCCAGTTGTCGTACAGGTTGTTGGAGTTGTTGACCAGGACGAAGACCAGGGTCACGGCGGTGCCCTGGGCGAACAGCAGCATCAGCACCCGGGCGGCGACGCGCAGGGCCTTGGGCCCCCGCATCCGCGACCACAGGGCGAGCGGCAGGATGAGGGCGACGACACTCAGCACGAGGGTCGTGTAGAGGAACGCAGTCCCGGTGAGGCTCATGTCCCGATAGAGGGGGGAGCGGGCCCCCGGGTTTCGGGCGTGTCCGGACACTTACCGAGATATTGCCGGAACCTCACTCAGCGGACCGATCGTCGGTTGATCGGATTACCTCGATCTGAGCACCCCGATCGGATCACTCCGGACCGGATCTGCGGCTGGGCGCCTCTTCAAAAGCTACCGCTTAGTAGTTTTATGTTCTATGGTTCGGGTATGCGAGACGTGACCACCGCTTCCGACCGCCGGGCCGTGTCCGACGGCAGTGAGTTCGACCGTGACACGGCCGTCACCCGGCGCACGCCCGGCGTCTACGACATCGGCCTCTCGGCGGGCTGGACGATCGCCGGCGCGGTCAACGGCGGCTACCTGCTGGCCGTCCTCGGCCGTGCCCTCGCCGACACCCTGCCGCATCCGGACCCCTTCACGATCTCCGCGCACTACCTGACCGCGTCCCGGCCCGGTCCGGCCGTCGTCCGCACCGAGACCGTGCGCACCGGCCGCACCCTCTCCACCGGCCAGGCGTCCCTCTTCCAGCGCGACGACCGCGGCGACGAGGTCGAACGCATCCGCGTCCTCGCCTCCTACGGCGATCTCGACGCGCTCCCGGACGACGTCCGTACGGCCGCGACGCCGCCCTCGATGCCGCCCATGGATCAGTGCTTCGGCCCCGAGGACGGCCCGGCCGCCGGCGGGAGCGCGGGGCCGGCCATCACCGACCGGCTCATGCTGAGGCTCGACCCGGCCACGGTCGGCTGGGCGGTGGGCGCGCCCTCCGGAAAGGGGGAGATGCGCTCCTGGTTCGCCCTCGCGGACGGCCGGGACGCCGACCCGCTCTCGCTGCTGCTCGCGGTGGACGCCCTGCCGCCCACCGCCTTCGAACTCGGCCTGTCGGGCTGGGTCCCCACGGTCGAGCTGACTGTGCACGTGCGCCACCGTCCGGCGCCGGGCCCGCTGCGGGTGTCGATCACCACGCGCAATCTGGCGGGCGGCTTCCTGGAGGAGGACGCCGAGGTCTGGGACGGCGCGGACCGGCTGGTTGCCCAGTCCCGGCAGCTGGCCCGGGTCAGGCTCGGCTGATCCGGGCCCGATCGGGTCCGACCCGGCTGATCCGGGCCCGGTTGAGCCTGATCGGGCTGATCCGGGTCGGGCTGGGCCTGATCCGGCTGATCCGGGCTCGGTTGAGCCCGGCCGGGGCCGAGCCGGCCCTCGGTTGAAGTGTGTCCCGGCGGAGCCGAGTCTCGGCCGAGGTGTGTCCCGGCGGAGCCGAGTCTCGGCCGAGGTGTGTCCCGGCGGAGCCGGGTCTCGGCCGAGGTGTGTCCCGGCCGGGCCGGGGTTCGGCTCAGTCCCGCCAGTGCCGGCACCCCAGGCTGATCAGCCGGAGTCGGCGGACCGCGACCTGTGCGACGCGTTCGCGCTCCGCCTCCGACGCGTCCGGCTCCTCCAGGGCCTCCAGGAACAGCGAGGCGGTGGCGATCATCTGGTCGACGTAGAGATGGGCCAGCATCAGCAGGTCGTCGTCGTCCCAGCCCGCTGTCTCCGGGTCCTTGGACAGTGCGGTCCGTACCTCCGCGGCGAACAGCGCCAACTGGTCCCGGATCGCCGTGCGCACCGGCTGCACCCCGCCGTGCCGCTCGCGGGCGATGAAGCGGATGTGTGCGGGGTGTGCCCGCACATGATGTTCGATCAACTGCACGGCGCGCGCGATGCGTTCGTCGCTGCCGCCGGCCGCGGACACCGTCGGGCCCACCATCGGGTGCAGGCTGCCGAGGGCCTCGTCGACCAGCGCCACCCCCAGGTCCGCGGTCGAGTGGAAGTGCCGGTAGAAGGCGGTCGGGGCGACTCCGACGACCCGGGCGACCTCGCGCAGGCCCAGGCTGCTCAGGCTCTGTTCCTCCAGCAGTTCCAGCGCCGCGTCCAGGAACGCCTGCCGGGTCTTCTGCTTCTGGGCCTGGCGGACGCCGACGGTGTGACTCATGTCATCCAGTTAACAGATGTTCTCCGGAATTGGGAAGCGGATCCCGGCGCTAGACTCCATAGTCAGTGAACAACTGTTACTACAGTCGTTCACCGATGTTGTCGCACGCGAGTTCTTCCGGAGGGGAACGCATCCCATGCTGTTCATCGTCGCCGCACTCCTGCTGCTGGGCGTCGTGATGGGCACCGTCGCCCACGCGCCGCTGCACCTCACCGCCACCGCGGCCGTCGTCATCGCCGTCTGGCTCGGAGTCTTCGCGCTCCGCGAGCGCCACGCCCGCCGTCACACATCCTCGGCCGACTGACCCCGGCGCCCGGCGCCCGGCGCACGGCGCCGCGCTCCCCGACCGACACCATCGCCCCTGCCCGCCGCCCGCGGCGCACCGCCGACCCCGACCCTCGGGAGCTGACCATCATGCACCTCACCGCACCGGCCATCCGCCGCCCCGGTACGCGCGACGCCGACGGCATGGCCGTCGCGTCCTTCATCCTCGGCCTGCTCGGCCTCCTCGTCCTCAACCTCGTGCTCGGCCCCATGGCCATCGTGCTGGCCGGTGTCGCCCTGTGGCGCGGCACCGCCCGCCGGGGCCGCGCCCTGCTCGGCCTCACGCTGGGCATCGCCGACCTGCTGGTCCTGCTCACGTTCGTACAAGCGGACGGCACGGTGTCCTGGAGCTTCTGAGGCCCCGCGGCTTCCTGCCTGGGGTTTCCGCGGTCCTGAAGTCGCCGGCCGGTCGACGCCAGCACCCCCTGAGTCCGCCCGGAAGGGCCCCGTAGAATCGGCCTCACCATGGCATACCTCGACCACGCCGCGACCACTCCGATGCTGCCGCAGGCGGCGGAGGCACTCACCGCCCACCTGAGCATCACCGGCAACGCCTCCGCGCTGCACGCCTCCGGCCGAAAGGCCCGCCGTACGGTCGAGGAGTCCCGCGAATCCCTCGCGGACGCGCTGGGCGCCCGCCCGAGCGAGGTCGTCTTCACCGCCGGCGGCACCGAGGCCGACAACCTCGCGGTCAAGGGCCTGTACTGGGCACGCAACGCCGCCGACCCGCGTCGCACCCGCGTGCTGTCCAGCCCCGTCGAGCACCACGCGGTCCTCGACGCCGTCCACTGGCTCGGCGAACACGAGGGCGCCACCGTCGAGTACCTCCCCGTCGACCGGTACGGCCGGGTCCATCCGCAGGCGCTGCGCGAGGCCATCGCCCGCAACCCCGACGATGTCGCCCTGGCCACGGTCATGTGGGCCAACAACGAGATCGGCACCGTCCTGCCGGTCCGTGAACTGGCCGAAGCGGCAGGGGAGTTCGATGTCCCGCTGCATGCCGACGCGGTGCAGGCGTTCGGTCAGGTCCCGGTCGACTTCGCCGCCTCCGGGCTCGCCGCGATGACCGTGTCCGGCCACAAGATCGGCGGCCCGTACGGCGTCGGAGCGCTGCTCCTCGGCCGTGAACACACCCCCGTACCCGTCCTGCACGGCGGCGGCCAGGAACGGCACGTCCGGTCCGGCACCCTGGACGTCCCGGCCATCGCCTCCTTCGCGGTCGCCGGGCGGCTGGCGGCCGGTCAGCGCGAGTGGTTCGCCCGTGAGATCGGCGCCCTGCGCGACGAACTCGTCGCGGCCGTCCGCTCGGCGGTGCCGGACGCGATCCTCGGCGGCGACCCCGTGGACCGGCTGCCGGCCAACGCCCACTTCACCTTCCCCGGCTGCGAGGGCGACTCCCTGCTGCTCCTGCTGGACGCCCAAGGCATCGAGTGCTCCACCGGCTCCGCCTGCACCGCGGGCGTCGCCCAGCCCAGCCACGTGCTGCTCGCCACCGGCACCGACCCGGACCTGGCCCGCGGCACCCTGCGCTTCTCCCTGGGGCACACCTCGACCCAGGCCGACGTGGACGCGGTCGCCAAGGCCATCGGCCCGGCGGTCGAGCGCGCCCGCGCCGCCGGTCTGGTCTAGGGCGGCCGAGGAACGACGGGTCGTCGCTGCTCGCCGACCGAGGCGATGGGCCCGGTGGCGCGGAGCCCGGTGACTCGGACCACCTCACCTCGGACCTGCGCGTGCGGGACCTACGCGTGCAGGATCTGCGCGGGGCGCACCGCGCCGACCGGTCTGCCGTGTCCGAGGACGGGTGCGGTGGCCAGTTCGGCGAGGGCCTCGTCGGCGTTCGTGTCGACCCCGAGCCGACGCAGTGCGGCGATCATCACGACGGGCCGGGCCCGGGCGGAACCGTCGGCGATCTTCAGGGCGACGGACGAGCCGTCGGGGAGCGCCAGGGCGTAGACCCCCTCCGCGCCGTCCTTGGCGACCGATCCGGGCAGCGCGCGCAGGAGCCGGGTCACGTCCCGGCCGGTTCCGCCCACGTATGCGGCATGCTCCCGCATCGCCCGGGCGACCCGCCGCTCCGCGGAACCGGCCGGACCCGTCGCCACTCTGGCGAAGGCACGCGCCAAGCCCTGGTAGCCGATGGCGAACAGCGGTGCGCCGCAGCCGTCCACACCGGTCGCGGCGATCTTCTCCCCGGCCAGGTCCTCGACGGTCTCGTGCAGCGCGCGTTGCAGGGGGTGGCGCGGATCCAGGTACGTCGCCGGGTCCCAGCCGTTGGCCACGCAGGTGGCGAGCATCGCGGCGTGCTTGCCGGAGCAGTTCATCGTCAGCGGGGTGGGCACGCCGCCGTCCGCGAGGTGGGCGCGCAGCGCGGCTTCCCCGATGGGCAGCCCGGCCGTGCACCGCAGGGCACCGGTGTCGAGCCCGACGCCCGTGAGGATCCTGCGTACGCCGTCGAGATGGAAGGCTTCGCCGGAGTGGCTGGCGCACGCCAGCGCCAGCAGTTCGCCGTCCAGGTCGAGGCCGGCGCGCAGCATGCCGAGTGCCTGGAGCGGTTTGTTGGCCGATCTCGGGAACATCGGGCGGTCCGGTTCACCGACACTCAACACGGTCTGCCCCTGCGGGCCCGCCGCGTGGACCGTTCCGTGGTGCACCGACTCCAGGAAGTCGCCGCGCCAGACCTCCGCCACCACTTCGTGCACAGCGCGCTCCTTTCTGCCCAGCCGTCTCTCCGCCAGGTCGTGTCCGCCGAGTCGTGTCTCTGTCAGGTCGTGCCTCTGCCCGGTCGTGTCTCTGTCCGGTCGTGTCTGCCATCGGCCGTCCCAGCCGGGTCTCCGTACGGACTTCTCCGCCGGATCTCCGTCCGGTCGTCTCTCGGTCGCACCGCGTCCGGTCATCTCGCGGTCGCACCGCCGAGCGCCCTCGACGCCGGTCTCACGCGGTCGGGGTCGGCGAAGGCGTCTTCTTCAGGACGGCCGACGCCTCGCGCACCAGCTTCATGTACCGGTCCCAGTCCCAGTACCGCCCCGGATCCGTGTGGTCCGTGCCGGGCACCTGCGAGTGCCCGATCACATGCGTCCGGTCGACCGGTATCCCGTACCGCCCGCATATCGCCGCCGTCAGCCGCGCGGAAGCCGCGTACATCTCGGCCGTGAGGGAGGAGGGGTCCTCCACGAACCCCTCGTGCTCGATGCCGACGCTGCGTTCGTTGTACTGCCGGTTGCCCGCGTGGAACGCCACGTCCTGCTCGCGCACCAACTGGGTCACCTGACCGTCCTGGCGCACGATGTAGTGCGACGCGGCTCCGTGCCCCGGGTCCTGGAAGACCTGCACCGCACCGCGGTAGCCGCCCTCTGTGACATGGATCACCACCCGGTCTATCCGGTAGTCGGCCGGCCGGTCCGCCTTCCGGTAGTTCGCCGTGGACGCGGCCACCCACTGCGCGCCCCGGAAGTCCACCACGCCCGCCGCCCGCGGCCGGTCCACCCCTGGTAGCCGCCACCACAGTCGGGACAACTCGTCGCGGGCCAGCGCCGCCGTGCCCACCGCCGCCGCTGCGCCGCCGATCAGCAGGGCACGCCTGCCGAGGCGCCGGTCGATGTCGTTCTCTCCTACCCCCATGTGATCGTCAACGGATACCCGCGGGCCCCGGTTCCCGCATCCCCGTACTCTGGAGGGGCTATGACTGACACCCCGCAGCGCTCCCGCCCCCTCCGCGTCCTCGCCGCCATGTCCGGCGGCGTCGACTCCGCCGTCGCCGCGGCCCGCGCGGCCGAGGCGGGCCACGACGTGACCGGCGTCCACCTCGCGCTCTCCGCGAACCCGCAGTCGTTCCGCACCGGCGCGCGCGGCTGCTGCACCATCGAGGACTCGCGTGACGCCCGCCGCGCCGCCGACGTCATCGGCATCCCGTTCTACGTCTGGGACCTCGCCGACCGCTTCCGGGAGGACGTGGTCGAGGACTTCGTCGCCGAGTACGAGGCCGGCCGCACCCCCAACCCGTGCCTGCGCTGCAACGAGAAGATCAAGTTCGCCGCGCTGCTCGACAAGGCACTGGCACTGGGCTTCGACGCGGTGTGCACCGGCCACTACGCGAAGGTCGTGACGCACGCCGACGGCAGCCGGGAGCTGCACCGCGCCTCCGACCTCGCCAAGGACCAGTCGTACGTGCTCGGCGTGCTGGACGACCGGCAGCTGGCGCACGCGATGTTCCCGCTGGGGGACACGGTGACCACCAAGGACGAGATCCGCGCCGAGGCCGAGCGCCGCGGCCTGGCCGTCGCCCGGAAGCCCGACTCGCACGACATCTGCTTCATCGCCGACGGCGACACCCAGGGCTTCCTCGCCACCCGCCTCGGCCGTGCCGAGGGCGACATCGTCGACGAGTCCGGCACCAAGGTGGGCACGCACGAGGGCGCGTACGGCTTCACCATCGGCCAGCGCAAGGGGCTGCGCATCGGCACCCCGGCTCAGGACGGCAAGCCCCGCTACGTCCTCGACATCTCCCCGGTGACCAACACCGTGACGGTCGGCCCGGCCGCCGCCCTGGACGTGACCGCGCTGACCGCGATCAAGCCCCGCTGGTGCGGCACCGCCCCGGTCGGCCCCGGCACCTACTCGGCCCAGCTGCGCGCGCACGGGGACGAGACCGAGGTGACCGCGGAACTGGTGGACGGCGCACTTCAGGTGTCGTTCGCGGCCCCGGTCCGCGGGGTCGCCCCCGGCCAGGCCGTGGTCCTGTACGACGGCACGCGCGTGGTGGGTTCGGCGACGATCGCGTCGACCACGCGCGCGAGGCCGGCGACGGTGTAGCCGGATCACGGATCGCACGCCGCACGGATCGCACGCCGCACGGCACGCACGCCGCACGGCGAAGAACTCATTCCGGGGCGAATGGCCCATATGATCCGAACGATCCGAATGGTGCCGATGCCCGCTACGGGGCGGTCGCTACAGGACGACCCGCTACAGGGCGAAGAACTCCACCAGCACCGGCGCCAGCACGTCCGGGTCCACCCGGTGCGTCTGGTCCTCCAGGGTGAGGAAGGTCCCCTTGGGGGCCGTGTCCGCCACCTCCGCGACCGCCGTCCGCAGCCGGCCGGGGCTCGCTCCGCCCGCCACCGCGAGCACCGGCACACCGATCGACGAGATCCGCTCCCGCGGCAGCAGACCGCCGCCCATCACGGCGTCGTCGTACGCCAGGGTCGGCGCGATGGCCTCCATGTCGGCCCACATCGGGGACTGCCGGGCACCCTGGATCATCTGCTCGGCCAGCCCGGTCAGCCGCAGGAACAGCTCGACCGCGTCCCCGTGTCGCCCCTCGGCCAGGGCCTCGGTGAGCCGCTCGGTGTACTCGGCGTGCTCCTTCTCCCCGCCGGGCCCGGCGAACGGCGGCTCGTACACGGCCACCTGACGGACCGGCAGCCCGCTCGCCGCGGCCTCCAGTGCCAGCGCGCCGCCCGACGAGACGCCGTAGAGCGCCGCCTCGCCGCCCACCGCCTCGATCAGGGCCGCCAGGTCCTCGATCTCGCGGACGACGGCGTACGGCGGCGTGTCGCCGCTCGCGCCGCGGCCCCGGCGGTCGTACGGGACGACGGTGAAGCGGTCCGCCAGCCGGGTGGCCAGCGGCGCCACCGTCGCACCCGTCGACATCGCGCCGCTCACGAGGACGACCGCAGGACCCCTTCCGGAGCGCTGGTACGCGATGGGCGTGCCGTCAGGCGAAATGATCTGCTTGTCCATGCCAGTGCAGACTGCCACCCGGCGGGCGCGTCATCGGTCACGACACTTCGGCGTCACGCCGTTTCGGCGGGCGACACCTCCGCCTCGTAGAAGCACAGGTGGTCCTTGATCCGGGCCACCTCGTCCTTGGGCTGCGGATAGCCCCAGACGAGGTCCGGGGCGTCCGGCAGCGACCAGTAGGACGCCGTGCCCTTGAAGGGGCAGTAGGTCTGGGTGTCGGAGGGGGTGAGGAGGTCGAGGCGCACGTCCTCGGCCGGGATGTAGTACCGCACGGGACTGCCGGTCTCGCGCAGCACCAAGGGGTGGTCGGTCTCGGCGAGCACCTGGTTCCCGTGCACCACGCGCACGTGCTGCTCGCCCTGCTCGATGGTGATGGTGTGTCCTTCGGCCATATCCGAACAGCACCCGCGGGCGCCGGGTTCTTCCCGCGTACGGTGGAGCCCATGAACATCTGCGTCTTCCTCTCCGCCGCCGACCTCGACGACCGCTACACGCGCCCCGCGCGCGACTTCGCGAGGCTGCTCGGCAAGGGCGGCCACACGCTGGTGTGGGGCGGCTCCGACGTCGGTCTGATGAAGGTGGTCGCGGACGGCGTGCAGGAGGCCGGCGGCAGGCTGCTCGGGGTCTCCGTGGAGTTCCTGGCGGCGAAGGCGCGGCCCGGCGCGGACGAGATGGTGACCGCCAAGGATCTCGGCGAGCGCAAGCGGCTGCTGCTGGAGAAGGCCGACGCGGTGGTGATCATGGTGGGCGGCACCGGGACGCTCGACGAGGCCACGGAGATCCTGGAGCTGAAGAAGCACGGGCACACCGACAAGCCGGTCGTGCTGCTCAACACCGCGGGCTTCTACGACGGCCTGAAGGAGCAGTTCCGCCGGATGGAGGCCGAGGGCTTCCTGCCCCGTCCCCTGAGCGACCTGGTGTTCTTCGCCGAGGAGCCGGTCGGTGCGCTGGCCTACCTGGAGGAGAGCCGGGGCACGGGATGACGCGTCGCTGATGCGAGCATGGCCCGTATGTCTACTCATGTGATCACCGGGGCCGGCTCCGGCATCGGCGCGGCCGTGGCGCGGCGCCTCCACGCGCGCGGGGACGACCTCGTCCTGCACGTGCGCGACGCGGGCCGTGCGAAGGACCTCGCGGCACGGTTCCCCGGGGCGCGCACGCTGGTCGGCGACCTCGCCGATCCGGACAAGCTGTCCTGGGCCTTCTCGCACCAGACGCTCCCGGACCGGGTGGACACGCTGCTGCACGTCGCGGGCGTGGTCGACCTCGGCCGGGTGGACGAGCTGACCCCCAAGTCCTGGCGGCACCAGCTCGGCGTCAACCTGCTCGCGCCCGCCGAGCTGACCCGGCACTTCCTGCCCCAGCTGCGTGCCGCCCGCGGGCACGTGGTGTTCGTCAACTCCGGGGCGGGTCTGAGCGCCCACGCCGGCTGGTCCGCGTACGCCGCTTCCAAGCACGGCCTGAAGGCGCTCGCCGACGCCCTGCGCGAGGAGGAGCACGACAACGGTGTCCGGGTCACCTCCGTCTACCCCGGCCGCACCACCAGCCCCATGCAGGCCAAGGTGCACCAGCAGGAGGGCAAGGAGTACGACCCGGCCCGGTGGATCGACCCCGAGTCGGTCGCCACGGCGGTCCTGATGGCCATGGACCTGCCCCGGGACGCGGAGGTCAACGACCTGACGGTGCGGCCGGGCCGGTGACGGTGTGGTGACGGGGTGTGACCGACGCGAGGAATCCCGCCCCCGCCCGGGCCGTCCCCGGGTGCCGCCGGCGCCGGGCCCCGAGGGGTCGGGCGGTGGGTGCGCGCGGGCCCGGGTCAGGGGGCGGAGCCCCTGGGGCCCCGTACCGCATACGCTTCCGGCGTGAGTGAGAACAGCGAGTTCAGGTTCCCGGGCGCCACCGGCGTCGGGTCCATGCCCGGAACGGACGCGCGGGAGGCGGCCAAGACCGTCACCGGCAGCTTCGAGGACTTCCCGTTTCTGCCCGAGCTGCCCGCCCGCGGGCCCGGAGCCGACATGATCGGGCGGACCGCGGGCCTGCTCGTCGAGCTGTACGCGCGCGTGGAGCCCAGCGGCTGGCGGATCGGCGACCGGCCGGGCCGGGACACCAAGCGGGCGCGGTCCTGGCTCGGGGAGGACCTCGACGCGCTGGAGGAGCTGACCCAGGGCTACGAGGGCGACCTCAAGGTGCAGGCGGTCGGGCCGTGGACCCTGGCCGCCGCCCTGGAGGTGAGGAACGGCGAGGCCGCCCTCTCCGACCCCGGCGCCTGCCGCGACCTCGCCGCCTCGCTCGCCGAAGGGCTGCGTCTGCATCTCGCCGCGGTGCGCCGCCGGGTGCCGGGCGCCAGGATCGTGCTCCAGCTCGACGAGCCGTCCCTCACCTCCGTGCTGCGTGGACAGGTCCGCACGGCCAGCGGCTACCGCACCCACCGCGCCGTGGACCGGCAGATCGTGGAGGCCGCCCTGCGGGACATCGTCGCCGTGCACGGTGACGGGCCCGTCGTGGTCCACTCCTGCGCGCCGGACGTGCCCTTCGCGCTGCTGCGCCGCGCGGGCGCCGCCGCCGTCTCCTTCGACTTCTCGCTGCTCACCGAGCGTGACGACGAGGTGATCGGGGAGGCCGTGGAGGGCGGTACGCAGCTGTTCGCCGGTGTCGTGCCGTCCGTGGACGGCCCGTTGTCAGACCCTGCCGGTAGCGTCATGGGTGTCAGGACGCTGTGGCGCAGGCTGGGGCTGCGACCTGGGCTGCTCGCGGACGCGGTCACGGTCACGCCGACGTGCGGTCTCGCGGGCGCTTCGCCCGCGTACGCCCGCGCGGCGCTCGCCCACTGCGTCCGGGCGGCGAGATCCCTCGCGGACAACCCAGAGTAACGGGAGGACAACACGGTGGCCGGCGACAAGCAAGCGGAGACGACAGTGCCCGCCGAGGCACGCGAGCAGCACGCGCGCCTCGCTGAGCAGATCGAGGAGCACCGCTTCCGGTACTACGTGAAGGACGCGCCCGTCGTCAGCGACGCGGAGTTCGACCGACTCCTGCGTTCCCTGGAGGCGCTGGAGGCGGAGTATCCGGAACTGCGCACACCCGACTCGCCGACCCAGAAGGTCTCGGGGTCGTACGCGACGGAGTTCACCGCGGTCGAGCACCGCGAGCGCATGCTCTCCCTCGACAACACCTTCAACGACGAGGAACTCGCCACCTGGGCCGACCGCATCCACCGTGAACTCGGCGACCAGGACTACCACTTCCTGTGCGAACTGAAGGTCGACGGACTCGCGGTCAACCTCACCTACGAGCGCGGCCGGCTCACCCGCGCGGCGACCCGCGGCGACGGCCGCACCGGCGAGGACATCACGCCCAACGTCCGCACGATCGCCGAGATCCCCGACCGGCTGCACGGCGAGCGGGTGCCCGACCTCGTGGAGATCCGCGGCGAGGTCTTCTTCCCGATGGAGAAGTTCCTGGAGCTCAACGAGCGCCTGGTCGCGGCCGGCGACAAGCCGTTCGCCAACCCGCGCAACGCGGCCGCCGGTTCACTGCGCCAGAAGGACCCGCGCGTCACCGCGAGCCGCCCCCTGCACATGGTCGTCCACGGCATCGGCGCCCTGGAGGGCTACTCGGGCTTCAACCGCCTCTCCCACGCCTACGACCTGCTGGGAGGCTGGGGCCTGCCCACCTCCCCGCACAACCGGGTGGTCGACGACCTCGACGGGGTGCGGGAGTTCATCGCCTACTTCGGCGAGAACCGCCACTCCGTGGCGCACGAGATCGACGGCGTGGTCGTCAAGCTCGACGAGATCCGCCTCCAGGGCCGCCTCGGCTCCACCGCCCGCGCCCCGCGCTGGGCGATCGCGTACAAGTACGCGCCGGAGGAGGTCAACACCAAGCTCGTCGACATCAAGGTGGGCGTCGGACGCACCGGCCGGGTCACGCCGTACGCCCAGGTCGAGCCGGTCAAGGTCGCGGGCTCCGAGGTCGAGTTCGCCACCCTGCACAACCAGGACGTGGTCAAGGCCAAGGGCGTCCTCATCGGTGACACGGTGGTGCTCCGCAAGGCCGGTGACGTCATCCCGGAGATCCTCGGCCCGGTCGTCGACCTGCGCGACGGCAGCGAGCGGGAGTTCGTGATGCCCACCGAGTGCCCGGAGTGCGGCACGCCGCTGCGCCCCATGAAGGAGGGCGACATCGACCTCCGCTGCCCCAACGCGCGCGCGTGCCCGGCCCAGTTGCGGGAGCGCGTCTCCTACCTCGCCGGCCGGGAATGCCTGGACATCGAGCACTTCGGCGAAGTGGCGGCGGCGGCGCTCACCCGCCCGCTGGAGCCCGCCGAGCCACCGCTGAAGGACGAGGGAGACCTGTTCGACCTCACGGTGGACAAGCTGCTGCCCATCACGGCGTACGTCCTCGACCCGGACAGCGGCCTGCCCAAGCGGGACCCCAAGACCGGCCAGGAGAAGGTCGTCACGGTCTTCGCCAACCAGAAGGGCGAGCCGAAGAAGAACACCCTCGCGCTGCTGGAGAACATCGAGGCGGCCAAGGCCCGCCCGCTCGCCCGCTTCCTGAACGGGCTCTCCATCCGGCACGTCGGACCGGTTGCCGCCCAGGCACTGGCCCGCTCGTTCCGTTCCGTGGACCGCATCGAGCAGGCGTCCGAGGAGGAACTGGCGAACATCGAGGGTGTCGGCCCGATCATCGCCGCGGCGGTCAAGGAATGGTTCACCGAGGACTGGCACCGCGAGATCGTCCGCAAGTGGAAGGCGGCCGGAGTCCCGCTGGAGGACGAGGCGTCGGGCGAGGAGGAGGGCCCGCGTCCCCTGGAGGGCCTCACCGTCGTCGTGACCGGCACCCTGGAGAACTTCACCCGGGACGGCGCCAAGGACGCGCTACAGAGCCGTGGGGCCAAGGTGACCGGATCGGTGTCGAAGAAGACCGCGTTCGTCGTCGTGGGTGACAACCCGGGTTCGAAGTACGACAAGGCCATGCAGCTGAAGGTGCCGGTTCTGAACGAGGACGGCTTCGGCGTCCTGTTGGAACAGGGGCCGGAGGCGGCGGCCGAAGTCGCCCTTCCGACCGCGGAGTAGCGGTTGAAGGCCACCCGATCGGCGCATATCAGATGCATACGGGTGGCCGGGGCGCATTCGGGCAACCGTCGACGACCGCTGCCCGTGAAAGCCTTCTGCGGCCTACTGTTGAGATGTGCGCCTGCCGTGCCCAGCTGCGGTCGGGGCATCCGCGTGCCCTCGAACGGCACGGGGACGGGTTGTTCCAACGCGGAGCCGTCGACGGATCTCGGGCGTCGGGCCGCGTGGCGTGGGCACCGCCGGCTGTGAGAGGGACGGGAATGGAACCGACCGAGAGCGCCGCCCCGGACTTGCGGCTGTGGCTGCGCAGAGCGGTCGCGTGGCGGGGGAGCCGGTGGCCGGGACAGGCCGCGGAGCGCGCGGGCGCCGTCGCACGCGCCGCCGCACCGCACATGGTGCCTCGGGCAGGCACCGTTCCCCTGGTCGTCGGCGCACCAGGCGCACCCGGGCCGGCCGGCTCCGACCACGAACGCCAGCCGGCCTGGCCCGCACTGCCCGCCGCAGTCGTCGCGGCGGCCGCGTTCCTGCTGGGCGCCGGGTTCTACCGGGCGTTCACCGACAACCACGCCCTCTTCCCGTCCGGCACCGTCGGCTGGTCACTGGCGGTACTCACCGGCATCATCGTCGGCCACCTCGTCATGCTCGGCCGCGCCCGCTGGTGGGGCGGCACCGGCTCCGGCGCCGCCCTCACCCTCGCCGTGCTGCTGCTCTACGGCTGGCTGCCCGCCGGCATGGTCAGCCTCACCGTCGTCGTCCTGGTCGGCATAGCCCGCCGGCACCGCTGGCGCCAGGGCGTGCTGCACGGCTCGGTCGACATCCTCGGCATCGGGGCCGCCGCCCTGCTGCTCGGCGCCTGCGGCCGGGTACCGACCGTCGAGGACCCGTGGAGCCCCGACCACTGGAGCGTCACCGCCGTCCCCGAGGTGGTGCTCGTCGCGGCGGCCTACCTGGCCGTCACCCGCGTCCTGCTGTGGTATCTGAGCGCCCCGCGCGGCGGCGGTCTGCCCACCGTCGCCCGCACCGCCCTGGTCAGACAGGGCCTGGTCGCGGTCGCGCTGCTCGGCATCGCTCCGCTGATCTGTGTGGTGGCGGTCGCCCGGCCGGTGCTGCTCCCGCTGTTCGCCATCCCGCTGATCGCCCTCGACTCCACCCTGTGGATCGCCCGTGCCCGGGCCGAGGAACAGCTGCGCGACCCGCTGACCGGACTGCCCAACCGGCAGTGGCTCCTGGAACGGATCTGGACGGCCCTCGACGACGCCGAACGCATCGGTGCCCGGTCCGCCCTCATGCTGATCGACCTCGACCGGTTCCGGTCGGTGAACGACACCCTCGGGCACCTCGCCGGAGACCGGCTGCTGCTCCAGATAGCCGAACGGCTGCGCCTCGCGCTGCCGCGCGGCGCGGAGGCCGCACGCCTCGGCGGCGACGAGTTCGCCGTCCTGCTGCCGGTCGCCGACTCCACGACGTCCGCGACCCGGGTCGCCCGCAACCTCGTCACCGCGCTCAGCTCGCCGCTCGACCTCGACGGGCTCACCCTCGTCCTGGAGGCCAGTGCGGGCGTCGCCGTCTTCCCGGACCACGCGCTGGACGCCGAAGGCCTGCTGCGCCGCGCGGACGTGGCGATGTACCAGGCGAAGCGGGACCGCACCGGCGTCGAGGTCTACGAGTCCAAGCGGGACTCCAACACCCCGGACCGGCTCGGGCTGCTCGGCGATCTGCGCCGGGCCCTGGACGCGCACGAGGTCCAGCTGCACTACCAGCCCAAGGTCCGCTTCGACGGGCAGGTCGCCGGGCTGGAGGCGCTGGTGCGCTGGGTGCACCCGGAACGCGGGAAGGTACCGCCGGACGAGTTCATAGCGATCGCCGAGTCCTCCGGGCTGATGCCCCTGCTGACGGAGTACGTGCTGGAGACCGCGCTCGGGCAGGTCGCCAAGTGGCGGGCCCAGGGGCTGCGGGTGCCGGTGGCCGTGAACGTCTCCCCCCGGGACGTCCACACGCCCGGCTTCGCCGGCTCGGTCGCCGCCCGGCTGGCCCGGCACGGAGTGCCCGCGGGAGCGCTCCAGCTGGAGATCACCGAGCACGTCCTGCTGGAGGACCCGCAGCGCGCCGCGGACACGCTGGCAGGGCTGACCGGGCACGGCGTGAAGATGTCCCTGGACGACTTCGGCACCGGGTACTCCTCGCTGGTGCATCTGCGCCGGCTGCCGGTCAGCGAGCTGAAGATCGACCGGTCCTTCGTGGCACGGCTGGCCGTCGACACCGAGGACGCGGAGATCGTGCGCTGCACCGTCGACCTGGCGCACTCGCTGGGCCTGCTGGTGGTCGCCGAGGGCGTGGAGGACGACGAGACCTGGGAGCGGCTGCGGGACCTCGGCTGCGACGCGGTGCAGGGATGGCTGGTCGCCGCGGCGATGCCGCCCGACGAGACCACGGCCTGGCTGCTGGCGCGCGGATCACGGGGATGGCAGCGGCCCCGGGCCGCGCTGCCGGCGGCAGCGGCCGACGACTGAGCCCTCCACCGGGGGTTCCGCCCTGGGCCGCTGTTCGTCCGGGGTCCGGGGCTCGGTCTTGGGTCGTTGTTCGTCCGGGGCTCGGTCCTGGATCGTTGGTGGTCCGGGGCTCGGTCCTGGGCCGATGGTGGTCCGGGGACGCTCGGTCCTGGATCGTTGGTCGTCCGAGGCTCTGCTCTGGGTCCCTGTTCGTCCGCGTTGCGCCGTGGCCGGCCGCTCCCCCCCCAGTTCCCGGCTTCGCCCGAACAGCGGAACCCTCGGTTCCGCTGTTCGGGCAGCGGAACCCTCGGTTCCGCGCGCATCTTCGGGGTCGGCGGCCCGGTACCGGAAGACCCCGCCCCTCACCGACGGAGGATGCACGGATGTCACTGTTCGTTCCCAGGTTCGACGACTCGGTGGTCGTGCGCGACGCCGCCGCCGAGGTCGTCGACGGCGATCCCGTCGCCGTACGACTGCTGGCCGACAGCAGTGCCGTCGGCGGCGCGCTGTCCACCGTACGGGTCACCCTGGCGCGCGGCGCCGACGGCGCCCGGCCGCACCTGCACCACAACTCCGCCGAGATGTTCTACGTCCTCGACGGCGCCGCCGAACTGCTCTCCGGCGACGACATCGTCACCGCCGGACGCGGCGACCTGGTCGTCGTCCCACCGGACAAGCCGCACGCCTTCGCCGCCGTCCCCGGGAGCACCGCGGACATCCTCATCGTGATCACCCCGGGCGTCGAACGCTTCGAGTACTTCCGCCAGCTCCGGCGCATCCGGCTCGGCGAGGCCACCCCGGAGAGCCTGCTGGAGGTGCAGGAACTGTACGACAACCACTTCCGGCGGAGCGCGGCCTGGGACGGCCGCCGCTGAACCCGCCGCCCGGCCCGGCCGGCACCGAGCCCGGGACCGGGGAGCCCGGCCCGGGAAACCGTTTCACAGTCAGTGCGGCGGGCCCCATAGGATTGACCCCAAAACACACACACTCACCCCAGAGGATCGCTGCATGCCTGGCATCACGCGCGAGGAGGTCGCCCACCTCGCCCGGCTGGCGCGTCTGGAGCTGAAACCCGAAGAACTCGATCACTTCGCGGGCCAGCTCGACGACATCATCGGCGCGGTCGCCCGCGTCAGCGAGGTCGCCGACCAAGACGTACCGCCGACCTCGCACCCGCTCCCGCTGACGAACGTCATGCGCGCGGACGAGGTCCGTCCCTCGCTCACCCCCGCGCAGGCGCTCTCCGGCGCCCCGGCCCAGGAGCAGCAGCGTTTCAAGGTGCCGCAGATCCTGGGGGAGGAGTGACCATGACGGACATCATCAAGCTCACGGCCGCCGAGACCGCCGCGAAGATCGCCTCCGGCGAGCTGACCGCGGTCCAGGTCACCGAGGCCCACCTCGCCCGGATCGACGCCGTGGACGAGAAGGTGCACGCCTTCCTGCACGTCGACCGCGAGGGCGCCCTGGCCCAGGCCCGGGCCGTCGACGCGAAGCGGGAGCGCGGCGAGAAGCTGGGCCCGCTGGCCGGCGTCCCCCTCGCCCTCAAGGACATCTTCACCACCGAGGGCGTCCCGACGACCGTCGGATCGAAGATCCTCGAAGGCTGGATCCCGCCGTACGACGCGACGCTCACCAAGCGGCTGAAGGCCGCCGACGTCGTCATCCTCGGCAAGACCAACATGGACGAGTTCGCCATGGGGTCCTCCACCGAGAACAGCGCCTACGGCCCGACCGGCAACCCCTGGGACCTCACCAGGATCCCCGGCGGCTCCGGCGGCGGCTCCAGCGCCGCGCTCGCCTCCTACCAGGCCCCGCTCGCCATCGGCACCGACACCGGCGGCTCCATCCGCCAGCCGGCCTCCGTCACCGGCACGGTCGGCGTGAAACCGACGTACGGCGCGGTCTCCCGGTACGGCATGGTCGCCTTCTCCTCCTCCCTCGACCAGGGCGGCCCCTGCGCCCGTACGGTCCTGGACGCGGCCCTGCTGCACGAGGTCATCGCCGGGCACGACCCGATGGACTCCACCTCCATCGACGCCCCCGTGCCGCCGGTCGTCGAGGCCGCGCGCAACGGCAGCGTCGCGGGCATGCGCATCGGCGTGGTCAAGCAGTTCCGCGGCGAGGGCTACCAGGCCGGTGTCGTCCAGCGCTTCGAGGAGTCCGTCGAACTGCTGAAGGAGCTGGGCGCCGAGATCGTCGAGCTGGACTGCCCGTCCTTCGACCTCGCCCTGTCGGCGTACTACCTGATCGCGCCGTCCGAGTGCTCCTCCAACCTGGCCCGCTTCGACGGCCTGCGCTACGGCCGCAGGACCGGCGACGACGGCGGCCACTCGGCCGAGGAGGTCACCTCCCTCACCCGTGAGGCGGGTTTCGGCGCCGAGGTCAAGCGTCGCATCATGCTCGGCACGTACGCCCTGTCGAGCGGCTACTACGACGCGTACTACGGCTCCGCGCAGAAGGTCCGCACGCTCATCACGCGCGACTTCGAGAAGGCGTTCGAGCAGGTCGAGGTGATCGTCTCACCGACGACCCCGACCACCGCCTTCCCGATCGGCGAGCGCGCCGACGACCCGATGGCCATGTACCTCGCCGACCTGTGCACCATCCCGACCAACATGGCGGGCAACGCGGCCATGTCGCTGCCCTGTGGCCTCGCCCCCGAGGACAACCTCCCCGTCGGCCTGCAGATCATCGCCCCGGCGCTGAAGGACGACAGGCTGTACAAGGTCGGCGCCGCCGTCGAGGCCGCCTTCGTGGAAAAGTGGGGGCACCCGCTGCTGGAGGAGGCTCCGTCGCTATGAGCAAGGCACTGTCCAAGGCCAAGGGCTTCAAGAACACCAAGCCCGGTACGTACATGTCCATGGCCACCACCGCGTTCGGTGCGGTCGGCGTCGCCAAGCAGATCAAGAAGGCCCGTGCCGAGCACGACACGCTGCGCCTGATCGACGCCACCGTGTCCGCCGTCGCGATCGTCACCGGCCTCGCCCTCCTCTACCGCGAGCTGAAGCGGCTGGGCGACGACGACGTCCTGCTGGGCTGAGAGGGAAGTTTCACCGTGACCATCACGACCGACCTGGTGTCGTACGAGGACGCGCTGGCGTCGTACGACCCCGTCATGGGCCTCGAAGTCCATGTCGAACTCGGCACCAAGACCAAGATGTTCTGCGGGTGCTCCACCGAGCTGGGCGCCGAACCCAACTCGCAGACCTGCCCCACCTGCCTCGGCCTGCCCGGCGCGCTCCCGGTCGTCAACGAGACCGGCGTCGAGTCCGCGATCAAGATCGGTCTCGCGCTGAACTGCTCGATCGCCGACTGGTGCCGCTTCGCCCGGAAGAACTACTTCTATCCGGACATGCCGAAGAACTTCCAGACCTCCCAGTACGACGAGCCGATCGCCTACGACGGCTACCTCGACGTACAGCTGGAGGACGGCGAGACCTTCCGGGTGGAGATCGAACGCGCCCACATGGAGGAGGACACCGGCAAGTCGACGCACGTCGGCGGCGCCACGGGCCGTATCCACGGCGCGTCCCACTCTCTGCTGGACTACAACCGCGCGGGCATCCCGCTCATCGAGATCGTCACCAAGCCGATCGTCGGGGCGGGCGAGCGCGCCCCCGAGGTCGCCCGGGCGTACGTCCGTGAGCTGCGCGAGGTCATCAGGGCGCTCGGCGTCTCCGAGGCCCGCATGGAGATGGGCCAGATGCGCTGCGACGTCAACCTGTCGCTGATGCCCAAGGACGCCGACAAGTTCGGCACCCGCTCCGAGACGAAGAACGTCAACTCGCTCAGGTCCGTCGAGCGCGCCGCCCGGTTCGAGATCCAGCGGCACGCGGCCGTGCTGTCGTCCGGCGGCACGATCGTGCAGGAGACCCGGCACTTCCACGAGGACACCGGGTCGACGACCTCGGGCCGGGTGAAGGAGGAGGCCGAGGACTACCGGTACTTCCCGGAGCCCGACCTGGTCCCGGTGGCCCCCGCGCGTGAGTGGGTCGAGGAGATCCGCACCGCGCTGCCCGAGCTGCCGCTGGTCCGCCGCACCCGTCTCCTCGCGGAGTGGGGCATCTCGGTCACCGACATGCAGGCGATCCTCAACGCGGGTGCGCTGGACCCGATCGTCGCCACCATCGACGCGGGTGCCGACGCCGCCTCCGCCCGCAAGTGGTGGATGGGCGAGCTGGCGCGCAGCGCCAACGAGTCCGGGGCCGCCCTCGACGAGCTGGCCATCACGCCCGAGCAGGTCGCCCGCGTCACCCAGCTGGTCGCCTCCGGCGATCTGAACGACAAGCTGGCCCGCCAGGTCATCGAGGGCGTCCTCGCGGGCGAGGGCACCCCGGACGAGGTCGTCGACAAGCGCGGCCTGAAGGTCGTCTCCGACGACTCGGCGCTCGGCACGGCCGTCGACGAGGCCATCGCCGGCAACCAGGCCATCGCGGACAAGATCCGTGGCGGCAAGGTGGCCGCGGCGGGGGCCCTGGTCGGCGCGGTCATGAAGGCCACCCGGGGCCAGGCCGACGCGGCCCGCGTCAAGGAACTGATCCTGGAGAAACTGGGCGTCAGCGAAGCCTGATCCCCACCACGCACCACCGCCCCGGGGGACGCACCACCCCACCCCATCCCCCGGGGCACCCCCCAATAGCAACGCGGCAAACTGCACGTGACCGACCCCTGTTTCAGGGGCGCGGGGAACTGCGCGACTGGCCCCTGTTTTTTTGGGGGGCGCGGGGAACTGCGCGAAGGACCCGCATGCACCCGCACTCGCATTCGACTCCCCGGGTCGCACGGCGGGTGGGCGCCTGCTCGGGCAGCGCCTTTCCGTCGCGAGTTGGGGCGGCGGGCCCCTGTTTTTTGGGGGCGCGGGGAACTGCGCGAAGGACCCGCACGCACCCGCACCCGCAATCGCTCCTCAGGTCGCACGGCGAACCGCCGCGGGGAACGGCCCCCTACACCCCGCCTGGCAGCAAGCCACCACCGGCCCCGACGGGCCAGACCTCGGCCGAGCGTGCGAGCCCATCTGGTTCTCGACGATCCAGCGGACGTCGTAGCGGTTGCTGCGCGAGTGACGCGGATGGGTCGGACGCTCACTCAGATCGCCGGACGAGTTCTGAGTGGTGATGTTGATGTCGGACACCGGTGAACGGGCTCCTCGTGCCGTAAGGACGGTAATTCATCCGGGAATTGGATGCGGAGAAGCTCGGTCGGACCGTCAAACAATGCGCCTGCAATGCGCCTGCTTGGATCTACGGCGATGAGCCGGCTGCCCTGTTGGAACCAACGCCCGGGACGGTAGCGGTCGCCCCGGCTCGCCGCATTCGGATTCCGTGCGTGCGGCATGTGGATTGCGTGCGAAAGTTCCCGGTTTCCGTCTCTTGTGAGTAAGCCCACGAACCCGACAAAGGATCACTTTCAACTGCCAGAGTGTCCCTCGATTGCTCAGGTTTTCTTTCCTGGCTGTTCATCTTATCGAGGATTTATCCCGGTCAAAGATGCTGAAATACCTCCTGGGAGCAGACACGTGGCTGCACTTGCGCGTTGGTGTGTCCGGCACCGTCTGGTAGCCGTCCTGCTCTGGCTGTCCGCCTTCGGCGGTGTCACCGCCGCCGCCGCGGTCACCGGCTCCGCGTACACCGACGACTACACGGTCCCCGGCACCGAATCGGGCCGCGCCACCCAACTGTTGGCCAAGGGGTTCCCGGGCCTGGGCGGCGACAGCGACACCGTTGTCTGGGAGGCGTCCGGCGGCGTCCGCGCGGCCGCCGTGGAGCAGACGATGAACGACACCCTCCACAAGATCGCGGACCTGCCCGGGGTGTCCTCCGTGACCAGCCCCTACGACGGCCAGGGCAACGGCCAGATCAGCCGGGACGGCCGGATCGCGTACGCCGCCGTCACCTTCGCCCAACCGGTCGAGAAGATCGGCAAGGCCGAGGCCGAGGCGGTCGTCCGCACCGCCAAGTCGGCCGACGCGGACGGACTGCGGGTCGAGTTGGGCGGCAGCGCCATCGGGCTCACCGAGTCGTCGGACGAGCACTACGCCGAGGCGGTCGGCGTGGCCGTCGCCGCCGTCGTACTGTTCCTCGCCTTCGGCTCGCCGGCCGCCTCCCTGCTGCCCATCGCCACCGCCCTGGTCGGCGTGGGCACCGCGTACGCCGCCATCGGACTGCTCGGCCACGCCATGACCGTCGCCGCGTTCGCCCCGATGCTCGGCATGCTCATCGGGCTCGGCGTCGGCATCGACTACGCGCTGTTCATCGTCACCCGGCACCGGCGCGGACTGAAACGCGGCCTCACCGTCACCGAGGCCGCCACCAACGCCGTCACCACCACCGGACGCGCGGTCCTGTTCGCGGGCGCCACCGTGTGCATCGCCCTGCTGGGCCTGCTGAGCCTGCGGCTGAATTTCCTCAACGGCGTCGCCGTCGCGGCCTCGATGACGGTCGTCCTCACCGTCGCGGCATCCGTGACCCTGCTCCCCGCCCTGCTGTCCTTCATCGGCGACCGCGCGCTGAGCCGCCGCGAGCGGCAGCGGCTGGCCGAACAAGGCCCGCAACCGGAACTGCCCACCGGCCTCGCCGCCCGCTGGTCCGTGTTCGTCGAACGCCATCCCAGACTGCTCGGCTCGATCGCGCTGGCCGTCATCGCCCTGGTCGCACTGCCCACCCTCGCCCTCCACCTCGGCACCTCCGACCAGGGGAACGACCCCAGATCCTCGACCACCCGGCAGGCGTACGACCTGCTCGCCGAGGGCTTCGGACCCGGCGTCAACGGACCGCTGACCCTGGTGGCCCACGTCGACAGCGCCGAGGACAAGCTCGCGCTCGACAACCTCGACACCACCCTGCGCACCACCCCGGGCGTCGCCTCCGCGACTCCGGCGCGCTACGACACCGGCGGCGACACCGCGTACCTCACCGTCGTACCCGACTCCGCGCCGCAGTCGCGCCAGACCAGCGATCTCGTCGACCGGCTGCGCGACGACGTCCTCCCGCGCGCGGAGACGGGCACCTCGCTCGATGTGTACGTCGGCGGGGTGACCGCGAGCTACGACGACTTCGCCAACGTGATCGTCGGCAAGCTGCCGCTGTTCGTCGGTGTCGTCATCGGGCTGGGCTTCGTGCTGCTGATGCTCGCCTTCCGGTCGGTCGGCATTCCGCTGAAGGCGGCCGTGATGAACATCGCCGCCGTCGCGGGTGCCTTCGGCGTCGTCGTCGCGGTCTTCCAGTGGGGCTGGGGCAGCGAACCGCTCGGGCTCGGCCGGGCCGGACCGATCGAACCCTTCCTCCCCGTGATCATGGTGTCGGTGCTGTTCGGGCTCTCCATGGACTACCAGGTCTTCCTGGTCAGCCGGATCTACGAGGAGTGGCTGGAGACGGGCGACAACCGGCGTGCCGTCCGGGTCGGCCTCGCCGAGACCAGCCGCGTGATCAATTCCGCGGCCGTCATCATGATCTCCGTGTTCCTCGCGTTCGTGCTCAGCGGTGACCGGGTGATCGCCATGTGCGGCCTCGGGCTGGCCGCCGCCGTCGCGCTCGACGCGTTCGTCGTGCGGACCCTGCTGGTACCGGCCCTGATGCACCTCCTCGGCGACGCCAACTGGTGGCTGCCGCGCTGGCTCGACCGGCGCCTGCCCCGGATCAGCATCGAACCGCCCGAGTGCCGCGCCGCTCACGACCGGCTCCGCGACGTCGTGGTGGAACTGGCGGAGCACCGACAGGATGTACGTGACAACCCTGGGTGAGCACGGCCCCGAGCCGCGGCCTCCGGGAACCCGGTGTACCGGGGCACGGCGCCGCACGCGCGCGTACCGTTCGGGACGATCTTTAAGGAACTTCTCAGACAGCGTCCGTAGCGTGCGGGGCATGGGAACGAAGACAGGCGACGAGGCCGCGGTCGACACCGAGGCCAAGCACGACGAGGCCAAGAAGGACCAGGCCGAGAACCAGGAAGGGAAGGACACCGGGGCCGCTGCGGCTGACCGGGCCGAGGAGACGGCCGGTGGGACCTCCGCGGAGGAGGCCGGGCCGGCTGCGGGCGAAGCGCCGGAGGACGCGGCGGACACGGCTGACGACGACGCCGATGACGCTGCCGACGGGCTGGTCGAGGAGACGGCACAGGACGGCGGTCCGTCCGGTGTCGGCCAGGGCGCCGGAGCCATCGTCTCCGCCGTACTGGGCATCGTCTCGCTGACCGGCGGCTGGATCGGCACCGTGGCCTCCGCCCGCGAGACACTGGTCGGCCAGTTGCAGACCTCGTCGTCCGCGAGTGTCGCCACACAGATCAAGGAGGTCTACGGCGACGCCTGGCAGACCACCGCCCTGTGGGCCGGCGCGTTCGCGCTGGCCGCGCTGATCGTCGGCGTCGTCGTGCTGGCCCGGCCCGCGTTCGGCGCCCCGGGCAAGCCCCAGGTCGGCTGGATCAAGTCGGTCGCCTGGGCCGGTGTCTCGCTCGGCGTCATCGGACTGCTGCTGGCCGTCCTCAAGTACTCCGACGTGATACTCGGACTGCCCTCGACCAGCTGAACCGCCTCATCCGGCAGGGGCCTTGGGAAACCCGTAAGCATCGCACGGGACGCCTAAGGCCCCTTACGCGCGTCCGGCGCCCGCCACCCGCCGCGAGATGCGGAACCCTCCCGATGCGGCGCACCCCCCTGGCAGCCGAGTGTGGAGGCATCGCCACGAGCGATCCCGACACCCGACTTCCGAAGGACGCGTCATGATCCAGTACGAACTCCAGCTGCTCCGCTCCACCGAACTGCGCCGCCGGGCCGCGGACGCACGCCTCGCCCGCGCGGTGCTGGACCAACGACGCGCAGCCCGCCGGGAGGCCACGGCCTGCCGCCGCGGCGACGGCCGCGAGGCCCCTTCCGATACGCATACGGATACGGATACGGATACGGAGAGCCCACGCCGCCACCGGCTTCCCCGCGCCGCGTGAACGCCCCGGCGGGGAGGGCGGCCGGAGCACCGGCGCCGGCCGCCCGCTCCCCGGCCGCCCAATCCCCGGCCCTGGCCCCCTTTCCTTCCCTCTCCTGCCCACAGGGATTTCCTCCCCGCAGGGATTTCCTCTCCGCAGAAACCGGATCCCGTGCTGTCAGACCGCCGTGCGATGCTCGAACCCGTGGAGACCAGGTCCGTCAGCCCCGTCTTCGTCGGGCGCGCAGAAGAACTCCAGACGTTGAACGACGCCCTCGCCCGTGCCGCCGCGGGCGAGCCGCAGGCGCTGCTGGTCGGCGGCGAGGCGGGGGTCGGCAAGACCCGGCTGATCGAGGAGTTCGCCGCCGCCGCGGGCCGCCGGGGCGCCGTCGTCGCGCTCGGCGGCTGCGTGGAGATCGGCGCCGACGGACTGCCGTTCGCCGCGTTCTCCACCGCGCTGCGCGCCCTGCGCCGCGCCCTGCCGGGCGAACTGGACGAGGCCGCCGCGGGCCGCGAGGAGGACCTGGCCCGGCTCCTGCCCGAACTGGGCGAGACCGCCCCGGCCCGGGCCACCGGACGGCCCGACGAGGAGGGCCTGGCCCGCCTCTTCGAACTCACCGCCCGCCTGCTGGAACGGCTCGCCGCCGACCGCACGGTCGTCCTCGTCCTGGAGGACCTGCACTGGGCCGACGCCTCCACCCGCCATCTGCTGTCCTACCTGCTGCGCACCCTGCGCGCCGGCCGGCTCGTCGTCCTCGCCACCTACCGCAGCGACGACATCCACCGCCGCCACCCGCTGCGCCCCCTGCTCGCCGAACTCGACCGGCTGCGCACCCTCCGCCGCATCGAACTCGACCGTTTCAACCGCGAGGAGGTCGGCCGTCAGATCGCCGGTATCCTCGCCGCCCAGCCGGACCCCGCCCGCGTCGACGAGATCTTCGAACGCTCCGACGGCAACGCCTTCTTCGTCGAGGAACTCGCGGTCGCCGCCCGCTCGGGCTGCCGCACCGGCCTCACCGACTCCCTGCGCGACCTGCTCCTGGTCCGCGTGGAGGCGCTGCCCGAGACCGCCCAGCGGGTGGTGCGGATGGCCGCCGAGGGCCGCTCCACGGTCGCGTACCCGCTCCTCGCCGCCGCCACCGGACTCGCCGAGGACGATCTCATCGAGGCTCTGCGCGCCGCTGTGAACGCCGGCATCCTGCTCGCCGCCCCCGGCGGCGACGGCTTCCGCTTCCGCCACTCCCTGGTCCACGAAGCCGTCGCCGACGACCTGCTGCCCGGCGAGCGCTCCCGACTCAACCGGCGCTATGCCGAGACCATCGAGAGTGACCCGGCGCTCGTCCCCGCCGACGAGCGCGTCATGCTGCTGGCCAGCCACTGGTACCACGCCCATGACCCCGCCAAGGCCCTGCCCGCCGTCCTGGACGCCTCCGTCACCGCCCGCCGCCGGTACGCCTACAGCGAGCAACTGCGGCTCCTGGAGCGGGCGATGGAACTCTGGGAGACCGCTCCCCACCCGGTCCGGGCCGCGCTGCGCCCCGTGGACTGCGTGGCGGTCTACCCGTCCTGCGACCCCGGCACTCCGCTGCGCTACCTCGACCTGATGGCGGAGGCCGTCCTCGCCGGACGGATGTGCGGGGAGCGCGAGCGCGCCCTGAAGATCACCAGACGGGCGCTGCACCTCCTGGAGGACGAGGACGACCCGCTGCGCGCCGCCTGGTTCTGGACCCAGCGCTCCACCCTCGCCCAGGCACTGGGACGCGGCGACGGACGGCACGAACTCGCCGCCGCCCAGGAGTTGGTGCGCGGGCTGCCGCCCTCGGAGGTGCATGCCGATGTGCTGGCCGGCGTCGCCAACTGGTGGATGATGCACGAACCGGGCCCACAGGCCCTCGCCGCCGCCGAACGGGCCGTCGAGTACGCCCGCATGCTCGACGCCCGCGAGATCGAACTGGACGCGCGCGTCACCCTCGGCGTCCTCAGGGTCGACGCGGGAGACGTCGAGGCGGGCCTCGTCGAGATGCACCGGGTCAAGGACCAGTCCGTCCAGGAGGACTACACCCATGTCGCGGCCCGGGCGTATGTGAACCTCCCCGCCGAACTCGAGGCGGTCGGCCGCTCCCGGGAGGCCGCCCCCCTCCTGGAGGAGGGGAGCGACTACACCCGGAAGTTCGGCCTGCTCGGCTCCGAAGCCCGGGTGTGGGCCAACCTCGCCGAAACCCTGTACTCCCTCGGCAACTGGCCCGAGTCGGCCACCGCCGCCGAGAACGCCACCCGTCGCGGCCCCGGCACCAAGCCCCTGGGCTCGGCCGCCCTGTCCCTGGCCCGTCTCGCCCTGGGCCGCGGCGACCTGGCCGAGGCGGCCGGCCGCCTCGCCGCCGCCCGCGGCCACTTCGGCAGCCACGACATCCCGCCGCAGCACTGGCTGCCGCTGGCCCATGTCGCCGTCGGCGTCGCCGCCGCGGAAGGCCGTCTGCTCGACGCCCGCGACGAACTGCGCGGGGCCCTGGACGCCGGAGTTCCACCGGGCACCCAGCGCCATGCCTGGCCGCTGCTCCAGGCCGCCGCCACCGCGGAGGCCGACGCCTGCACCCTGCCCGCGGCGCAGCCCGGCCGGGCCGATGCGCTCGACCGCATCGCCGCCGCGGCCAAGAAGCTCACCACCGGCGCACCCGTCTGGCTCGCCCACGCGTCATGGGTCCGTGCCGAACTACGGCGTGCCGCGGGCAAGGACACCCCCGACCTCTGGTCCGAGGCGGTCACCGCCTTCGAGTCCCTGGACCGCCCCTACGACCTGGCCCGCGTCCGCCACCGGCTCGCCGCCGCCCTGCTGTCCTGCGGCAACGGACGCCCGGGAGACACCACCGCGGGCGGTGCCGACGAGCGGGACCGCGCCACGGAACTGCTCCGGCTGGCCGGAGCCGTCGCCGACCACCTCGGCGCCCGCCCGCTCGCCGACTCGGTCGCACTCCTCGCCCAGCGCGCCCGTCTCACCCTGACTTGCGCCCCGCAGCGAACGCCGGCCGATCCGGTCGAGGCACTCGGCCTCACCAGCCGGGAACGCGACGTGCTCCGCCTGGTCGCCGCCGGCCGCACCAACCGGCAGATAGCCGAGGAGCTTTTCATCTCCCCGAAGACCGCGAGCGTCCACGTCTCCAACATTCTGGGAAAGCTCGGTGTCTCGGGCCGTGGGGAGGCCGCGGCGGTGGCACATCGGCTCGGCCTGTTCCGCACCGAGACGCTCACTGCCGGACCGGGAAGCTGAGATCTACGCTGGAGAAAAGCCGTACGGGGGAGAAAGCGGGGGAAAGATCATGTTCAACGCCTTCGAGGAACTGTTCGCGCCCGGCCGCAATCACACCCGGGACGAAGAGAACCGGCTTGAACTGACCCGCGAGGACGTCGGTGACAACGATCCCGGACGGGGCCCCATCGATCTGTCGTCCGGAAAGGCGGTCATACGCCTGCCGGCGACAGCGCCGGCCCCCGCGCAGGACGAGGCCAAGCCGCCCGTCGACGACGTATGACACCGCTGACACCTCCGCTCACCTGACCTCCAGCGCTCACCTGACCTCCAGCTCCAGGATCCGGTCGTCCCCCGACTTCGGCGTCCCTCTGCCGTCCGTGTTGCTCGTGACCAGCCACAGTTTGTCGCCGCCGGCCGCGACCACCGTGCGCAGGCGGCCGTGGGTTCCGGTGAGGAATGCCGCGGGCTTCGCCGCCGCCTCGGTGCCCTTCAGCGGGATGCGCCACAGGCGCTCGCCTTTGAGTCCGGCCATCCAGATGACGCCGTTCACATAGGCGATGCCGCTGGGGGAGGCGACGTCCGTGTGCCACTGGGCTATGGGGTTGTGGAACCGCTTGTCGGACGATGTGCCCTCGGCATCCGGCCAGCCGTAGTTGTCACCGGGCTTGATCGCGTTCAGCTCGTCCCAGGTGTCCTGGCCGAACTCCGAGGCGAACAGGCGCTGTTCGTCGTCCCAGGCGAGGCCCTGCACATTGCGGTGGCCGTAGGTGTACACGACGGAGTCCGGGAACGGGTTGCCCGGGGCCGGCTCGCCCTCCGGGGTCATGCGCAGGATCTTGCCGCCCAGGGACTTCTTGTCCTGGGACAGGCCCTTCGTGCCGCTCTCGCCCGTGCCCGCGTAGAGCATGCCGTCGGGGCCGAAGGCGATACGGCCGCCGTTGTGGATGAAGCCCTTGGGGATGGCTTTGAAGACCGTGTCCGGCGCGCCGAGTTGTTCACCGGCCGGCTTGCCCGCGTCGTAGAGCATGCGGACGATCCGGTTGTCCGAGGCCGAGGTGAAGTATGCGTAGACCATGTGGTCGGCGGCGTAGTCGGGGGAGAGGGCGATGCCCAGGAGGCCGCCCTCACCGTCCGGGGAGACGCCGGAGACCTTGCCCAGCTGGGTCTGTTTGCCCGTCTTCTCGTCGACTCTGGTGATCGTCCCCTCGTCCCGCGAGGAGACGAGCAGCCCGCCGTCGGGCAGGGGCGCCAGGCCCCACGGCGACTTCAGCCCCTCCGTGACGGTCCGCACCACCTTCACCGAGCCCTTCGCGGGCGGCGCCGACTCGGTCGAGGACGCGGACGGGGCGGCGCTGGAGGCCGTCCCCCGCGCCGTCGTACTCCCGTCCGTGCCCGGTGGGCCGCTCCAGTCGGAGGAGCAGCCGGCCGTCAGCAGGAGTGCGGTGGCGGCCAGCACGGCTGTCACAGCTCGACGTTGCACGATCAGGGTCCCTTCGACGCGGCGGCGGCTTCTGTATCTCATACACCGCTCGCGCCCGCCGGGTTCCCATCCCGGCGCACCGAACTCCATGATCCGCGCCGGGAGCTGAGGGGGCTGAGGGGGCTGAGGGGGCTGAGGGGGCTGAGGGGGCTGAGGGAGCGACGAGGGCGACGAGCGGTCCGACGCGGCGGCGGCCCTCAGTCCCAGGACCCCACGGCCGCGGGGAGCTGGGCCAGATCCGTCAGGTCCTGGGAGGTCAGGGTCAGCGACGGCGCCTTCGCGTTCTCCGTCACCCAGCGCTCCCGCTTGGCACCCGGCACCGCGATCACGTGCCGACCCTGCGCCAGGACCCAGGCCAGGGCCACCTGGGCCGGCGTGACCTGCTCGCCGTGCCGCCGGGCGACCCGGCGCAGCCCGGCGACGATGGGCTGGTTGGCGGCCATCATCTCGGCCGTGAAGCGCGGATGGCGGGCCCGGACGTCGTCCGGTTCGAAGCCCTCGCCCGGGGTCAGCGTGCCGGTCAGGAAGCCGTTGCCGAGCGGCATCGCGGCGAGGAGGCCCACCCCGTGCGCCGCGCACCACGGCAGCAGCGCGTCCAGCGCCTCGCGCGACCACACCGACAGCTCCGCCTGCACCGCGCTCACCGGGAAGACCTGCTGGACGCGCCGGAGCTGCCGCAGGGTCGCGTCGTGCAGCCCCGCACCCGAGCGGCGCCCGCCGCGCGCGCCCACCGCGCACAGGCCGAGCGCGCGGACCTTGCCGGCCCGTACCAGTTCCGCCATCGCGCCCCACGTCTCCTCGACCGGCACCTCCGGATCGGCGCGGTGGAGCTGGTACAGGTCGATCACGTCCGTCTGCAACCGGCGCAGCGACGCGTCGCACGCCCGCCGCACGTACCCCGGGCGGCCGTTGGCCACGATGTGCTGCTCGCCCACCAGCAGACCGACCTTGGTCGACACGAACGCGTCCGCGCGCCGCTCCTTCAGCACCCGGCCGATCAGCAGCTCGTTGGTGAACGGGCCGTACATGTCCGCCGTGTCCAGGAGCGTGGAACCGAGGTCCAGGGCCCGGTGCACGGCCCTCACCGATTCGTCCCCACGCTGCCGCGACCCGCTGTACGCCCAGCTCATCGGCATACAGCCGAGTCCGACGGCCCCCACCGCGAGCGCCCCCGCGCCGATCGTCCTGCGCTCCACCTGCTCGTGAACCTCCCTCTCGGGCCCCCAACCTAGCCCCTGCCTCCTCCGAGCCTGACATAGCCTCGGGACCATGACTGCAGACGTATGGCTGCCCATTCCGCCGGAGGAGATCGAAGGGCTTCCCGACGGGCCCGACTACCTGTTCTGGAACGGGGAGGAGAAGTTCCCCGCGGACCCGGCCGACTGCGCCTTCTACGTCGTCCCCTACATGCAGCCCAGCGACCTGTGCGTCCGCCCGATGCGGGACATGAGCACCGTGCGGGTCGTGCAGACGATGTCCGCGGGCATCGACCACGTGCAGCCGGGCCTGACGCACCTGCGTCCGGGCGTCCGGCTGTGCAACGCGCGCGGCGTGCACGAGGCGAGCACGAGCGAGCTGACGCTGGCGCTGATCCTCGCTTCGCTGCGCGGCGTCCCGGACTTCGTGCGCCGCCAGGACAGAGGGGAGTGGCGCGGCGGGTTCCACCCGGCGCTGGCCGACAAGACCGTGCTCATAGTCGGTTACGGATCCATCGGCGCGGCCATCGAGGACCGGCTCGCGCCCTTCGAACTCGCGCGGGTGGCGCGGGTTGCGCGCTCCGGGCGCACCGCGGAGCGCGGTCCGGTGCATCCGCTCACCGAACTGCCCGCCCTGCTGCCGGAAGCGGACGTCGTGATTCTCTCCACGCCCCTGAGCGAGAGCACACGGGGCCTTGTCAACGCCGACTTCCTCGCGCGGATGAAGGACGGGGCACTGCTGGTGAACGTCGCCCGTGGACCCGTCGTCGACACCGGGGCGCTGCTCGCGGCGCTGGAGAGCGGTCGCATCACCGCCGCCCTGGACGTGACGGACCCCGAACCGCTGCCCCCGGGCCACCCCCTGTGGCAGGCGCCCGGTGTGCTGATCAGCCCGCATGTGGGCGGCGCCACGTCGGCTTTCCTGCCGCGCGCCAAGCGGCTGCTGAGGGACCAGTTGACCCGCTTCGTGAACCGGGAGCCGCTGCGCAACGTGATCCTCACGACGGGCTCCGCGGACTCCACGGGCCCCGTCGGCTCCACCGAGTCCACGCGCGCGGGACGGCCGACGTAGCAGACACGTGATCCGTTTTCGGTACGCTCCGCAGTTTTCCGGACGCGAGGGGTACCCGAATCTCACTGTTCGTCACTGAGCGTAGAGGGGCTATGTCCCTGAGTGACGAGACTGGTGTATCGTCCCGACAGGGGCTGCGCCGCGCACCGTTCGGCGCCGGGGATGGACATTTCAGAGATGTGAGGGGGGCGACGGGCGATGCACGGCCTATGGACGAACGATCCGACGCGGCGGGGCCGCCGACGACCCTGGCGCACGGCGGCGCACAGACGCGGCCACCACACCAGCCATCACCGCAGGCACAGCGGGCGCAGAAGGCTTGTCCACCTGGACCCCCGGGACCCGGGAACGGTACGGATCCGGAGGGTCCGGTGACCTCGCCGCCCACGGTGACGACCACCACCCTGCCCGGGTCGCTGCGGGCGCAGCGACCGGCAGGGGCGCCGCTGCCCCGTCCGCCTGCCGTCGGCGGCGGGACCAGCATGGTCCATCAGCTCGTTCTGGCTCTGTTGTGCGCGGGCTACGCCGTCGGTTCCGCGCTCGACTGGGGTTCGAGCGAAATCGCGCTGATCATGGGTGACTTCGGGCTGGCCGCGGCGGCGGGCACCGCCGCGGTCTCGTGTCTGTTCTACGCCCGCAGACACCGTGTCCGCTTTCGGCCCGCCTGGCTGCTGTTCGCCCTCTCCTCGGCGATGGTGGCTTTCGGCAACGCGGTCTGGGGGTGGTACGAGGTCGTGCTGCGCCGGCCCATGCCCAGCCCCAGCTTCGCCGACCTGTTCTTCCTGTGCTTCGCGCCGCCCGCGATCGTGGGCCTGCTGGTCCTCGCCAAGCGGCCGGTGACGAGAGCGGGCTGGATCTGCCTGGCGCTGGACGCCTGGCTGATCGGCGGTTCGCTGCTCACCCTGTCGTGGAGCCTCGCGCTGGCGCAGGCCGCCAGGTTCGACGGGCCGAGCGTCGCGCACACGGCGCTGTCGCTGGCGTATCCGCTCCTCGACATCGCCCTGGTCAGCATGGTGCTCGCGCTGCACTTCCGGCGATCACCGGGCAACCGCACCGCGGTGAACACGGCGATCGGCGCGCTCGCCCTGACCGTGATGTGCGACGCGCTGTTCACCTCGCCGCTGCTGCACAGCAGTTACCGCTCCGGGCAACTGCTCGACGCGGGCTGGTTCGCCGGTTCGCTGCTGCTCGCCTACGCGCCCTGGGCGGCAGCCCCGCGCCATGGCCGGCCGGAGCCCGAGCGGGCCCGCGGCGACGCCCACGCGCGCGTGGGCGATCCGTACCCGCCGGGGCAGCGGGCCGCCGGCCACCCGTACTCGCCCGTACCCGGCCAGGGCGGCGAGCACGGTCGGTATCCGGCAGGCCGGCCGCTCACCGGCTCCCTGGCCGCACTCACCCCGTACCTGGCCGCCGCCGTGTGCACCCTGGGCATCCTGTACAACGTCCTCAACGGCCGCAGCCCCGATCACGTGGTGCTGGTGACGGCCGGGTGCGTGGTGCTCGCGCTCGTCGTGCGGCAGGGCATCATGCTGCTCGACAACATCACCCTCACCCACGAGCTGGCGCAGAAGGAGAACCACTTCCGCTCCCTGGTGCAGGGGTCGAGCGACGTGATCATGATCGCCGCGCCCAACGGAACCCTCCGGTACGTCTCCCCGGCCGCCGCCGGGGTCTACGGGCGATCGGCGGAGGACCTGGTGGGCAACGAACTGGCCATGATCATCCACCCGGACGACCTGGGCTGCGTGGTGCACGAGGTGCGCCGGTTCCTCGCCGCCAGTCCCCTCGAAGAACCCACCACCCGCATCGAGTGCCGTTTCAGGTCCGGCGACGGCGGCTGGCTCAATGTCGAGTCGACCGTCAACCGCCATCACGGCGGCCTCATCTTCAACAGCCGCGACGTGACCGAAAGAGCGCGATTGCAGGCACAGTTGCAGCACAACGCGGAACACGACCCGCTCACCGACCTGCCCAACCGCGCGCTGTTCACGCGGCGCGTGCAGCAGGCGCTGTCCGGCCGCCGTGTCTCCGACCGCGGCGCGGCCCCGCACGGCACGGCCGTGCTCTTCATCGACCTCGACGGCTTCAAGGCCGTCAACGACACGATCGGGCACCAGGCCGGCGACGAACTGCTCGTCCAGGCGGCCCGCAGACTCCAGGAGGCGGTCCGGCAGGGAGACACCGCCTCCCGGCTGGGCGGCGACGAGTTCGCGGCCCTGATCATCGGGGACGGCACCCGGGACCCCGGCGCCCGGCAGCACGACATCCTGGAGCTGGCGGACCGCCTGCGGGTCACCCTCTCGCAGCCCTATCTGATCGACGGCAACGATGTCCGGGTCAACGCCTCCATCGGCGTCGCGTTCGCCGAACCGGGCCTCGGCGCGGGCGAACTGCTGCGCAACGCCGACCTGGCGATGTACCGCGCCAAGGCGGCCGGAAAAGGCCGTGTCGAGCTGTACAAGCCGCAGATGCAGCAGGACGTCGTACGGAAGGCGGAGCTGGCCACCCGGCTGCGCGCCGCGCTGCACGACGGCGAGTTCACGCTGCTGCACCAGCCGGTGGTGTGCCTGGGCAGCGGCCGGGTCATGTCGGCCTCGGCCCAGGCGCGCTGGCGCTCCTCCCAGGGGGTGCTGTTCACACCGGCCGAATTCCTGCGGGTGGCGGAGGACAGCGACCGGACCTCGGAACTGGACCGCTGGGTCCTGGAGGAGGCGGTGGCCCGAGCCGCGGAGCGGGCGGCGACCGGACTCGCCGTACCCGTGGCGGTGCGGATGTCCGCGCGGCGGCTGCTGGACCGGTCGCTGCCGCTCGGTTCCGTGGAGGCCCTGCTGACCCGGCACGGGCTGCCCTCGGGATCCCTGCTGATCGAGCTGGCGGACACCGACCCCGGGGTCAGCGTGGACGAGCTGGAGCGCCGGCTCGGGGCGCTCAGGCGGCTGGGCGTGCGGATCGCACTGGACGGCCTCGGCAACGGCTACGCGGCGATCACGGCCCTGCGCAGACTCCCCGTCGACGTGCTGAAACTCGACCGCAGCCTGGTCGAGGGCGTCGTCGAGTCCGCGCGGCTGCACAAGATCACCAGCGGGCTGCTGCGGATCGCCACCGACCTCGGGCTGCAGTCCGTGGCCGAGGGCGTGGACCATCCGGAGCAGGTCGTGGCCCTGCGCGCCATGGGCTGCACCCATGGGCAGGGCCTGGCCTTCGCCGAGCCGCTGGACGAGTTCCGGCTGCGCCGGGCGCTCGGATCCGGCTCCTATCCGGTGCCGCACGGACCGGCCGAACCGGTCTTCGCGGGCGCCCTGCGCGAGCCGCAGGGTGTCGGCGCGGAGAGCGGGGGAGCGCTCAGACCCGACGGGCTGAGCACGGTCGTGACCTCGGCCCCGGCGGTTGCGCCGCGGGGGTGAACGAGCCGTGGGGAGGCGGGCGCACGTGTGCGTGCGGGTGTACACAGGACGTGCGCCCGCCGCCCCCGGAGGAGTACGGGCCCTCGCTCACATATTGAGACTCCCGTCCACGTACTTGACACGTAGTGCGTGCCGGGGGGAGGGTCGGTGCCATGCGCACCCGAATCCTCGTACTTGGACAGCGCGTCGGCTGAACTGGGATCCACCGGAGACATCCGGAACCCCCAGCGACCTCACCGGCGCGCTCCCCTCGCTTGCCTTACGGCACGAGGGGTTTTTTGTTGCACGGGCACCCGCCGTACAGCAGACCAATACCGCACAAACTTCGCAAAAAACCCTCAGCATCGAGAAGAGATTGCCGATGACCGAGCAGGCCACCGGGGCCCATCATCCGCAGCCGCGGCCCCGTTCCGGAGGACATCAGTCCGCGACCGTCGAGCACGTCACGGGCGCGCAGTCCCTCATCCGCTCGCTTGAGGAGGTCGGGGCCGACACCGTGTTCGGCATCCCCGGCGGTGCGATCCTCCCCGCCTACGACCCGCTGATGGACTCCACCCGGGTCCGTCACGTGCTGGTCCGCCACGAGCAGGGAGCCGGACACGCGGCCACGGGGTACGCGCAGGCGACCGGCAAGGTCGGCGTGTGCATGGCCACCTCGGGTCCGGGCGCCACCAACCTGGTCACGCCCATCGCGGACGCCAACATGGACTCCGTGCCGCTGGTCGCGATCACCGGCCAGGTCGCCTCCAAGGCGATCGGCACGGACGCCTTCCAGGAGGCGGACATCGTCGGCATCACCATGCCGATCACCAAGCACAACTTCCTGGTCACCAAGGCGGAGGACATCCCGCGGGTGATCGCGGAGGCGTTCCACATCGCCGCCACCGGCCGGCCCGGCCCGGTCCTGGTCGACATCGCCAAGGACGCCCTCCAGGCGCAGACCACCTTCTCCTGGCCGCCGGTCATGGACCTGCCCGGCTACCGCCCGGTGACCAAGCCGCACGCCAAGCAGATCCGCGAGGCGGCCAAGCTGATCACCGCCGCCCGGCGACCCGTCCTCTACGTCGGCGGCGGCGTCGTCAAGGCCCAGGCCACCGCCGAGCTGAAGGTCCTCGCGGAACTCACCGGAGCGCCCGTCACCACCACCCTGATGGCGCTCGGCGCGTTCCCCGACAGCCACCCCCAGCACGTGGGCATGCCGGGCATGCACGGTGCGGTCACCGCCGTCACCGCGCTGCAGAAGGCCGACCTGATCGTCGCCCTCGGTGCCCGCTTCGACGACCGCGTCACGGGCAAGCTGGACAGCTTCGCCCCGCACGCCAAGATCGTCCACGCCGACATCGACCCCGCGGAGATCGGCAAGAACCGCGCCGCCGACGTGCCGATCGTCGGGGACGCCCGCGAGGTCATCGCCGACCTGGTCCAGGCCGTGCAGAAGGAGCACAGCGAGGGCCACGCGGGCGACTGCACCGCCTGGTGGAACGACCTCAACCGGTGGCGCGAGACCTACCCGCTCGGCTACGACCAGCCCGCGGACGGCTCGCTCTCCCCGCAGCAGGTCATCGAGCGCATCGGACAGCTGGCACCCGAGGGAACGATCTTCGCCGCGGGCGTCGGCCAGCATCAGATGTGGGCGGCCCACTTCATCCAGTACGACAAGCCCGCCGGCTGGCTGAACTCCGGCGGTGCCGGAACGATGGGCTACGCGGTGCCGGCCGCGATGGGCGCCAAGGCCGGCCGGCCCGAGCGCCCGGTCTGGGCGATCGACGGCGACGGCTGCTTCCAGATGACCAATCAGGAACTGACCACCTGCGCCCTGAACGACATCCCGATCAAGGTCGCCATCATCAACAACGGCGCCCTCGGGATGGTCCGCCAGTGGCAGACGCTGTTCTACAACCAGCGCTACTCCAACACCGTCCTGCACTCCGGCCCGGGCGCGACGGGCAAGGAGCCGAGCAGCGGCACCCGCGTCCCCGACTTCGTGAAGCTGTCGGAGGCCATGGGCTGCTACGCGATCCGGTGCGAGTCCCCGGAGGACCTGGACAAGGCCATCGAGGAGGCGAACTCGATCAACGACCGCCCGGTCGTCGTCGACTTCATCGTCCACGAGGACGCGATGGTCTGGCCGATGGTCGCCGCCGGCACCTCCAACGACGAGATCATGGCCGCCCGGGACGTCCGCCCCGACTTCGGCGACAACGAAGACGACTGAGCGAGGAAGACCAGACATGTCCAAGCACACGCTCTCCGTCCTGGTGGAGAACACGCCGGGCACCCTCACCCGGATCGCCGCCCTGTTCTCCCGCCGCGGCTTCAACATCGACTCGCTCGCGGTCGGCGTCACCGAACACCCCGACATCTCCCGCATCACCATCGTCGTGGGGGTCGAGGACCTGCCGCTGGAGCAGGTGACCAAGCAGCTCAACAAGCTCGTCAACGTCCTGAAGATCGTCGAACTGGAGCCGGCCCAGGCCGTCCAGCGGGAACTCGTGCTGGTGAAGGTGCGCGCCGACAACGAGACGCGCTCGCAGATCGTCGAGATCGTCCAGTTGTTCCGCGCCAAGACCGTCGACGTCTCCCCGGAGGCCGTGACCATCGAGGCCACCGGCTCCGGCGAGAAGCTGACGGCCATGCTCAAGATGCTGGAGCCGTTCGGCATCAAGGAACTGGTCCAGTCCGGCACCATCGCCATCGGGCGCGGCGCCCGCTCGATCACCGACCGCTCGCTGCGCGCCCTCGACCGGTCGGCGTGACCGGGTGACCGGCCCGGTCCTCGACCGGGCCGGCCCAACGGCGCATTCGGGTGGTCGGGTGACACCGGCCGCCCGTATGCCGAGACCCCGAACCGTCCCATCCCCCCACCGTCATACGGTGGGAGCAACACCTGCACACCAAGGAGAGAACCCAAAGTGGCCGAGCTGTTCTACGACGCTGACGCCGACCTGTCCATCATCCAGGGCCGCAAGGTCGCGGTCATCGGCTACGGCAGCCAGGGCCACGCGCACGCCCTGTCGCTGCGCGACTCGGGTGTCGACGTCCGGGTCGGCCTGCACGAGGGCTCCAAGTCCAAGGCGAAGGCTGAGGAGCAGGGCCTGCGCGTGGTGACGCCGGCGGAGGCCGCCGCCGAGGCCGACGTCATCATGATCCTGGTGCCGGACCCGATCCAGGGCCAGGTCTACGAGGAGTCCATCGCGCCGAACCTGAAGGACGGCGACGCGCTGTTCTTCGGCCACGGCTTCAACATCCGCTTCGGCTTCATCAAGCCCCCGGCCGGCGTGGACGTCTGCATGGTCGCGCCGAAGGGCCCGGGTCACCTGGTGCGCCGCCAGTACGAGGAGGGCCGCGGCGTCCCCTGCATCGTGGCCGTCGAGCAGGACGCCTCCGGAAGCGGCTTCGCGCTGGCCCTGTCGTACGCCAAGGGCATCGGCGGCACCCGCGCGGGCGTCATCAAGACGACCTTCACCGAGGAGACCGAGACCGACCTGTTCGGTGAGCAGGCCGTGCTCTGCGGCGGTACCTCCGCGCTGGTCAAGGCGGGCTTCGAGACCCTGGTCGAGGCGGGCTACCAGCCGGAGATCGCCTACTTCGAGTGCCTGCACGAGCTGAAGCTGATCGTGGACCTCATGTACGAGGGCGGCCTGGAGAAGATGCGCTGGTCCGTCTCCGAGACCGCCGAATGGGGCGACTACGTCACCGGTCCGCGGATCATCACCGACGCCACCCGCGCCGAGATGAAGAAGGTCCTGGCCGAGATCCAGGACGGCTCGTTCGCCCAGAACTGGATGGACGAGTACCACGGCGGCCTGAAGAAGTACAACGAGTACAAGAAGCAGGACGCCGAGAACCTGCTCGCGACCACGGGCAGCGAACTGCGTAAGCTGATGAGCTGGGTGAACGACGAGGAGTAGGTCTCACGCACGGGGCCGGGGCGGATCGCTCCGGCCCCGTCGTCCATCCCGTCCGACCCGGACGGGTGATCCTTCCGCAGGGGCGCGAAGCAGACGTGGTCCCGCCACTACACTGCTGCACAACAACGCGTCGGGCCCACAGCGTCGTGCGTCTTCCGCGGCTAGCCCCCTCCTCCGCCTGCGGCCGTCGGGACGGCCGTCCGCACGCTCCCCCCTAGCTCTCAACGCATGGGAGGTGCCCCCAGACTTGTGAGGACCTCACGTGAGCTCGAAACCTGTCGTACTCATCGCCGAAGAGCTGTCGCCCGCGACCGTGGACGCGCTCGGCCCCGACTTCGAGATCCGTCACTGCAACGGCGCGGACCGAGCCGAACTGATCCCCGCCATCGCCGACGTGGACGCGATCCTGATCCGCTCCGCCACCAAGGTGGACGCCGAGGCCATCGCCGCCGCGCACAAGCTGAAGGTCGTCGCACGAGCCGGTGTCGGCCTGGACAACGTGGACGTCTCCGCCGCCACCAAGGCGGGCGTGATGGTCGTCAACGCGCCGACGTCCAACATCGTCACCGCCGCCGAGCTGGCCTGCGGCCTGATCCTCGCCACCGCCCGCAACATCCCGCAGGCCAACGCCGCGCTGAAGAACGGCGAGTGGAAGCGCAGCAAGTACACCGGTGTCGAGCTGGCCGAGAAGACCCTCGGCGTCGTGGGCCTGGGCCGCATCGGCGCGCTCGTCGCGCAGCGGATGTCCGCCTTCGGGATGAAGGTCGTCGCCTACGACCCCTACATCCAGCCCGCCCGTGCCGCCCAGATGGGCGTCAGGGTGCTCTCCCTGGACGAGCTGCTCGAAGTGTCCGACTTCATCACCGTGCACCTGCCGAAGACCCCCGAGACCCTGGGGCTCATCGGCGAGGAGGCGCTGCACAAGGTCAAGCCGACCGTGCGCATCGTCAACGCGGCGCGCGGCGGCATCGTCGACGAGGAGGCGCTGTACGCGGCGCTGAAGGAGGGCCGGGTGGCCGGCGCCGGCCTCGACGTGTACTCCAAGGAGCCGTGCACGGACTCCCCGCTGTTCCAGTTCGACCAGGTCGTGTCCACCCCGCACCTCGGCGCCTCCACCGACGAGGCCCAGGAGAAGGCGGGCATCGCGGTCGCCAAGTCGGTGCGGCTCGCCCTCGCCGGTGAGCTGGTCCCGGACGCGGTGAACGTGCAGGGCGGGGTCATCGCCGAGGACGTCAAGCCGGGCCTGCCGCTCGCCGAGCGCCTCGGCCGGATCTTCACCGCCCTCGCGGGCGAGGTCGCCGTCCGGCTCGACGTCGAGGTGTACGGCGAGATCACCCAGCACGACGTGAAGGTCCTGGAGCTGAGCGCCCTCAAGGGTGTCTTCGAGGACGTCGTCGCCGAGACGGTGTCGTACGTGAACGCGCCGCTGTTCGCCCAGGAGCGGGGCGTCGAGGTGCGGCTGACGACCAGCTCCGAGTCGACGGACCACCGCAACGTCGTCACCGTGCGCGGCACGCTCGCGGACGGCGAGGAGGTGTCGGTCTCCGGCACGCTGGCCGGCCCGAAGAACGTCCAGAAGATCGTCGCCGTCGGTGAGTACGACGTCGACCTCGCGCTCGCCGACCACATGGTGGTGCTGCGCTACGAGGACCGTCCGGGTGTCGTCGGCACCGTCGGCCGGATCCTCGGCGAGGCGGGCATCAACATCGCCGGGATGCAGGTGTCCCGGGCGGGCGTCGGCGGGGCTGCGCTGGCCGTGCTCACCGTGGACGACACGGTCGCGCCGGGTGTGCTGACCGAGCTGGCCGAGGAGATCGGGGCCACGTCGGCCCGGTCCGTGAACCTGGCCTGAGCCGCCCGGTCCCGGGGCCCGTGCCCCGGGGGAAGATCCGTTCGCAGGAGCCGAACCCGGCTCCGCGGCAGGCGCCGGGCGGGCCGACCGAGTGGTCGGCCCGCCCGGCGTTCTCCTTGTCGGCCAGGCGTCGGGCGTCCGGCTCCCGCGCAGCGTCCCCGCCGCGGCCACCGCGGTCACCGCCGGCAGTACGGCGCCCGCCCCGGCCGCGGCCTGCATCCCGTCGGTGAATGCCTCCCGCGCGGTCGCCGCCAGGGCCTCTCCCGCGCGCCCCGGCAGCCGGCCCGCGACGGCCGGCGCGCCACCGAGCGTCTCGTGCGCCGCGGCGGGTGCCGAGTCCGGGATCCCGTGGTGGTAGACGGCGGTGCCGATGGAGCCGAGCACCGCCATCCCGCGGGCGCCGCCGAACTCGGCGCCGGTCTCCAGCAGGGACGAGGCGGAGCCCGCCCGCTCGGCCGGGGCGGTGCTGAGCGCCAGGTCGGTCACCTGGGGCATGATCATGACAATGTCGCAACCCCGCAGGCGACCAGGACCAGCCACAGCGAGCCGGTACCGGCCAGGGACAGCAGGCCGTAGCCGACCGCCGAGATCGCGAAGCCCGCCGCCACCACGTGGGCCCGCTCGACGCCCCGCCGCACCAGGACCGCCGCCGGCGGGGCCGCCGCGCCGGTCGGCACCGAGGGCAGCAGCGCCCACAGGGCCGCCTCCATCGCGTTCTTGCCGAGGACCGCTTGCAGGTACTGCGTGGTGAAGTAGGCCGAGCCCATCATCCCGAACGAGGAGACGAGGTTCAGCAGGACTCCGGGGGCGTAGCCCCGGGCACGGAACAGGGCGGGGGAGATCATCGGGGACGCGGCCGTGCGCTGCCGCCGGACGAAGAGGAACGCGAAGACCAGGCCCGCCGCGATCGACGCGCTGTACTGCACGCGCCAGCCCTGCGACGGGATCTCCTTCAGACCGTAGATCACGGGCAGGACCGCGGCCATCGACAGCGGGATGCTCAGCCAGCCGAAGCGGCCGGCCCCGGGGTTCTTCGACTCGGGCAGCAGGAACGGTCCGAGGAGCAGCAGCAGCGCCATCGCGGGCAGGTTCACCAGGAAGACGGAGCCCCACCAGAAGAACTGGACCAGGACGCCGCTGAGCACCGAGCCGAGCGCGACGCCCGCCGTCATCACACCGGACCACAGGCCGATCGCCTTCGCGCGCTGCGCGGGGTCGGTGAACATGGTGCGCACTAGGGCCATCGTCGAGGGCATCAGGGTGGCGCCGCCGATGCCGAGGACCGCGCGGGCCGCGATCAGCGTCCCGGGGCTGTCCGCGTACGCCGCCACCAGGGAGGCGGCGCCGAAGGCCGCGGCGCCGAGCAGGAGCAGCCTGCGGCGGCCCAGGGCGGGCGTTCCCGGAGGCGTGCTCGGCCGGGGACGTATGCCGCTCAGAGACGCGCGCCGCCGAAGACGTACGCAGCTCAGGGGCGCGTGCCGTCGAAGGCGTACGCAGCTCAGTGGCCGCCCGAGGTCACGTAGCTCCGGGGCGCGTGCCGCCGAGGACGTACGCGGCTCAGAGGCGTGCGCCCTTCAGTGCCATGTGCAGCAGCAACCGGTCCTCGCCGTCGTCCAGGTCCAGACCGGTGAGGTGCTCGACCCGGGACAGCCGGTAGTACAGGGTCTGACGGTGGATGCCCAACTCGGCGGCCGTACGGGACGCCTGGCCCGCGCAGTCGAGGAACACCTCGGCGGTGCGGGCCAGCTCCCGGTGGGCGGGGACGAGCAGCGGGGCGACCACCGGGTCGTGCGCCACCTCGGCGGGCAGCGCGGTCAGCAGCCGGTACGGGCCGATGCGCGCCCACTCCGCGACCGGCCCGAGCCCCGGTTCGGCCAGCGCCGCTCGGGCCGCGCCGGCCGCCTCCTGCCACGCGGCGCCCAGCCCGGCGAGCCCGGTCCGCGCGGCCGCGATCCCCGCCGCCCGCCGTGCGCCCGCCGCGCCGCCCCGGCGCCGCTTGCCGCCCGCCTGCTCCAGCAGCCGCCCCGCCGCCGACACGGCCGGCGCGAGCGCGTCCGTCGACCGCAGCCGGACCAGCAGCGCCAGTGCCTGACCTGCGTCCCCGGCCGCCTCGGGCGCGGGGAAGGCGCCCTCGCCCCACGGCGCCGCGCACAGCGCGGTCGCGCCCGGCACCGTACGGACCGAAGGGGCGTCGTCCGGGGCCGCCGAGGGCCAGGGCGCCACGCACACCATCGTGTAGGGCCCCTCGGACCGGCCGCCCAGACCGGTGCGCAGCTCCGCCACCGCCATCTCCCGCTGCCAGTCCCGCTCCGCGGTCAGCACCGCCCGCAGCTCCCTGGTCAGGTCGGCCCCGGCCTGCGCCTCGTCGGCGAGCAGCGCGCCGATCCGGGTGGTGACCGCCATGGCCGCGGCCAGCTGCCGTTCGGTCGGCCCGGGATCGTCGTCCAGGAGCCAGACGTAGCCGAGGACGACACCCCGATGGCGCACCGGCAGGCAGATGCGGCCCCGGTACACCCCGGCCTCCGGGGTGGGCGGGATGCGTACCGGCCCGGTCGCCCGGGTGATGCCGAAGCCCTCGAACCAGGTACGGACCGCCGACGTCGAACGCCGGGTCAGGATCGAGCGGGTGCGGACCGGGTCGAGGGCGGACGCGTCCAGCTCGCCCTCGCTGTCGTACGTGCCGAAGGCGATCAGCTCGAAGTCCCGGTTCTCCAGGGTCGCCGGCGCGCCCAGCAGCTCCGAGATCTCGTCCACCAGCTCCTGGTAGTCACCCTTGTAATCCGCCGTCACCCGGGCATTCTCCCGCATTCTCCGGCCTGTTTCATACATCTGTCTGAGAAGCGGTGAGCGGATGCGTGACAGCTGTCGATGGCTGACGATCGGATGGATCCATAGGTTTCACGGTGGTTCCCCGTGCCGTACCCGAATAGTCGGTTGTCGGCATCTTTGGTGCTCTGCTGTGGAGGTGCCCCGTGCTGGGTCCCGTGATTCTCGCCGCGTCGCGCAGTGACCGGATGCGCCGTCTGATCTCCGCCGCCCCGGTGACCAGGCAGGTGGTCGACCGCTTCATCCCCGGTGAAACCGTCGGCGACATCGTGCCGATCATCCAGGATCTGACCGCCAAGGGCCTCGAACTGACGATGGACGTCGTCGGCGAGGACATCACCAGGCCCGAGCAGGCCACCGCGGCCCGGGACGCCTACCTGGAACTGGTCGGTCACCTCAAGGAACTCCGGCTCGGCCGGAAGGTCGAGATGTCCGTCAAGCTCTCCATGTTCGGCCAGGCCCTGGCCGACGGCCACGAACTCGCCCTGAAGAACGTGCGTTCCGTCGTCGAGGCCGCCGCCGAGGTCGGCACGACCGTCACGCTGGACGCCGAGGACCACACCACCCTCGACTCGATGTTCGCCATCCACGACGAGCTGCGGAAGGACTTCCCGCAGACCGGCTGCGTCATCCAGGCATACCTCTTCCGTACCGAGGCCGACGCCCGCCGGCTCGCCGCGAGCGGCAGCCGGGTACGGCTCGTCAAGGGCGCCTACAAGGAGCCCGCCGAGGTCGCCTACCAGCAAAAACACGAGATCGACAAGGCGTATGTGCGCATCCTGCGCACACTGATGGAGGGTACGGGGTATCCGATGATCGGGTCCCACGACCCACGGCTGATCTCCATCGCCCAGGAACTCGCCCGCCAGGCAGGCCGGAAGTTCGACGAGTACGAGTTCCAGATGCTCTACGGGATACGGAACGAGGAGCACCTGCGGCTCGCCGCCGAGGGCCACCGCATGCGCGTCTACACCGCGTACGGCACCGACTGGTACGGCTACTTCATGCGGCGCCTCGCGGAGAAGCCGGCCAACCTGCGGTTCTTCGCACGAAGCATGATCACCAAGGGCTGAACCACACCGCTCAAGTCAAGGAGTTACGGATCTCATGGACGCTGTGACCCAGGTCCCCACCCCCGTCAACGAGCCGGTGCACGGCTATGCCCCCGGCTCGCCCGAGCGCGCCCGCCTGGAGGCCAAGCTCAAGGAGCTGGCCGAGAACCCGATCGACCTGCCCTGCACCATCGGCGGCGAGAAGCGGATGGGCGGCGGCGACCCCTTCCAGGTCGTTCAGCCGCACCACCACAAGGCGGTCATCGGCACGCTCCGCAACGCCACCCGGCAGGACGCCCAGGACGCCGTCGACGCGGCCCTGGCCGCCGCGCCCGCGTGGCGCGCCATGTCCTTCGACGACCGCGCCGCGATCATCCTGCGCGCCGCCGAGCTGCTGGCCGGCCCCTGGCGCGAGACCATCGCCGCCTCCACCATGCTCGGCCAGTCGAAGACCGTCCAGCAGGCCGAGATCGACACCCCGTGCGAGCTGGTCGACTTCTGGCGGTTCAACGTCCACTACGCCCGTCAGATCCTGGCCGAGCAGCCCCCGGCCAACTCCCCGGGCGTCTGGAACCGCCTCGACCACCGTCCGCTGGAGGGCTTCGTCTACGCGATCACGCCCTTCAACTTCAGCGCCATCGCGGGCAACCTGCCCACCGCGCCCGCGCTGATGGGCAACGTGGTCGTCTGGAAGCCGTCGCCGACCCAGACCCACGCGGCGGTCCTGCTGATGCAGCTGCTGGAGGAGGCCGGTCTGCCCAAGGGCGTCATCAACCTCGTCACCGGCGACGGCATCGCCGTCTCCGAGGTCGCCCTGACCCACCGGGACCTGGCCGGAATCCACTTCACCGGCTCCACGAAGACCTTCCAGTACCTGTGGAAGACGATCGGCGCCAACATCGAGACGTACCGCTCCTACCCGCGGCTGGTCGGCGAGACCGGCGGCAAGGACTTCGTCGTCGCCCACCCGAGCGCCGACCGCGCCGTCCTCAAGACCGCGCTGACCCGCGGTGCCTTCGAGTACCAGGGCCAGAAGTGCAGCGCGACCTCCCGCGCCTACATCCCGGCGTCCATCTGGAACTCCGGTTTCAAGGAGGAGTTCGCGGCCGAGGTCGACTACCTCACCATGGGTGACGTCACCGACCTGGCGAACTTCGTCGGCGCGGTGATCGACGAGCGCGCCTTCGCCAAGAACAAGGCCGCCATCGACCGGGCCAGGCAGGACCCGTCCTGCACGATCGTCGCGGGCGGCTCCTACGACGACTCGGTCGGCTACTTCGTCCGCCCGACCGTCATCGAGTGCAGCGACCCGGAGAACGAGGTCTTCCGTACCGAGTACTTCGGCCCGGTCCTCGCCGTCCACGTCTACGAGGACGACCGCTACGACGAGATGCTGACCCAGATGGAGTCCGTCTCCGACTACGCCCTGACCGGCTCGGTCGTCTCGGGTGACCGCGCGGCGGCGGCATACACGATGGAGAAGCTGCGCTACGCCGCGGGCAACTTCTACATCAACGACAAGTCGACCGGCGCCGTCGTCGGCCAGCAGCCCTTCGGCGGCGGCCGTGCCTCCGGCACCAACGACAAGGCCGGCGCCCCGCAGAACCTGCTGCGCTGGACGCTGACCCGCGCCATCAAGGAGGCGCTGGTCCCGCCGACCGACTACACGTACCCGCACATGGGCTGACGAGCCCCCCGAACGCGGGCCGGGAAGCCTGAGACCTCCACGAACCAGGCTTCCCGGCCCGTTTCCATGCCGGTGCGCGGGAGACCGGCCGCGCAGGGGACGATCGAGGCATGGCCTTCACCGTGCGCACCGATACCGCCGAGCCGGCCCCCGCCGAACCGCGCGCCGTCCGCTCCCTCCTGCACGTCGGTTTCGAGGGCGAGTCCGCCGACGACGACTTCGAGCATGCGCTGGGCGGAGTGCACGCCCTGGTGCACGGCGCGGACGGAATCGTGGCGCACGGGTCGGTCGTCATGCGGTGAGCACGGCACCGGGGGCGGTGGCTGCGCGTCGGCCATGCCGAGGCCGTCGTGGTACGGCCGGCCGAGCGCCGCCAGTGCCTGGGCGGCCGGGTGATGGGCGCCCTGGAGCAGGTGATCGACCGGGCCTGCGACCTCGGCGCGCTGTCGGCGAGCGAGGACGGCGCCCGCCTCTGCGCGGCGCGCGGCCGGCGGCTGTGGACCGGCCGCGTCCACGCCCTCTCGCCGGACGGGATCGTGCGCCTCGCGGACGAGGAGGGCGGCCTTCACCTGTGGCCCGCACCCGCAGCGCCGCCCGACCCCGGCCACGAACTCCTCTTCGACTGGCGCGACGGGGACGTGCTCTGACCGCCGGGCGATGAATTCGCAGGTCAGAGCCGTGTGGCCAGGTGCGCCGTCTCAGATAGTAGGAAGTCCGACTAATTGTAGAGACAGAAGCGTGCTCCTCCCTTACTTTTGTAGGAGCCGAACGTCTCGCTCGATCCAGCGAATGGCGGTCGTGAGCCGGGCCCGTGCAGGCAATCCCTGCGGCGCCGCTCCCCGCCCCTCCGGCGTCTCGCACCCCCCTTTTCCCGTACTCCAGATGCATCCCGAAGGAGTCGATTCCCATGGCCGAGACGACCGTCCGCCGCCGAGTCCGCCACGTGTCCCGCACGAGCGATTCCGACCGCAAGAACGCCGCCGCGGCCCTCCAGCGCGCCCTCGACCGCCGGGACAACGGCGGCGAGACCGGCCACTGAACCGGGCGCCCGCACACCCCACGCGCCGGGCCCGGCCCACGCGTCACACCCCCGCGGCCGGGAGCCGCGTCCGCGGGGGACGCGCCGCGGCCCTACCCGCCGCGCCGCACCTCGAAGTGGTCGATCCGGCTGCCGTCCTGGGCCAGCGCCGACACCGTCAGCCGTGCACCAGGACCCGGCCGCGCCTCCACCTTCAGCAGCGAGAAACCGGTGTAGCGCACCCGTGACCACTCCACCGTCTCCGCCTCGGTGGCGCCAGACGCCGTCCAGCGGAAGCTGCGCACCGCGTCGTGCCGGGTGAGGTGTCCCTCGTAGCTGTCCGCGACCCCGGACGGGAACGAGAAGAGGTTCCGGCCGCCCCCGCCCGCGGTGACGTACACGGTCCCGTCCCGGGCCGGTTCCGTGGACCCGCCGACCGGCACCGCCCGGCCGACCTCGCCGCCGCGCACCGCGTCGGTCCGCTCGTAGACGTGGTTGTGCCCGTTGATCACCAGGTCCACCTGGTGCCGGGCGAACAGCGGCAGCCACGCGTCCCGCACCCCTCCGTCCGAGGCGTGCTTGGCGGTGGCGTAGGCGCAGTGGTGGAAGAAGACGACCACGAAGTCGACGTCCTGCGCCGCGCGCAGCGCACCGAGGGTGCGGTCCAGCCATGCCGTCTGCCGGCCGTCCGAGTGGCCGAGGTTGGCCGGGATCTCGTACGACACGTCGTTCGCGTCCAGCGCCACGAAGCCGACGTTGCCGTAGGTGAAGGAGTACGCGCCCGGCGTCCCGCGCGGATCGAAGCCGCTGTCCGGGAGGGAGAACCGGGCGAGTTGGCCGCCGTAGCCGTCCGGGGAGTACCACGCCTCCATGTCGTGGTTGCCGGTGGTCACCATCCATGGCACCGACCGGGCGGCCGGCTCGGTCTGCTTCAGGTACAGGTCCCAGGTGCGGGGGTCGTAGCCGTCCGCCGTGCTGCCGGTGCCGGCCGCGTCCGCGTAACAGATGTCGCCCGCGTGCAGATGGAAGGCGGGCCGCTGACGCAGCAGGACATCGTCGTTGGCGTCCGCGCTCCGGCCCACCCCCTGGTCACCGAAGGCCGTGAAGACGAAACGCTCCGGGGTGGCGGGCGCGGTGCGGAAGGAGGCGGTGGCCGACCGGTGGGCGGCGGAGACGGGGTCCCAGCCGTCGTGGCCGACACCGTAGTAGTACGTCGTGCCGGGGCGCAGACCGTCCAGGGCCGCGTGCAGGTAGTACTGCTCGACCGCCGGGCGCACCCCGGTCAGTGCGGGGGTGCGCAGATCGCGCAGGTCCGCCTCGATCCGGCGGCCCAGGTCGTCGGGGCGCAGCCCGACCCGTACGAAGGGCCGGCGGACCGCGAACGGCACCTGCCAGGAGATCCGCATCCGGGTCCTGGGGTCGGCGCCGAACGCGAGGTGGCGGCCGAACGGGGCGACGGCGGCGCCCGCGACCCGGGCGGTCGCGGCGGCGGTCGCGGACACCGGCGCGCCCGCCGGACGGGACGGTCCCGAACAGCCCGTCAGCAGCCCGCCCGCCACCGCGCCCGCCGTCACCAGGGTGCGGCGCCGGGACAGCCGGGTCCGCAGGTACTCGTGCTGTTCGGCCATGCTCATCCGGCTCGCCAGTCGTGGCGGGATGCCGAAGTCGGGGGTCTCCATGACGGAGACATGCCCAGCGGGGGCCGGTATCCGCTCCGCACGCGGGTGAACACCGGGCGGCGCGCTCTCCCCGTCACCCGTCGGGGTGGCCCTGGGCCTGTCCGAATGACGGACGCGGTATGTCATTCCATGGGACGAGGGGTAGGGTGCCCGCATGTCTCGCAGCATCAATCTCGCAGTGATCCCCGGTGACGGCATCGGCCAGGAGGTCGTGGCCGAAGGACTGAAGGTCCTGTCCGCCGTTCTCCCGCAGGACGTGAAGCTGCAGACCACGGAGTTCGACTTCGGCGCCAGGCGCTACCACGCCACCGGTGAGACCCTCACCGACGCCGACCTCGACGCGCTCAAGGAGCACGACGCCATCCTGCTCGGTGCGATCGGCGACCCGTCGGTCCCCTCCGGCGTCCTGGAGCGCGGCTTCCTGCTCAAGCTCCGCTTCGCCTTCGACCACCACGTCAACCTGCGTCCGTCGAAGCTGCTCCCCGGCGTCGCCACCCCGCTGGCCGGCCAGCCCGAGATCGACTTCGTCGTCGTCCGCGAGGGCACCGAGGGTCCCTACACGGGCAACGGCGGCACCATCCGCAAGGGCACCCCGCACGAGGTCGCCACCGAGGTCTCCGTCAACACCGCCTACGGGGTCGAGCGGGTGGTCCGCGACGCCTTCGCCCGCGCCCAGGCCCGCCCGCGCAAGAAGCTCACGCTGGTCCACAAGAACAACGTGCTGACCTTCGCGGGCCACCTGTGGACGAACATCTTCAACCAGGTGGCCGAGGAGTACCCCGAGGTCACCACCGACTACCTCCACGTGGACGCGGCGACCATCTTCCTGGTCACCCAGCCCGAGCGGTTCGACGTCATCGTCACCGACAACCTCTTCGGCGACATCATCACCGACCTCGCCGCGGCCGTCTCCGGCGGCATCGGCGTGGCCGCCTCCGGCAACATCAACCCGGGCGGCGCGTTCCCGTCCATGTTCGAGCCGGTCCACGGCTCGGCCCCGGACATCGCCGGCCAGGGCAAGGCCGACCCCACCGCCACCGTCCTGTCCGTCGCGCTGCTGCTGCGCCACCTCGGCTACGACACCGAGGCGGCCCGCGTCGAGAGCGCCGTCTCCGCCGACCTCGCGGAGCGCGGTACGGGTCCCGCGCGCAGCACCTCGGAGATCGGCGACGCGCTCCGCGTACGCGTAGCCGGCTGACCCCCGCCGCGCTGCACCAAGCCGCCGGGTGGCACGGACGCCCGGCGGCTTCCCCATGTCCCCGCCGGGTGCCACCATCGACCCCTGGGCCGCTTTCACCCCGATTCCTTCCGTCCGGGCCCCCGCGAGATAATCGAACGCGGAGCCGCGGCATGAGGGAATGCTCGGACGTCCTAGCACTGGCCGCCGGCCATGCGGACGTGAGCGCGGCCCGTCACTACAACCGGTGAAGGACTACCACTCATGACGACGCCCAAGATCGAGCTCAAGCCCTCCGCCCACCCGCTGCCCGCGGCGGAACGGGCGGCGATCCTGGCCAACCCCGGATTCGGCCGCCACTTCACCGACCACATGGTGACGATCAGGTGGACCGAGGGCCGGGGCTGGCACGACGGCCAGCTCGTTCCGTACGCGCCGATCCCGCTCGACCCGGCCACCAACGTGCTGCACTACGCGCAGGAGATCTTCGAAGGGCTCAAGGCGTACCGCCGTCCCGACGGTTCCGTGGCCACCTTCCGCCCGGACCAGAACGCCAGGCGCTTCCAGCGCTCCGCCCACCGCCTCGCGATGCCCGAACTCCCGGTCGAGACCTTCATCGAGGCGTGTGACGTCCTGGTCCGGCAGGACAAGGACTGGGTGCCCGCGCACGGCGGCGAGGACTCCCTCTACCTACGCCCCTTCATGATCGCGACCGAGGTCGGCCTGGGCGTGAAACCGGCCGACGAGTATCTGTTCCTCGCCATCGCCTCGCCGGCCGGCGCCTACTTCGCCGGGGGCGTCAAGCCGGTCTCCATCTGGGTGTCGGAGGACCGGGTCCGCGCCGTCCCGGGCGGCATGGGCGACGCCAAGACGGGCGGCAACTACGCGGCCTCCCTGCTCGCCCAGGCCGAGGCGGCGGCGGAGGGCTGCGACCAGGTCTGCTACCTCGACGCGGTCGAGCACCAGTGGGTCGAGGAACTCGGCGGCATGAACCTGTACTTCGTGTACGGCAACAAGATCGTCACGCCGCCGCTCAGCGGCTCGATCCTGGAGGGCGTCACCCGGGACAGCCTGCTGACCCTGGCCCGCGACCTCGGCTACGAGGCGGAGGAGTCCCCCGTCTCCGTCGAGCAGTGGCAGCGCGACTCGCAGGACGGCACCCTCACCGAGGTGTTCGCCTGCGGCACCGCCGCCGTCATCACCCCGGTCGGTACGGTCAAGCGCGCGAGCGGCGAATGGAAGCAGTCGGAGGGCGAGCCGGGCAAGGTCACGCTGGAACTCCGGCAGGCCCTCCTCGACGTCCAGCGCGGCATCACCGAGGACCGGCACGGGTGGATGCATCCGCTCGGCTGACGGGGCGCTGCGCTGGCCTTGGCGGGGTATGACGGGTTGTCGTTCGTCCGCGGGGGTGTGGTGGCTGGTTGCGCAGTTCCCCGCGCCCCTATGGGTGGGTGTGATGGGTTGTTGTTCGTCTGCGGGGGGTGTGGTGGCTGGTTGCGCAGTTCCCCGCGCCCCTATGGGTGGGTGGGTGTGATGGGTTGTTGTTCGTCTGCGGGGGGTGGCGTGGCTCGTCGCGCAGTTCCTCGCGCCCCTTGGGGGACGGTGTGCGCGCCCGCGTGTGTGAACGCAATGAACACAATCCGAGTCGCCCTTGTCGCGTCTGCGAACGCCCGGCACGTTACGGGCATGGGACGAGAGCATTGGAAGAGGATCTGGATCGGCTCGGCCGGCAACATGGTCGAGTGGTTCGACTGGTTCGTGTACGCGAGCTTCGCCACCTACTTCGCCGGGGCGTTCTTCCCGAGCGGCAACCCCACCGCCCAGCTGATGAACACCGCGGGCATCTTCGCCGTCGGGTTCTTCATGCGCCCCGTCGGCGGCTGGCTGCTGGGCCGGGTGGGCGACCGCAGGGGCCGCAAGGCCGCGCTGACCCTGACCGTCACGCTGATGTCGGTGTCCGCGGTGCTCATCGCCGTCGCGCCGACCTACTCCGTGGCCGGCTACGGCGGCGCGCTCGTGCTGCTCGTCGCCCGCCTGCTGCAAGGTCTGTCGGTGGGCGGCGAGTACGCGGCCAGCGCCACCTATCTCACGGAGGCCACGGACCCGCGCCGGCGCGGCTTCGCCTCCAGCTTCCAGTACGTGTCCATGACCGCCGGTCAGATCGTCGGGCTCGGCCTGCTGATCGTGCTCCAGCGCACCATGTCCGATGACGCGCTGCACAGCTACGGCTGGCGCATCCCGTTCGTGGTGGGCGCGCTCGGCGCCGCGGTCGTCTTCTACCTGCGGCGTTCCATGCTGGAGACCGAGGTGTACGCGGAGGACGCCTCGGACGACGAGGAGCGCGGCACACTGCGCGCGCTGTGGCGGCACAGGCGGGAGGCGTTCCTGGTCGTCGCGCTGACCATGGGCGGCACGGTCGCCTACTACACGTACACCACCTACCTCACCAAGTACCTGTCGAACTCCGCGGGGCTGACCAAGGAGACCGCCACCCTGGTCTCCTTCACCGCGCTGATCGTCTTCGCCTGCCTCCAGCCCCTCGCGGGCCGTCTCTCCGACCGGATCGGCCGCCGCCCGCTGCTGATCACCTTCGCGGTCGGCTGCACCTTCCTCACCGTGCCGATCATGACGCTGCTGAAACACGCCGGCGGCTACTGGCAGGCCCTCGGCCTGTCCCTGCTGGCGCTCGTGGTGGTCACCGGCTACACGTCGATCAACGCGTGCGTGAAGGCGGAACTGTTCCCGACGGGGGTGCGCGCGCTGGGCGTGGCGCTGCCCTACGCGGTCGCCAACGCCTTGTTCGGCGGCACGGCGGAATACGTCGCGCTGTGGTTCAAGAACGCGGGCCTGGAGTCCGGCTTCTACTGGTACGTGGCCGGCTGCGCGGCGGTCTCCCTGGTGGTGTACGTCACCATGCGGGAGACGAAGGACCTGGATCTGGCCCGGATGGGCGCACGCGACGCGTCCTCGATGACGACCGCATCCTGAGACGGGCGGTGAGCCGGGGGCAGGATGTGCCAGACTGCCCCCGTGCTCTCGTTCGCCATGATTATTGGCAGCAGGCGCGCCGGTCCGCAGTGACCGCCACGTACGACCAGGTACGGGCGGCCACCGTCGTCCCCGACCCGCGCGCAGACCTCTCGCACCCGCGAGGGGTTTTTTCGTTTTCCGGGCCCACCTTCAGCCGGAGGCGCAGCGCGAGGGATCATTGGGGGAACGGTGAACCGGTCATTCCGGTAAGACCGAGATCCGATACAGGAGCCTTGAGACCATGACCGAGACGGAAACCAGCGAACTCGACGACTCGTTCCACGTCTTCGACACCACGCTGCGCGACGGCGCCCAGCGCGAGGGCATCAACCTCACCGTCGCCGACAAGCTCGCCATCGCACGGCACCTGGACGACTTCGGCGTGGGCTTCATCGAGGGCGGCTGGCCGGGCGCGAACCCCCGGGACACCGAGTTCTTCGCCCGCGCCCGGCAGGAGATCGACTTCCGGCACGCCCAGCTCGTCGCGTTCGGCTCGACCCGCCGCGCCGGTGCCAAGGCCGCCGACGACCCGCAGGTCAAGGCCCTCCTGGAATCCGGCGCCCCGGTGATCACCCTGGTCGCCAAGTCGCACGACCGGCACGTGGAACTGGCGCTGCGCACCACGCTCGACGAGAACCTGGAGATGGTCCGCGACACCGTCTCCCACCTGCGCGCTCAGGGCCGCCGGGTGTTCGTCGACTGCGAGCACTTCTTCGACGGCTACCGGGCGAACCCGGAGTACGCGAAGGCGGTCGTCCGGGCCGCCGCCGAGGCCGGCGCGGACGTGGTGGTGCTGTGCGACACCAACGGCGGCATGCTCCCGGCACAGGTCCAGGCCGTGGTCGCCACCGTCCTCGCGGACACCGGGGCGCGGCTCGGCATCCACGCCCAGGACGACACGGGCTGCGCGGTGGCCAACACCCTCGCGGCCGTCGACGCCGGTGCCACCCACGTGCAGTGCACGGCGAACGGCTACGGCGAACGCGTCGGCAACGCCAACCTCTTCCCGGTGGTCGCGGCTCTGGAACTCAAGTACGGCAAGAAGGTCCTGCCCGAGGGCCGGCTGCGCGAGATGACCCGCATCTCGCACGCCATCGCCGAGGTGGTCAACCTCACCCCCTCCACCCACCAGCCCTACGTCGGGGTTTCCGCCTTCGCCCACAAGGCGGGCCTGCACGCCTCCGCGATCAAGGTCGACCCGGACCTGTACCAGCACATCGACCCCGTGCGGGTCGGCAACACCATGCGCATGCTGGTCTCCGACATGGCCGGCCGCGCCTCCATCGAGCTGAAGGGCCGGGAACTCGGCATCGACCTCGGCGACGACCGCGAACTGGTCGGCCGGGTCGTCGAGCGCGTCAAGGAACGCGAGCTGAAGGGCTACACGTACGAGGCCGCGGACGCCTCGTTCGAGCTGCTGCTGCGCGCGGAGGCCGAGGGCCGGCCGCTGACGTACTTCAAGGTCGAGTCCTGGCGGGCCATCGTCGAGGACCGCCCCGACGGCACCCACGCCAACGAGGCCACGGTCAAACTCTGGGCCAAGGGCGAGCGCATCGTCGCCACGGCGGAGGGCAACGGCCCGGTCAACGCCCTCGACCGGGCCCTGCGGGTGGCGCTGGAGAAGATCTACCCGCAGCTCGCCAAGCTCGACCTCGTCGACTACAAGGTGCGCATCCTGGAGGGCAAGCACGGCACCCAGTCCACGACCCGGGTGCTGATCGCCACCTCCGACGGTGCCGGCGAGTGGTCCACGGTGGGCGTCGCCGAGAACGTCATCGCGGCCTCCTGGCAGGCCCTGGAGGACGCCTACACCTTCGGTCTGCTGCGCGCGGGCGTCGAGCCGGCGAAGTGAGCGACCCGCCCGGCAGCACCTCGTGCCACGGCCGGGCGTAGCCGGCCGTGGCACGAGACGCTGCCGGCCGTGGGGCGAGGTGCTGCGGGCCGCGGGACGAGGCACTGCCGGGGCACGCGGTCCGCACGGCGCGGGTCCTCGGCCGGGCAGAGCCTCGGCGAGCCGCGCGGACTCGCCGAGGCCGTCGGCCCGTCGCCCGGCCGGCTGCGGGGCCGGACCCGGCCTACTCCAGACGCCACTTCTGGTTGGCGGCGCCCGTGCACGACCAGATCTGCGCGCGTGCCCCGTTGGCCGACGAGTTGTCCGTCACGTCGAGACACTTGTCGGCCGCCGTGTTGACCACGTCGCCGGTGGACGCGTTGTACGACCATTGCTGGGCACCGGACCCGGTGCAGTCGTACAACTGCACCTTCGCCCCGTTCGCGGTCGAGCCCGACGTCACGTCCAGGCACTTGCCCAGCGCCCGGACCGAGCCGTCGCCCTGCACCGTCCACTGCTGGGCGGTGCTGGAGTTGCAGTCGTAGAGCTGCACGGCCGCGCCGTTGGCGCCGGACGCGCCCGCCACGTCCAGGCACTTGCCCGCGAGTCCCACGAAGGCCCCCGACCGGCCGCCGCTGCCGGACTGCGTACCGGACCAGGTGAAGGTCGCCGACGTCTTGCCCGGCAGCGAGTAGGTGGCGTGCTGCCCGCCCCAGTTGACGGTGATCGTCCGGGCGGCCGCCGAGTCGTTGTAGGCGATCAGTGCCTTCGAGCCGTCCGGGTTGCGCCAGGCCACGTTGGGCACGGCCGTCGACGCCGTCGAGGCGATCCGCTGGGCGCCGGGGCGGACGAACTTCGTCAGGTGCCCCATCGTGTAGTACTCGACCGTGTAGTCGACCGTGCCGCTCGCGCCGTCCCCGTTGTGGACGGTGATCAGACCGGTGCAGGTGCCGCACCCGCCGTTGTGCGGTCCCCTGTTCTGGTCCACCGCCAGCGACCACTTGGTCACCGACTTAGCCCAGTTGCGCGTGTAGTCGACGATGTTGAGCATGTCCTCGCGCTGCTGGTTCGCGATCCACGTACCGCCCGAGTGCTCGGTGCCGAACGCGTCCAGCGAGGGGTACTGGTTGTGCACGGAGGTCTGCTTGGCGACGTCACCGCCGTAGCCGTGCCAGGCGATCCCGCCGAAGTTGGGGTGGCTGCGGACCGCCGCGTCGTCCACCGTCTGGGCGGCGTAGGAGTCGTAGACGTCCCAGTTCCAGTCGTGCGCCAGCACCTTCGTGGACAGGCCCGCGGCCTGGAGCTTGGGCAGCAGCTCGCTCTTGGTGAAGTAGGCGAGGCCGCTTGCGTTCCAGCTCATCGACGGATAGCCCGAGCAGCAGGTCGGCTCGTTCTGCGCCGACACGTACCCGACGCCCACGCCCTGGTCCCGGTACGCCTGGAGGTACTTCACGAAGTACGAGGCGTACGCCCCGTAGTACTCCGCCTTCAGCCAGCCCCCGTTGAGCTGCCCGCTGTCCTTCATCCAGGCGGGCGCCGTCCACGGCGAGGCCATCACGGTCAGGGACGGGTTCAGCTGGAGCGCCTGCTTGGTGAGCGGGACCACGTCGGCGAGGTCGTGCGCGATCGAGAACCGCGTCAGGTTCGGGTCCGTCTGCCCGGCCGGCACGTCGTCGTAGGTGTACCCGTAGCGGGCCAGGTCCGAGGCGCCCATGGGGTTGCGCAGGAACGACAGCCCGATGCCGTCCGTCGGTGAGAACAGTTTCCGCATCGTCGCGTCCCGGGTCGTCTGCGACAGCGCCCCGCTGCTGTTCATCAGCCAGGCCGCGGTGTCCGTGAAGGACGCGCCGCCGCCGGTGAAGGTCTGGTAGCGGGTGTTCTCGTCGACGGTGATGTTCTCGCCGCCGCCGCCGGAGCCGGGCTGGAAGGCGAACGGGGTCTGGGCCTGGAGCCCGCGCACGACATGGCGTCCGCCGGCGTCGTCGGTCGTGGTCAGCCAGGCCGTGACCTGCTCGCCCGCCGCATGGGCGGGTGCGGTCGCCACGCTGAGGCCGGCCGTGCCGAGCAGACCGGCCAGGAGCAGCCGGACGGCCCGCGTCGATCTCTTCATGGAGCGCCACCCTTCTGGAGGTGGGGGATGGGAGGCGTGCGAGCCGTGAGTAAATGACGGCTTCGCGGGCGCGTCAAGGGGGCGCGCGTTCACCATGTGAAGGGGCAACGGGCTTGAGACGGGCGGGACTTGGGGGCGTACCGGATCCGGCGTGAAGACTTGACGGGTCCTGGGGCGGCGAGCGCGCGGCGGGCCCGTGCGACGGTGGCCGGGCGGATCGGTGGCGCTCAGGTCTCCGGAGCCTGCCGCACCGTGCGCGACGAGGCGGGGCCGCGGACCACGGCCGGGGCTCGCCGCCACGGCCGCGAGCCCTTCGCTGACGCGGACGTGAACCGTTCGCCGACGCGGACCGCCTGTCGCGTACTGGGCGGCGTGCGTCGGGCGGCGTGTACCAGGCGGCGCGCACCGGCGCACGGACCGCTGCCCGCGACGGCCCAGCCGGCCCGCAACAGTCCGCGACCGCCCAGCCGGCCCGCGACGGCCCGCGACGGCCCGCGACGGCCCGCGACGGCCCGCGACGGCCCGCGACGGCCCGCGACGGCCCGCGACGGCCCGCGACGGCCCGGGTCGGCCCGGGTCGGCCCGTGAGGGTCCGTGAGGGTCCGGCACCTCCGCACGTCCGGCGATGTGAATTGTTCCGAATGACTGAATATGTGACGCTTCGGGTAACTTCGAATCATGAAGGCCGTACCGAAGGCTGTACCGAAGGCCACCTACACGGCCGTACGACGGACCCGAAGCCTCCCGGCGCTGCTGCTGGCCGTGCTGGCGCTCGTCGTCATGACCGCGCTCGCCCCCGGTGCCACGGCCGCCACCGGCGTCTCGACCATCGCCGCGGAACTGCGCAAGAACCCGGTGTACGTCGATCCGGCCGCCGCCGGACAACTGTCCACGGCGGATGCGCGGGCCCTGCGCGACCGGATCGAGGGCGCCGGCAAACCCGTCTTCATCGCGGTCCTGCCCGACGGCTTCCCGACCCAGAACCTCTTCACGAACCTGCGCACCGCGACCGGCGTCACCGGTCTGTACGCCGTCCGCCTCGGCGACCGCTTCGACGCCCGCGCCGACTCCTCGGTCATGTCGCGCACGGCCGTGCAGAACCTGGTGAGCAGCGTCCAGGGCGAGGACGCCAGGACCCAGCTGACCGACTTCACCGACCGCGCCCTCGCCAATGCGGGCGGCAAGGCACCCGCCACCTGGGGCTCGTCCGGCCACCGCGGCGGGACCTCCGCCACCGCGCTGATCACCACGGCCGCCGTCCTGGTGGCCGGCGGCGTGGGCGCGTACGCCCTGGTGCGGCACAGCCGCAGGCGCCGCGAGGAGGAGCAGCGGGCCGCCCTGGAACGGCTGCGGGTGGTGGTGGACGAGGACATCACCGCTTTCGGCGAGGAACTCGACCGGCTGGACTTCCATCCGGCCGAGGCCGGCGCCGACGACGCCATGCGCGCGGACTACGAGCGGGCGCTGGACGCCTACGACCAGGCGAAACAGCGTATGGCCGCGGCCCGCAGACCGGAGGACGTCCGCGCCGTCACCGAGGCGCTGGCGGACGGCCGGTTCGACCTGGCGCAACTCGCCGCCCGCCGCGCGGGCCGGCCGCTCCCCGCGCGCCGCCCGCCCTGCTTCTTCGATCCCCGCCACGGCCCCTCGGTCGCCGACGCGACCTGGATCCCGCCCGGCGGCACCGCGCGCGAGGTACCGGTCTGCGCGGCCGACGCCACCCGGCTGGCCGACGGCCGCGACCCGCAGACGCGCGAGGTCGACACCGACCAGGGCCGCCGCCCCTACTGGGACGCGGGTCCGGCCTACGGCCCCTGGGCGGGCGGCTACTTCGGCGGCGGCCTGCTGCCCGGTCTGCTCGTCGGCACGCTCCTCGGCAGCGCGATGGCCGCCCCGACGTACGCGGCCGACTACGGCACCGGGTACGGCGACTTCGGCGCGGCCGGTTACCAGGGCGGGGACGTGTCGGGGGCCGACTTCGACCCCGGCGACTTCGGGGGCGGATTCGGGGACTTCGACGGGGGCGGCGGGAACTACGGCGGGGGAGGGGATTTCGGAGGCGGGTTCTGAGCAGGGACGTGACCGGACAGGCGTGACCGGACAGGTGTGGTCAGACGGACGTGACCGGGCGCGCGCGGGTGGCGCGCCCGGTCACGGTGTCGGTCGCGGGCTTGCGGTGGCCGGCCGCGGGGCGCCGTGGCCGGCCACCGGACCGAGGCGGCCGTCGCTCGGCGCGGGCGGTTCAGGCGTTCTTGACCGCCGAGATGTCGAAGTTCAGCTTGATCTTGTCGGAGACCAGGACACCGCCCGTCTCCAGGGCCGCGTTCCAGGTCAGACCCCACTCGGAGCGCAGGATCTCCGCCTTGCCCTCGAAGCCGACCCGCTCGTTGCCGAAGGGATCCTGGATGGTGCCGTTGAATTCGAGGTCGATGACCAGCGGCTTCGTGGTGCCGAGGATGGTCAGGTCGCCGGTGATGCGGTAGTCGTCCCCGCCGAGGGCCTCGGCCTTGGTGGAGCGGAAGGCCATCGTCGGGAACTCGTCGGTCTTGAAGAAGTCGGCCGACTTCAGGTGGGTGTCGCGGTCGGCGTTGCCGGTCTCGACGCTCGCCAGCGTGACGTCGATCGAGGCGGTCGACTTGGCGGGGTCGGACCCGTCGAGGTGCAGCGTGCCGGAGAACTCCTGGAAGCTGCCCCGGACGTTGGTGACCATCGCGTGCCGGGCCGCGAAGCCGATCGAGGTGTGCGCCGTGTCGATCGTGTAGTCACCGGTGACCGCGGCCAGTTCGGGGTTCACGGCGGTGCCGCCCGCGTTCGCGGGCGTGTCGTCGGCGTGCTGGCGACCGAAGATGCTCATCTCATGCTCCTCGAAGACGTGGGACTGTTGATGTTGAAAGTTCAATGAGTGCGTTACGGTGACTCTAGACCCGTACGGTTCAACATTCAACATCACCTGCGGGTGTGTCGCGCTTTTTACGGTGGGTCACATGGTTCCCCAGTGCATCACGCGGTGGTAGACCGCAGGGGCATGACTGCGGACATCACCCCTACGCGTCGCACTTTTCTGGCCGGAGCCCTCGCCGCGGTGGCCACGGCGACCGGCTCGCCGGCGGCGGCCGGTCCCGGCGGCGTCCCTGCTCCCGGCCCCGCCGCCGACCCGGACGGCCGTGCGTACGGCGCCCGTGACGCCGACGACGCCTATGACGGCCTCCGTCGGCGCTGGCTGGATATCGCCCTCGGTACCGGCTACGACCCGGCCGCCGAGCCCTACGCCTCCCGGCTCGCCGCGACCGGCGAACGGGCCCGCGCCTTCCGCGCCGGCCTGGCACCCACGCCCACCTCCCTGTGGCCGGACCACCCCTTCGACCCGCCCGCGGGCATCACCCAGAGCTACAGCCGCCTGTGGACGATGGCCCAGGCATACGTGCAGGACGGCACCGGATCCACCGGCGACACGGGCCTTCTCACGGACGTCCTGCGCGGCCTCGACCATCTCTCCGGCACCGTCTACAGCCCCGCCACCACCCGCTACGGCAACTGGTGGGAGTGGCAGATCGGCAGCCCCCGCCTCCTGCTGGACATCACGGCCGCCCTCCACGACCACCTGGGAGAGGCCAGGATCGCCGCCGCCTGCGCGGCCGTCGACCACTTCATCCCGGACGCCCTGCTCGCCGACTACTCCGGCACCTCCACCGGGGCCAACCGGGTCGACCTGTGCCGCTCCGTCGCCCTGCGCGGCGTCCTCGGCCGGGCCGCCGACCGCCTCGCGCTCGCCCGGGACGCGCTCTCGCCCGTCTTTCCGTACGTCACCCAGGGGGACGGCCTGTACGCCGACGGCTCCTTCGTCCAGCACACCTGGGTGGCCTACTCCGGTACGTACGGCCAGGTGCTCCTCGACGGTCTCGGCCGGCTGTTCGCGCTGCTGGCCGGTTCCGCCTGGGAGGTCACCGACCCGGCCCGGCAGAACGTCCTCGACAGCGTCGAACACGCCTACGCGCCGCTGATCCACGACGGGCTGATGATGGACGGCGTCAACGGACGTGCCATCAGCCGGGGATACCTCAAGGACGACGACCTGCACGTCATGCGCAGCGACCACTTCCACGGGCAGGGGATCGTCGCGGCCGTGGCGCTGCTCGCGGCGGGGGCGGACACCGCGGCGCGGGAACGCTGGTACGGGCTGGTCAAGGGCTGGATCGAACGGGACACCGTCACCCCGGTCCTGACGGCACCCCAGTTCGGCACCGCCGAACTGGCGCGGCTGCACGCCGTCGCCGACTCACCGGTGCCCGCCGCGCCCGAACCCGTCGGCCACCGTCTGTTCGCGGCCATGGACCGGGCCGTGCACCGCCGGCCCGGCTTCGTGGCCTCGCTCTCCCTGGCCAGCGACCGGATCACGCACTACGAGTGCGGCAACGGCGAGAACCCGCGGGGCTGGCACACGGGCGCCGGGATGCTCTACTGGTGGGCCGACGGCACGGACGGGCGGGCCGGCCGGAGCGATCAGTACACCGACTGGTTCTGGCCGACGGTGGACTGGTACCGGCTGCCCGGCACGACGGTCTCCACCCGGCCCCTCGCCGACCGGGCCGGCGGCGAGTGGGGCGCACCGCGACCCGATGTGCGCTGGGTCGGGGGCGTCACGGACGGCGAGTACGCGGCGGTCGGACAGCACCTGAGGGGCCTCGGTTCGACCCTGCGGGCCCGCAAGTCGTGGTTCTTCCTCGCCGACGAGGTGATCTGCCTGGGCGCGGGGATCAGCTGCGCCGACGGCGTCCCGGTCGAGACCGTCGTGGACAACCGGAACCTGGGGGAGGACGGCACACAGGTCTTCGTACGCGGGCGCCACTGGGCCCATCTGGAGGGCCACGGTGGCTGGATCCTGCCGTACGGCGGCACGCTGCGCACCCTGCGCGAGGACCGCACCGGCGCCTGGTCGGACATCAACAGCACGAGCACCACCGAGCGGCGCACCCGGCGCTGGCAGACCCTCTGGCTGGACCACGGCACCGACCCGGTGGACGCCGGTTATGCCTACGTCCTGCTGCCCGGTGCGACCCGGCGCGAGGTCGTCGCCCGTGCCGCCGAACCGGGCCGGCTGTCCGTGCTCGCCAACGACGCCCGGTGCCAGGCGGTCCGGGTGCCCGCCCTGGGGCTGACCGCGGCCACCTTCTGGCAGGCGGGCACGGCGGGCCCGCTGACCGCATCGGCGGGCGCGAGCGTGCTGGTCCGGATGGACGGCCGTACCGCTAAGCTCTGCGTGAGCGAGCCGCCGCGCACGGGTGAGCCGCTGGAGATCGTCTGGGACCACCCGGTGCGGTCGGTGGTCCGGGCCGACGACACCGTGGAGGTGCTCGCCGCAGGCGGCCGTTTGAGGCTCCGTGTCACTCCGGGGATGGCATGTGCCGGGCACGAATGTGAGGTGGCGCTCCGGTGACGGCTTTGTGGCATCTCCACAACGGAGATGGCCTCTGAGCAGTCGGAACGGCTGCATCACCGTGCGGATCTGTTCAGGGGTACCAGGAAAACGGGTCGGAGACTGTACGGAGTCGACGGCTCGCTTTCCTCGGTGTCCTTCGTAAGGTCGCTACATGACCGTTTTGGAAGAGACGACGGGTGACACGGCCGGCGAGGCCGTGGGCGAGGCGGACGGCGAGCCGACGGACGCGCGCGGGCGGGTCGCCGAGTTGCACGTCATCCGTGCGCAGGCGCTGGCGGGTCCCAGCGAGAAGGCGACCGAGGCGCAGCGCGCCAAGGGCAAGCTGACCGCCCGGGAGCGGATCGAGCTGCTCCTGGACGCGGGGTCCTTCCAGGAGGTCGAGCAGCTGCGCCGGCACCGGGCGTCCGGCTTCGGCCTGGAGGCCAAGAAGCCCTACACGGACGGTGTGATCACCGGCTGGGGCACGGTGGACGGCCGTACGGTCTTCGTCTACGCCCACGACTTCCGGATCTTCGGCGGGGCGCTCGGCGAGGCGCACGCCACGAAGATCCACAAGATCATGGACATGGCCATCGCGGCCGGTGCCCCGCTGATCTCCCTCAACGACGGCGCCGGCGCCCGCATCCAGGAGGGCGTCTCGGCGCTGGCCGGCTACGGCGGAATCTTCCAGCGCAACACCAAGGCGTCCGGGGTCATCCCGCAGATCAGCGTGATGCTCGGCCCGTGCGCGGGCGGCGCGGCCTACTCGCCGGCGCTCACCGACTTCGTCTTCATGGTCCGTGACACCTCGCAGATGTTCATCACCGGGCCCGACGTGGTCAAGGCGGTCACCGGCGAGGAGATCACCCAGAACGGCCTCGGCGGCGCGGACGTGCACGCCGAGACCTCCGGCGTGTGCCACTTCGCCTACGACGACGAGGAGACCTGCATCGCGGAGGTGCGCTACCTCCTGTCGCTGCTGCCGCAGAACAACCGGGAGAACCCGCCGCGGGTGGAGTCGACCGACCCGGTCGACCGGCGCAGCGACGTCCTGCTCGACCTGGTCCCGGCGGACGGCAACCGGCCCTACGACATGGCCAAGGTCATCGAGGAGATCGTCGACGACGGCGACTACCTGGAGGTCCACGAGCGCTGGGCCCGCAACATCATCTGCGCGCTGGCCCGCATCGACGGCCAGGTCGTCGGCATCATCGCCAACCAGCCGCAGGTGCTGGCGGGCGTACTGGACATCGAGGCGAGCGAAAAAGCTGCACGCTTTGTCCAGATGTGTGACGCTTTTAACGTTCCGATCATCACCTTCCTGGACGTCCCGGGATTCCTCCCCGGCGTCGACCAGGAGCACGGCGGGATCATCCGGCACGGCGCGAAACTCCTCTACGCCTACTGCAACGCGACCGTGCCGAGGATCTCGCTGATCCTCCGCAAGGCGTACGGCGGCGCCTACATCGTGATGGACAGCCAGTCCATCGGTGCGGACCTCACGTACGCGTGGCCCACCAACGAGATCGCCGTGATGGGTGCCGACGGCGCGGCCAACGTCATCTTCCGCCGGCAGATCGCCGGGGCCGACGACCCCGAGGCGATGCGGCAGAAGATGGTCAAGGAATACAAGGCCGAGCTGATGCACCCGTACTACGCCGCCGAGCGCGGCCTGGTCGACGACGTCATCGACCCGGCCGAGACCCGCGAGGTGCTGGCCAGGTCGCTGGCCATGCTGCACACCAAGCACGCCGACCTGCCCTCGCGCAAGCACGGCAACCCCCCGCAGTAACCCGGTGGATCCGCGGTGACCCACGTGCCGGCCCGCGGGAACCTCTCTCACGGAGACTGACAGCCATGAATGATCCCGATATCCGCGTCGAGAAGGGCCACGCCGAGCCCGAGGAGGTCGCCGCCATAACGGCGATCCTGCTGGCCCGCGCCGCCGCCCGTAGCTCCGAGCCGACCCCGGCGCACCGCGGCCGTGCCAAGGCGGGCTGGCGCCGCCTGGAGCGCGAGCCCGGCTTCCGGGCCCCGCACAGCTGGCACGGCTAGACCGCGCCGCCTTCCCCCGTACGAAAGGGCCCCTCCACTGCGGAGGGGCCCTTTCGGCATGTACCAGGGACGGACGCGTCCCTTCAGGACGCGGGGAGCCGCGCGGCCGGCCACGGACCATCCGTGGCCGGCGTACGGCCGGCAGGGCGGCCCGGTGGCCGGGGCCGCGGGTCGCTAGCGCAGGCGGGCCATGAGTGCGTGCTCCACGAGCGTGATGAGCGCGCTCTTGGCGTCGGCCCGGTGGCGGGCGTCGGTCGTGATGATCGGGGTGTCCGGGCCGATCTGGAGGGCCTCGCGGACCTCGTCGGGGGTGTACGGCTGATTGCCGTCGAAGCCGTTGAGGGCGATGACGAAGGGGAGACCCGAGTTCTCGAAGTAGTCGACGGCGGGGAAGCAGTCGGCGAGGCGTCGGGTGTCCACCAGGACGACCGCGCCGATGGCGCCGCGGACCAGGTCGTCCCACATGAACCAGAACCGGTCCTGGCCGGGCGTGCCGAACAGGTAGAGGATCAGGTCCTGGTCGAGCGTGATGCGGCCGAAGTCCATGGCGACCGTCGTGGTCGTCTTGTCCCCGGTGTGGGTGAGGTCGTCGATGCCGGCCGAAGCGGACGTCATGACGGCCTCTGTGCGCAGCGGGTTGATCTCCGAGACAGCGCCGACGAACGTGGTCTTACCCACGCCGAAGCCGCCCGCCACCACAATCTTCGCTGAGGTGGTGGAGCGGGAAGGACCGCCGCTAGAGCTTGCGAAGTCCACTGAGCACCCTTTCGAGCAATGTCACGTCTGGCTGGCCGCCGGCGTTCTCGTCGCCGCCGGGCTGATGGATGGCGACCAGGCCCGCCTCCGCCAAGTCGGCGACGAGGATCCTGGCCACGCCGAGGGGAATGGTCAGCAGCGCCGAGATCTCGGCGACCGACTTGATCTCTCGGCACAGGTGGCAGATCCGCTGATGCTCGGGCAACTGGCCCTGCATCTGGTGCGGCTGCGCGGTGGTGTGCACCAGCGCCTCGATGGCGAGCTGGTACCGCGGGCGGGTCCGGCCGCCGGTCATGGCGTACGGACGCACCAAGGGGTTGTTCGCCGCCATGGCGGGCGCCGGCTCGGGACGGCGCTGCGGCTGGACCGGCTGGATGCGCGGGGCCGGCGGCTGGTCGTACGGTGAAGGGCCGGGGCCCTGCGGTGCGTACGGCTGCCGGTGACTCGGGGTGGAGGGGAAGTTGTACCGGTTCGTCGAACCGTCACCCTGGCCCTGGGCAGGGCCGTACGACCAGTTGCCTGCCGACGAACCGCTTGGGGGTGTTGCCACTTTCTCCTCCTCCGACCGTGCCGGGCACCCGTCCCTGGGAGCCGCGTCCCGAAACCTTACGGCTCCGGAAGGCGAAAACGCACCGTCTGTCTGTTAGTTGAGAAGGCTGCCCTGGAGCTCCGCACGCAGATCCGGGGTGAGAACCGTGCCTGCGCGGTCCACCAAAAGTGCCATCTCGTACCCGATGAGGCCGATGTCCGCCTCCGGGTGTGCCAGGACTGCGAGCGACGAGCCGTCGGAGATGGACATGATGAAGAGGAATCCCCTCTCCATCTCCACAACTGTCTGGTTCACCGTGCCCCCCTCGAAGATCCGGGAGGCGCCTGCCGTCAGTGACGTCAGCCCGGAGGCGACGGCCGCGAGCTGGTCGGCGCGGTCGCGGGGGAAGCCTTCGGACATCGCCAGAAGGAGTCCGTCGGCGGAGACCACCACCGTGTGGGACACCCCCGGGGTGTTGTCCACGAAGTTGGTGATCAACCAGTTCAGGTTCTGTGCCGCCTGGCTCATCGGGCTCACACTAACGCTCCTGGTCGTAGGTGCTGTCAGGACCGAAGCCCTGGCCATTCGTTTCACCGCCTGCGCCAGCGTTGCGTCCGCGCTGGACGCCCCGACGCAGGTTGCTCAGCCTGCCCCGGATGTCCTCCGGGGCTCGGGAGACCTGTGGGCCTCCCTGGTGGGTGGCTTCCGCGGCGCCCTCGACCAGGTTGGCCTTGGGCACCCGCCGCGGCAGGCCGGAGGGGGTGACCCCGCCTGCCTTGGGCTTGCGCAGCTGCGAGGCGTGCTGCCAGCGCTCGTCGTTCGCCGAACGCCAGCCACCGTCCCCGTCGTTCTCCGGTGCGGACTCCGGCGTCTCCTGGTGCCCGGCCGCCCCGTCGAGCGGGCCGTTGCCGTTCGGACCGCTCGCGATGGTTCCGCGGCGGGGCAGCCCGGCGTCGGTCAGCTCGTGGACGGCGGAGGAAGCCGGTCCCGGACGGTCGAAGCCTACGCGGTCCCGCTCCGTCACGTCACCGGCCTGCGAAGATTCCGCTTCGGGAGCGTACGGGCCCGGATATCCGTTCTGGTAGCCGTCCCGCTGGGGCCAGTCATCCTGGTGGGGCTGCTCGCCGAAACCGGGGAAGGCGCCGGCCGCCTCGCCGGGCGCGCTCGCCTGCTGCTCCTGGGCGGGCTCCGCATACGCCTGCTGCGGGTAGCCGCCGTTCGGGGTGAACGTGCCGCCCTGCGGGAGGCCGCCGTCGGTCGCGTAGTACTGCTCGCCGTACGACGGCGGGCCCGGCTGCTCGTACGCCGGCTGCGGGTCGTACGGCGCGGGCTGCTGCTGGTAGCCCGTACGGCCGCTGTCGTACGTCTGTGCGTCGAACCCCTCGGCGTAGGAGGGCGCTCCGGGTGTCTCCTGCCCGCCCTGGGGGAGCGCACCCGTGTCCTGCGCCTGGCCGCCGAGGGCCGCGCGGCGCTCCCCGCGTTTCAGGGAGCGGCCGACCGGGTCCAGTTCCCGGATGTCGTCGGGGACGTCGGGGTAGCGGCTGTCGTCGAAGCCGAGTTCCGCCGCGGTGCGCATCGGCAGCTGCTGACCGGGGTGCTCGCCCGGGAACGGCTGCTCCGGGATGATCTGCGAGACCGTGAACTCGCGGTTCAGCGGCTGCTGCCCGCGACCACCGTGGGTGATCGCGTCGGGGAGCATGACCAGCGAGGTGGTGCCGGCCTGCTCGCCGGAGGGCCGCAGCTGGACCCGGATGCCGTGCCGGTCGGACAGCCGGCCGACCACGAACAGGCCCATGCGCTGGGAGATCGCCGCGTCCACGGTCGGCGGGTTGGCCAGCTTGTGGTTGATGTCCGCGAAGTCCTCGGCGGTCAGGCCGATGCCCTTGTCATGGATCTCGATCATGACCCGGCCGTCGGGCAGCCGGGTCGCGGTCACCCGCACCTTGGTCTGCGGCGAGGAGAACGTGGTGGCGTTCTCCAGCAGCTCGGCCAGCAGATGGACGAGGTCGGTCACCGCGCGGCCGTGTATCTCGGCCTCCGGTACGCCGGACAGCTCGATGCGCTCGTACTGCTCCACCTCGGAGGAGGCGGCGCGCAACACGTCGACCAGCGGGACCGGCTGGTCCCAGCGGCGGCCGGGCTCCTCGCCCGCGAGGACGAGCAGGTTCTCGCCGTTGCGGCGCATACGGGTCGCCAGGTGGTCCAGCCGGAAGAGGCTCTCCAGCTGGTCCGGGTCGGCCTCGTTGTTCTCCAGGTCGGTGATCAGGGTCAGCTGGCCCTCGATCAGCGACTGGTTGCGGCGGGAGAGGTTGGTGAAGATCGCGTTGATGTTGCCGCGCAGCAGGGCCTGCTCGGAGGCGAGCCGGACGGCCTCGCGGTGGACCTGGTCGAAGGCGCGGGCGACCTCGCCGATCTCGTCGGTCGAGGCGATCGGGATCGGCGCGACCCGGGTGTCGACCCGGCCGGGGTCGGTGCGGGAGAGCTGGTCGACCAGCATCGGCAGGCGCTGCTCGGCGATGCCGAAGGCGGCGTTGCGCAGCCGGCGCATCGAGCGGCTCATCTGCCGGGCGACGGCGCCGGCCAGGAGGAACGCGACGAACAGAGCGACCACGATCGCGGCACCGGTGACGAACGCGGAGGTCCGGGCGTCGCCGGCGATGCCCGCGGCCTCGCTCACCGCCTTGTCGGCCAGGTCCGACTCGATCGTGCGGTACGCGTCGTACTTGAGGGTGTTGACCGCCCACCAGTTCTGCGCGGTGATGCCCTTCTGGGCCAGCGCCTGGCGGGCGGCGGTGCCGGTGTCGGGCAGCGAGGCCACGGCCGAGACCATCGTGGTCGGGTTGGCCGGCGGGGCGACGTACTTCGGGTCCTTGGCCTTGGCCTGCTGGGCCAGCGCGGCGCCGTCGGTCCTGATCTTCTTCTCGGCGTCGGTGAGCTTCTGCGCGTCCGCGTCGGTACCGCCGCCCACGTACTCCTCGACGGCTATCCGCTCCAGATAGGCGTACGACGACAGGGCCACCCGCTGGGTGGCCAGGTTGGGGGCGTCCGGGCCCGGCTTGATCAGCAGGTGCATGCCGATGGAGCGTTCGAGGGACAGCGCGGCCTTGGTCAGTGAGATGGCGTAGACGGTACGGCCGTAGGAAGTGATGTTGCCGGTGCCCAGTCCGAGTTCGTTGGCGAACTCCATCAAGGGGTGGGCGATCCCGACATAGCCCTCTTCGGTCCCCACACCGGTGAGTTTCGTGGTGTAGGCCGTCTTGCGCAGGTCCTGGAGCTTGGGCTCCTCTTCGCGGAACAGTTTCAGACGGCGTTCCAGGCCGGCTTTCCGCGGCATGTTCCGCGCGGCCTGGTCGAAGGCGCTGGCGGCCTGGTCGGTTTTCTTGCGGGCGTCGTCGACGGGTGTCTTGTCGGTGTTCAGCAGCAGGGGTGCCACGGAGACGTCGCGCTCGACGTACAGAGCGTCCGCGTAGGTGAGGGCGGCGCGGACCAGGCGCGCGGTGCTCTCCGCGTCCCGGGCCTGCTTCCAGGTGTCGATCGAACTGTTCACCTGGAACCCGCCCATGACCAGGCCGACCACCACGGGTATGAGCAGGATCGCGTTCAGCCGGGTCGGCACCCGCCAGTTGCGTGGGGAGAGGCGGCCGCCGCGCGGCGCGGGAGCGGCCGTCCGCTGAGGACCGGGCAGGGGGCTGGGCGCCGCGGCGCGCGGCGGCGGGGTGAAGTTTCCCCGGGCCGACGGCTCGGGGCCGTTCTTGCTTCGCCTCACTCGACCAACAACCTCTCGGCGGCGGGCACCTACGTCGTGCCGCAGTCTCTCAGAGCCCGATATGTCGACGGACCACTACTCGGTTCCTCAGTACGTCTTTGACTACTGGGCAGTTCAGGCATTCCAGCACGACGACCAGCGCACTTCCAAACAGTGAAGCCAGTGATTTCCGCGTGATCCGAGCCGCAGATAAACCGGTCATAAAGAACAAGCCCCGCCAAAAGGCGGGGCTCTTGTGCGCGCAGCGGGTTCATTCGACCGCGACGCGTATCGATCTGAACCGATTCCTCTGCCGAAACGTTATGAACAGGGGAGCCGACCGTGTCTCAGGCAACAGCCGGATCCCCTGCCGGTACGGCAACTGCCGTAAGCGACTTCCGACTTGAGTCCTACCCTTTCGGCGCGGCCACCCGGGCCGTCTCTCTTCCCTCTTACCTCAGCCGCGCCATGAGCGCGTGCTCGACCAGCGTGATGAGCGCGCTCTTGGCGTCGGCCCGGTGGCGGGCGTCGGTCGTGATGATCGGGGTGTCCGGGCCGATCTGGAGGGCCTCGCGGACCTCGTCGGGGGTGTACGGCTGATTGCCGTCGAAGCCGTTGAGGGCGATGACGAAGGGGAGACCCGAGTTCTCGAAGTAGTCGACGGCGGGGAAGCAGTCGGAGAGGCGTCGGGTGTCCACCAGGACGACCGCGCCGATGGCGCCGCGGACCAGGTCGTCCCACATGAACCAGAACCGGTCCTGGCCGGGCGTGCCGAACAGGTAGAGGATCAGGTCCTGGTCGAGCGTGATGCGGCCGAAGTCCATGGCGACCGTCGTGGTCGTCTTGTCCCCGGTGTGGGTGAGGTCGTCGATGCCCGCGCTCGCGGACGTCATGACGGCCTCCGTGCGCAGCGGGTTGATCTCCGAGACGGCACCGACGAAGGTCGTCTTGCCGACGCCGAAGCCCCCCGCCACCACGATCTTCGCGGAGGTGGTGGCCCGGCCCCCGTCAGAGCTTGCGAAGTCCACTGAGCACCCTTTCGAGCAGTGTCACGTCCGGTGCACCGCCGTTGTTCTCGTCGCCGCCCGGCTGGTGGATGGCGACCAGGCCGGCCTCGGCGAGGTCGGCGACCAGGATCCGGGCCACGCCCAGGGGCATGGTCAGCAGCGCCGACACCTCGGCCACGGACTTCACCTCGCGGCACAGGTGGCAGATCCGCTGGTGTTCCGGGAGCAGCCCCATGAGCGCTGCCGGGTCGGCCGTGGTGCTGATCAGTGCCTCGATGGCGAGCTGGTAGCGCGGCCGGGTCCGGCCGCCGGTCATCGCGTACGGACGTACCAGCGGCTGGTCGCCCTCGTCCCCGTACGGCTCCGCGTACGGATCATGAGAGGCGGTGGGCGGGGTCATGAATCCTCCGGGCGGGACAGCAGGTCGGACAGTCGTGCCTGGCGGGGCCGGTGGGGGGATTGTGGCGGCCGGACGGTGATTTGGTGAGCTGGGTGGATCCGGGGCCGGTCAGTGGAGCAGACTGCCCTGTAGTTCGGCGCGCAGGTCGGGCGTGAGGACGGCGCCCGCGCGGTCGACGAGGAGCGCCATCTCGTAGCCGACGAGGCCGATGTCGCACTCCGGGTGGGCGAGGACGGCGAGGGACGAGCCGTCCGAGATGGACATGAGGAAGAGGAACCCGCGTTCCATCTCCACGACCGTCTGCGCCACGGTGCCCCCCTCGAAGATCCGGGAGGCCCCGGCCGTCAGCGAGGTGAGCCCGGAGGCGACGGCCGCGAGCTGGTCGGCGCGGTCCCGCGGAAACCCTTCCGACATGGCCAGAAGGAGTCCGTCGGCGGACACTACGACGGTGTGGGACACCCCGGGGGTGTTGTCCACGAAGTTGGTGATCAACCAGTTGAGATTCTGTGCCGCCTGGCTCATCTGGCTCAACTAACGCTCCTGCTGGTGAGTGGGGCTCGGGAAGCTGCCGGTCTGGCCGTTGTTGGCCTGGCGACCCTGCGCGATACCCCGACGGAGATTGGTCAGCCGGCCGCGTACGTCATCGGGCGCACGCGAGACCTGCGGACCGCTGTGGTGCTGTTGTTGTTCCTGAGCCGTGCCCGCGACGAGGTTCGCCCGGGGCACGCGGCGCGGCAGACCGGAGGTGGTGACGCCGCCCGCGGCGGGCTGCCGCACCCGCTGGGCCTGCCGGACGAGCTCGTCGTTCGGCGAGCTGCGCCAGGAACTCGTGACGGGACGCTGCGGGTCCCCCGGGAAGGCCGGTTCGCCCTGCGGCTGCTGCTGCGGGGCCGGATCGGCCGGGCCGCCGTCCTGCGGCCGCTCCTGCTGGCCGCCGCGGAACCAGTTGGTCTCCAGCGTGTCGTACAGCGGCGTACGGCCGTCACCGGGAGTGTTCGCCGGGGGCAGCAGTGCCTCCGGCTCCTGCCGCGGTCCGCGCTGGGCCGGCACCGGCGGGCGGGGCGCGCCGAAGTCGGCACCCCGGCCGTTCGCCTGCGGCTGCTCGAACTGGCCCGGGTGCTGCTGGCCCTGCGGCTGGCCCGGCCGGGTGGGCAGCGAGTGCCGACCGGTGGGGCCGTTGTCGTGGCCGGGGGCCGGGAACTGCCCGGTGGGGGCGTTGTCGTAGCCCGGTGCGGGGAACTGGCCCGTGGAGCTGTTGTCGTGGCCGGGGGCCGGGAACTGCCCGGTGGGGGCGTTGTCGTAGCCCGGTGCGGCGAACTGGCCGGTCGAGCTGTTGTCGTGGCCGGGGGCCGGGAACTGGCCCGTGGAGCCGTTGTCGTAGCCCGGCGCGGGGAACTGGCCGGTCGAGCCGTTGTCGTAGCCCGGCGCGGGGAACTGGCCCGTGGTGGACGGGTTCTGCTGTCCGATCGGCCCACCGAAGACGTCGGAGCGGACGAACTGGCCCGAGCCCTGCGGACCGGGCCCGCCGGGCCGCGGGAACTGGCCGCTGTCGCGCTGCGGGGTGTCGAAGCCCGCGTGGGTGAACTGGCCCGTGTTCTGGGCGCCGTTGGCGCCGGTGAAGTCCGGGCGGGGAAACTCGCCGGTGGCGGCCGGATCCTGAGAGGCGTCGGCCGCCGGGACGGCCGGCATCTCCGCCGTCGCGCCGGGGCCCTGGCGGTCGTCGACGCGCGGCATGCGCGAGGTCTGCGCCGGGTCCTGCTCGTCGTGGCCGCGCGGGGCGTCCAGCGAGGCCCGGGACAGCGGCGGCACGCCCTCGTCCCAGCCGGGCGTGCGCGGCTGGGGGTTGCCGCCCGGCAGCTCGGCCCGCGGACCGCCGCGCGGCGGCAGCTGCGGCTGGCGGCCCTGGCCGGCGCCACCGCGCTGCGGGGCGGCGCCACGGCCGCCGAAGACGTCCTGCTGCGGCCCGCCCGTGCCCGCGGCCCGCAGCCCCTGCGGGGCACCCGGCGCCTGACCGCCGAAGGCTCCGGCGCCCGCCCCGGCCGGAGCCGGCCGGTCCTGCCGCGGCCCGCCCGCGCCGCCGGGCCCACCCGGCAGCGCGCCCTGGCCGGTGCCGGGCAGCGCGGCCCGCGGCCCCTGACCCGCGCCGACCTGGCCGCGCGGCCCGCTCCCGGCGCCGAGCCGTCCACCGGCGCTCGCGGCACCGGGACCGAGCGCACCGGCGGGCGCGCCGGCCCCGAGGGCACCGCCGCCGCCCTGGGCGGCGTTGCGCCGGGCCGCGGCCGCGCCGGCGGCGGCCTGCGCGGCGGCCGGACCGCCCGTGGCGGGCACTCCCGGCTTGCCGGCGGGCGCCTTGCCGCCCTGGGCGACATCGACGGGCAGCATGACGAGCGCCGTCGTACCACCGGAGTCGGACGGGCGCAGCTGGATGCGGATGCCGTGGCGCTGCGAGAGCCGGCCGACCACGAACAGACCCATGCGCCGGGAGACGGAGACGTCCACGGTGGGCGGCGAGGCGAGCCGCTCGTTGATCGCCGCGAGATCCTCGGGGGACAGGCCGATGCCGGTGTCGTGGATCTCGATCAGCACCCGCCCGTCGGGCAGCGCGTGACCGGTGACCTTGACCTTGGTCTGCGGCGAGGAGAACGATGTCGCGTTCTCCAGCAGCTCGGCGAGCAGGTGCACGAGGTCGTTGACGACGCGCCCCGCGACCTCGGTGGTCGGCACCGAGGCCAGCTCGATCCGCTCGTACTGCTCCACCTCGGAGGCGGCGGCGCGCAACACGTCGACCAGCGGGACCGGACGGGTCCAGCGGCGGCCGGGTTCCTCACCGGCGAGGACGAGGAGGTTCTCACCGTTACGGCGCATACGCGTCGCGAGGTGGTCGAGCTTGAACAGCGAGGACAGCTGGTCCGGGTCGGCCTCGCGGGACTCCAGTTCGGAGATCAGGGACAGCTGACGCTGGATGAGGCCCTGGGAGCGGCGCGAGAGGTTGGTGAACATCGCGTTGACGTTGCCCCGCAGCAGGGCCTGCTCGGCGGCGAGGCGGACCGCCTCGCGGTGCACGTCGTCGAAGGCCGCGGCCACCTTGCCGATCTCGTCCCGGGAGTGCACACCGACCGACTCCACGGAGGTGTCGACGTCCTGCGGGTCGGACTCGGACAGCTGCTTGACCAGCTCGGGCAGCCGGTCCTGGGCGACCTTGGTGGCGGTGTCCTGGAGCCGGCGCAGCGAGCGGATCATGGACCGGGCGACGACGAAGGCGCCGACCAGGGAGACGCCGAGGACGAGCAGGATCAGCGCACCGGAGATGATCGCGTCGCGCTCGGTGGCGCTGCGCAGCTCGCGGGCCTTCTGCTCCATCTCTTCGAGCAGCGTGTGCTCGATCTTCTGCATCTGCTCGATCTTGGTCGAGCTGTCGTCCACCCAGTCGCGGTAGGAACGCTTCTGGACGCTGAGGCCGTCCTCGCCGCCGAGCGCGCGCTTGGCGTAGGTGTCCGCGGACTCGATGGTCGGGTTGCCCTCGTCGATGGGCTTGAGGAGTTCCTCGGCGCCCTGCCCGGAGTAGAGGCTGCGGAAGATGTTCAGCTCGGAGGACTCGCTCTCCAGCGCGGACTCGCCGTAGAGCCGGTCGTTGTCGGAGAGCGCGCCGACCGTCTTGTTGGTGTCGGGCAGCGCAGCGGCGATGACGGCGCGCTGCACGGACGCGTACTCCTTGGCGGTGGAGAACGCCGCCAGGGCGCGGGTGCGCTGGATCATCTCCGGGTTGCTGGACGCCTCCGCCATGTCCTGCGAGAGGTCGATCAGCTGGGTGATCAGCCGGTGGTACGCCTCGACCGTCTGGGTCGAGTTGCCCTTCTGCTGGTACGCGGTCCGGCGGACCTTGGCCAGGCTGTCCAGCTGGCCGGCCAGGCCGACGAGGCTGTCACGGACACCCGTGAGGTTGCCGTCCTTGCTCGCGGAGTCGATCTGCTCGGAGGCGTTGAGGAAGTTGGTCAGGGCCCGGTCGGTCCGCTGCTCGTAGCCCTTGACCGTGTAGTTGTTCGCGCTCTGGCCGTTGGCCAGCGGTCCGGCCGACTGGTCGCGCTCCTCCTGGAGCGCCGCGGCCAGTTCGGTCGCCTGCTTCGTCATGTCCGTCAGCAGCTTCATGTTGTCGAGCTGCTGGATGTCGTCCATGGACTGGTTGATGCGCAGGCCACCCAGTGTGGTGGCCGCGACGACGGGGAGCGCGAGCAGCGACACCAGACGGGTGGAGATGCGCCAGTTGCGCAGGGCTATTCGTGAACCGGGGCCGGACGGTCCCTTGGCCGGCTTGGCCGCGGGCTTGGGGTTCGACGGCGGCGTGACACCGGGACGCCCGGGGCGCTCTGGGCCGTCACCGGCCGGGGTCGGGCCTGGGTTCTGGGCGTGCTGGGGGGAGGAACCGCGGTCGGTCCCGCCGTGCGGCCCCGGCTCGGCCGGAGCACTGCCATCCCTCTTGAAACGTCCCTGCACTAGCGTCGCAACCTCTGGACCAGGCGCCCCTCCGCGTGAGCGGTGGGACACGGTGTCGGCGTTGTCGGGGAGCGCCCTGAATACGTCCCCCGGGTGGTCGTGAGTGACCGGCGCTGGCTCCCCCTGTCTCGCCGCCACTCGGCGCTGCTTTGCGCCCCCTGAGCGCCGGCTCGATCCTGCGGCGGTCCGTGGAATTCCAGCACAGTGCCGGATCTCCAACAAGGCCCATGGGCGAGCCCGTGAAACCTGTGACGGCGTGTGAGGACAGCGTCACGAGGCGTGGAAAATGATCTCGCCCATAACGGACTTACTCCTGCGAGTTGCCAACGGCGGGTGGGTGTCCCAGTCGCCATGATCAGCAGCGGAATGGCGGGTTCGGGGCTGCAATGTCCGTTTCGTTAGTGCGCGTTGCGGGCCGGAATTGACCGGATTGTGTTCGGATCCGTGAGCAAACTCACATGGCGATCATGCGCACTTCGCGACGGTGCCAGGGAATCGGATGTTTAGCCTGACGCTTTACAAGAGGGAAGTATCTGCCAACCGGCACCGCCGGCCCACACAGGACAGGGTTCCTACCGCCGTGAAGACCACGATGATGTTCCGCACCATAGCCAACCCGCGTCGCACGACTCTCTCCCACCTCGACGACGCCGAGGAGTTGCAGGCGACGGAACATCCGGAGCACTCCCTCGACCTCCCCGCCCACACCGCCAATCCGCGCCGCACGGTACTCGACGAGCTGCCGGCCGCGGCGGTCGCCGCGGAGTAGGCGCGCACGGACCGCCGCACCACCGCGGGGGGCGCACACCCGTCGCCGTACGGCGGTACGCGACTGCCGTGGTAAAGGGGTTCGCGACCGCTGCCGTAGTACGGGGGTCCGTGTCCGCTGTCTTACGTCCTTACGTCATACGGCGGGGTCCGCGACCGCCCTCGTACGGCAGGGGCTCCGCGTCTCTCCCGCGAGCGGCCCCGCGGCCCCTCGTGGCGCGCCGCGGACAGGCGTACCCCGGCAGGCCGTACCCCGCTATATACGCGAGGCCGCGGCCTCCTGTCGCGTTAGCCTGGAGCGTCAGACTCCAGCCGACATCCAGCCGGTCCCCAGCCGACGCGGTCGTCTTCAGTTAAGGGGCGCAAGCAACTCGTGCGCATCGCCAGGTTCTCCATCGACGGGACCGTCGCCTTCGGCGCGGTCGAGGGCGACAAGCAGGACGAACTCGTCCTCGACGTCATCAAGGGCATCCCGTTCACGGACTTCGAGCTGTCCGGCACCAAGGTCCCGCTGAGCAAGGTCAGGCTGCTTCCGCCGGTGCTCCCCAACAAGGTCGTGGCCTTCGGCCGCAACTACGCGGAGCACGCGAGCGAGCTGGGCAACGAGGTGCCCGACGCCCCGTTCGCCTTCTTCAAGCCGTCCACCTCGGTGATCGGCCCCGGCGACGAGATCCAGTACCCGCCGTTCTCCACCGAACTCCACCACGAGGCCGAGCTGGCGGTGGTCATCGGCCGGCTGTGCCGCGAGGTCCCGCGCGAGCGCGTCAAGGACGTGGTCTTCGGGTACACCTGCGCGAACGACATCACCGCCCGTGACGTCCAGAAGCGCGAGAAGCAGTGGGCCAGGGCCAAGGGCTTCGACACCTCCTGCCCGCTGGGCCCCTGGGTGGAGACGGACCTCGACCTGGAGCGCGCGAACGACCTCACCGTCCAGCTCACCGTCAACGGCGAGCAGCGCCAGCTGGGCCGCACCAGCGAGATGATCCACTCCATCGAGGACCTGATCGTCAACATCACCGAGGCCATGACGCTGCTTCCCGGCGACGTGATCCTCACCGGCACCCCGGCCGGGGTCGGCCCCCTCAACGTCGGCGACGAGGTCGCCGTCACCATCGAAGGCATCGGCACTCTCACCAACAAGGTTGTCAAGCGTGGCTAGCGCAGCAGGCTCCACCTCCCCCCGCGTCCGTTTCTGTCCCTCGCCCACCGGTAACCCCCATGTGGGCCTGGTCCGCACCGCCCTGTTCAACTGGGCGTTCGCCCGGCACCACCAGGGCACCCTGGTCTTCCGCATCGAGGACACCGACGCGGCCCGTGACTCCGAGGAGTCGTACGACCAGCTGCTCGACGCGATGCGCTGGCTGGGCTTCGACTGGGACGAGGGCCCCGAGGTCGGCGGCCCGCACGCGCCGTACCGCCAGTCGCAGCGGATGGACATCTACCGGGACGTCGCGGCCAGGCTCCTGGAGGCCGGCCACGCCTACCGCTGCTACTGCTCCCAGGAGGAGCTGGACTCCCGCCGCGAGGCGGCCCGCGCCGCCGGCAAGCCGTCCGGCTACGACGGCCACTGCCGCGACCTGACCACCGAGCAGGTCGCGGAGTACGAGGCCCAGGGCCGCACCCCGATCGTCCGCTTCCGGATGCCCGACGAGACGATCACCTTCACCGACCTGGTCCGCGGCGAGCTGACCTTCACCCCGGAGAACGTGCCCGACTACGGCATCGTCCGGGCCAACGGCGCCCCCCTGTACACGCTGGTCAACCCGGTCGACGACGCCCTGATGGAGATCACCCACGTCCTGCGCGGCGAGGACCTGCTCTCCTCCACCCCCCGCCAGATCGCCCTCTACAAGGCGCTGATCGAGCTGGGCATCGCCCAGGAGGTGCCGGCCTTCGGCCACCTGCCGTACGTGATGGGCGAGGGCAACAAGAAGCTGTCGAAGCGGGACCCGCAGTCCAGCCTGAACCTCTACCGGGAGCGCGGCTTCCTGCCCGAGGGCCTGCTCAACTATCTCTCCCTGCTCGGCTGGTCACTCTCCGCCGACCAGGACATCTTCACGGTCGACGAGATGGTCGCGGCCTTCGACATCGCCGACGTGAACCCGAACCCGGCCCGCTTCGACCTGAAGAAGTGCGAGGCGATCAACGCCGACCACATCCGGCTGCTGGACGTGAAGGAGTTCACGGAGCGTTGCCGCCCGTGGCTCCGGGCCCCGTTCGCGCCCTGGGCACCCGAGGCGTTCGACGAGGCCAAGTGGCAGGCGATCGCCCCGCACGCGCAGACCCGCCTCAAGGTCCTGTCGGAGATCACGGACAACGTCGACTTCCTGTTCCTGCCGGAGCCGGTCTTCGACGAGGCGAGCTGGACGAAGGCGATGAAGGAGGGCTCGGACGCCCTGCTGCGCACGGCCCGCGAGCGGCTGGAGCAGGCCGACTGGGCCTCGGCCGAGGCCCTGAAGGAGGCCGTCCTGGCGGCCGGCGAGGCGCACGGCCTCAAGCTGGGCAAGGCCCAGGCCCCGGTGCGGGTGGCGATCACCGGCCGCACGGTCGGCCTGCCCCTCTTCGAGTCCCTTCAGGTACTCGGCAAGGAGTCGACGCTGGCCCGGATCGACGCGGCCCTCGCGAAGCTGGCGGCGTAGACACCGGACCATGCGCGAGGGGCGGCACCCGATGCCCGGGTGCCGCCCCTCGGTGCCGGTCACTGCGCGTCGGCCTCGTCGATCAGATAGTGGCTCTCGTCGAAGATCTCCAGCACCACGACGACCATGATCGCGCCGGCCACCATGTACTCCAGCAGCACGCCAGGGGCCACGTACGCCTTGCGCAGGTGCTCGTCCGGTCCCAGCTGGGCGGTCGACGTCTTGCGGAAGGGATCACGGGCCAGGACGCGCACGGCCCTGTCCACCTGGGCCCGGCGTTCCGCGGGCAGGTCCTCGTACGCGGCGCGGGCCTCGACGGTGAACTGGACGCGGTACTCGGTCATGGCTGTGGCTCGGTCTTTCGCTCGTCGGTCCGTCCAAGCTACGGCATCCGCGAGCCCCGGGACGCCGAAAGTACAGACGTGGTCACGGCCCCCGCGTTCCCGTCGCCCCATGAGCATCCGAGCCGTGGTCTGGGACGTCGACGACACGCTGTTCGACCACACCTCCGCCGGCCGGGCCGGGATGCGCGCGCACCTGGCAGCCGAAGGACTGCTCCACCGGTACGACAGCGCGGAGCAGTCCCTCGCGCGCTGGCGGGAGATCACCGACCTCCAGTGGGCGCGGTTCGGCTCCGGCGAGGTCGGCTTCGAGGAACAGCGCCGGGACCGGGTGCGGATGTTCCTGGGCGCGGAGCTGACCGACGGCGAGGCCGAGTCCTGGTTCCTGCGCCACGTCCGGCACTACGAAGCCGCCTGGAGCCTGTTCCCGGACGTGCTGCCCGTCCTCGACGCCCTCGCCGCGAGCCACCGGCACGCGGTGCTGTCCAATTCGAGCATCCGGGTCCAGGACCCGAAGCTGCGCGCGCTGGGCGTGCGCGACCGGTTCGAGGCGGTGCTGTGCGCGGCGGAACTCGGCGTCTCCCAACCCGCGGGCGAGGCGTTCCTGGCGGCCTGCGCGGCCCTGGAACTGCCGCCCCACGAGGTGGCGTACGTCGGTGACCATCCGGAGATCGACGGACGGGGCGCGGCCGAGGCCGGGTTGCTGTCCGTGTGGATCGACCGGGTCGGGACGCCGGCCGACGGCACCGCCGTCGCAGCGGCCCACCGGATCTCCTCGCTGGCCGAACTCCCCCCGATCGTCCACGCCGATACTCGTTTTGGAGCCCCGTCCAGCTTCGGGTAATGTTCTTCCTGCGCCGCGGAGAGCGGGCCGGAAGGCCAAGGACCCGGGCGCACAACTAGAACAAGATCCCCTCCGGGGCTTGCGTTCCAGTGGCCTATGGTGTAATTGGCAGCACGACTGATTCTGGTTCAGTTAGTCTTGGTTCGAGTCCAGGTAGGCCAGCTCGCAGAGCTCATCTGCAGGTGCGGATCTCATCCGCAGAGCCCCCGTTGTGTAGCGGCCTAGCACGCTGCCCTCTCAAGGCAGTAGCGCCGGTTCGAATCCGGTCGGGGGTACGGTCCCGATCATCATGGGACGCTAGGGCCCCCGTTGTGTAGCGGCCTAGCACGCCGCCCTCTCAAGGCGGTAGCGCCGGTTCGAATCCGGTCGGGGGTACTGAATGGTCTAAACCACCATTGGTCTATGGTGTAATTGGCAGCACGACTGATTCTGGTTCAGTTAGTCTTGGTTCGAGTCCAGGTAGACCAGCTTGGATCTGCGGAAACGCAAGATCCTCGCCCCCGTTGTGTAGCGGCCTAGCACGCCGCCCTCTCAAGGCGGTAGCGCCGGTTCGAATCCGGTCGGGGGTACTTGATACGAAGGGCCCGTCACCCCGGTGATGGGCCCTTCGTCGTGTCTCTTCCAAGGGCGTGTCACCCGGGTCGCTCCAGCCGGCCGGTGCCACCCGGCCGGAGTCCCACCCTGAGCCGTACCGCCGCGCGCGCCGATTCGCTTCGCCCGTACCCGCCGCCTCCTCCGTCAACCGGGCGTCGGGCACGGGCAGTTCGGCGTTCCGGCAGGGCGGCGGAACAAGTGCGGCGGGGAAGCGCAGGCGGTCCGCGGACCGGCCGGCGAGGGCGGGACGGCGGGGCCGGGAGCGGGGGAGGGGCTGCCGCGGCGTTGAGGCGGACCCTCCTGGAGCGCTCCCGTACGTTCCCGTGGGTTCCCGTACGGGTCCGGGCGGCGGGCTCAGCCGGAGCGGCGCAGGGCCTCGGAGAGACGCGCGGCGGCGTCGATCACCGCCTGGGCGTGCATCCGGCCCGGGTGCCGGGTGAGGCGCTCGATGGGGCCGGAGACGGACACGGCGGCCACCACACGGTTCGAGGGGCCGCGCACGGGCGCGGAGACGGACGCCACGCCCGGCTCGCGCTCGCCGATGGACTGGGCCCAGCCGCGGCGCCGCACCCCCGACAGGGCCGTCGCCGTGAAACGGGCGCCCTGGAGTCCGCGGTGCAGGCGCTCCGGCTCCTCCCAGGCCAGCAGGATCTGCGCGGACGAGCCCGCCTTCATCGTGAGCGTGGAACCGACCGGGACGGTGTCCCGCAGTCCGGACAGACGCTCCGCGGCGGCCACACAGATGCGCATGTCACCCTGGCGCCGGTAGAGCTGGGCGCTCTCGCCGGTGATGTCCCGCAGATGCGTGAGCACCGGGCCCGCCGTCGCCAGCAGGCGGTCCTCGCCCGCCGCCGCGGCCAGCTCCGCCAGCCGCGGGCCGAGGATGAAGCGGCCCTGCATGTCGCGTGCCACCATGCGGTGGTGTTCCAGCGCCACGGCCAGCCGGTGGGCCGTGGGTCGTGCCAGTCCGGTGGCGCCGACCAGACCCGCGAGGGTGGCCGGACCGGACTCCAGAGCGCTCAGGACGAGGGCCGCCTTGTCCAGAACGCCGACGCCGCTACTGTTGTCCATGCAACGATATTCGCGTCTCACTCTGTGAAACGCAAGTTCAATTTCCGGTGGAACGCGCCACTCTGGAAGACACAGTGGCCCGCGGTCCGGCGGGCTTGGCGACGGACGCCCACGGGACAGGGGCACGGGCGCCGTTTCCAGGGAAATCTCTAGTTGGGCCGGTGCAGCACTGCCGGCCGGAGGGAAAGCGATGGGTAGGACACTCGCGGAGAAGGTCTGGGACGATCACGTCGTCCGGCGCGCCGAGGGCGAGCCCGACCTCCTCTTCATCGATCTGCACCTGCTGCACGAGGTCACCAGTCCGCAGGCATTCGACGGCCTCAGGCAGAGCGACCGCAGGGTGCGCCGTCTCGACCTCACCATCGCGACCGAGGATCACAACACTCCGACCCTCGACATCGACAAGCCCATCGCGGACCCGGTCTCCCGCGCCCAGCTGGAGACGCTGCGCAAGAACTGCGCCGAGTTCGGGGTGCGGCTGCACCCGCTCGGCGACGTGGAGCAGGGCGTGGTGCACGTCGTGGGCCCGCAGCTGGGCCTGACCCAGCCCGGTACGACGGTCGTCTGCGGCGACTCCCACACCTCCACGCACGGTGCCTTCGGCGCGCTGGCGTTCGGTATCGGCACCTCCCAGGTGGAGCATGTGCTGGCCACCCAGACGCTGCCCCTGGCCCGCCCGAAGACCATGGCGATCACGGTCGACGGCGAGCTGCCCGCGGGCGTCGCCGCCAAGGACCTGATCCTGGCGATCATCGCGAAGATCGGCACCGGCGGCGGCCAGGGCTACATCCTGGAGTACCGCGGCACCGCCATCGAGAAGCTCTCGATGGAAGCCCGGATGACCATCTGCAACATGTCGATCGAGGCCGGCGCCCGCGCGGGCATGATCGCTCCCGACGAGACCACCTTCGCCTACCTCAAGGGCCGCCCGCACGCCCCCGAGGGCGCCGACTGGGACGCCGCGGTGGAGTACTGGAAGACGCTGCACACCGACGAGGACGCGGTCTTCGACGCCGAGGTCGTCATCCACGCGGACGCACTCACGCCGTTCGTCACCTGGGGCACCAACCCGGGCCAGGGCGCGCCGCTTTCGGCGTCCGTCCCCGACCCGGCTTCGTACGAAGACGCCTCGGAGCGGCTGGCCGCCGAAAAGGCCCTGGAGTACATGGGGTTGGAGGCCGGACAGACGCTGCGCTCCATCCAGGTGGACACCGTCTTCGTAGGCTCCTGCACCAATGGGCGCATCGAGGACCTGCGCGCCGCCGCGGGCGTCCTCAAGGACCGCAAAGTCGCCGACGGCGTACGGATGCTGGTCGTCCCGGGCTCCGCGCGGGTGGGTCTGCAGGCCGTCTCCGAGGGGCTGGACGTGGTCTTCAAGGAGGCCGGGGCCGAATGGCGGCACGCGGGCTGCTCGATGTGCCTGGGCATGAACCCCGACCAGCTGGCCCCGGGTGAGCGTTCCGCGTCCACCTCCAACCGCAACTTCGAGGGCCGGCAGGGCAAGGGCGGTCGTACCCATCTGGTATCGCCGCAGGTCGCGGCCGCGACGGCGGTCCTGGGCCACCTGGCGTCGCCCGCCGACCTGTCCGAGACCGACATCCGTACGCCCGCCGAAGTCTGAGAGTCGCTGAGGATCATGGAAGCATTCACCACGCACACCGGCCGGGCCGTCCCGCTGCGCCGCGGCAACGTCGACACCGACCAGATCATCCCTGCTCACTGGCTCAAGAAGGTCACTCGGGACGGATTCGAGGACGGGCTGTTCGAGGCATGGCGCAAGGACCCGGAGTTCGTGCTCAACCGCCCCGAGCGGCAGGGCGCCACCGTCCTGGTCGCCGGCCCCGACTTCGGCACCGGCTCCTCCCGTGAGCACGCCGTCTGGGCGCTGCAGAACTACGGCTTCAAGGCCGTGATCTCCGCCCGGTTCGCCGACATCTTCCGCGGTAACTCGCTGAAGAACGGCCTGCTCACAGTGGTGCTGGAGCAGAAGATCGTGGACGCGCTGTGGGAGCTGACCGAGCGGGACCCCGAGGCCGGGATCACCGTCGACCTGGAGCGCCGCGAGGTGCGCGCCGAGGGCGTCACCGCCGCCTTCGAGCTGGACGAGAACTCCCGCTGGCGGCTGCTGAACGGCCTGGACGACATCTCGATCACCCTGCGGAACGAGGCTGACATCGCCGCGTACGAGGCGAAGCGGCCCGCGCACAAGCCGCGGACGCTGAAGGTCTGATTCTCCGGCCCACAACAGGTCGACTTTCGGCCACCTCAACACCCCGTCTGTACCCCCGATCGCCACGATTGGGGGTACAGCCATGTCTGCACCCGAGCGGCCCCGGCGCGTCCCGGGAGATCTTCCAACTCCCCACGTTAGGCGGGCGATTGCCGGGGTAGGCGGGCACCCGGGCAGTGGCTCCTGGTGGGCCCGAGGAGCGCCGCGAGCGGCGCCAGTTGCCCCCTGGGCAGGCGACAACTCGCCCCAGATGGCACAATCTGTGCATGGAACACGACGGCCAACTCCAGCTCTATGCGGCGGTCGCGGACCAACTGAAGGAAGCGCACGCAAGGGTGCGCGCACTGCAAGTCCCGGAGGGCGTACGGATGGCGCTGACCCGGAAGCTGCTGGTCATTACGGCTGCGGCCAAGCACGATCTCGCCGACGCGGCAAGGCGGCTCGACCGGTTCACCACGGACCTCGACGCGGGGCGAATCCCCGAAGAGGAACGCTGAACCGGTCCGAGAGGGCCGAGTCCGTTGCGGCACAAGGGTGATTAGCCCGTTTCGTGTTTGATTTGCGGTATATATCTGCCTAACGTGCGAAAAAGCTTGAACACTTTCGTTCTGGCGATGTCTCCGAAGGGGAAGACGTGAACAAGGCGCAGCTCGTAGAAGCGATTGCCGACAAGATGGGTGGCCGCCAGCAGGCCGCCGATGCTGTCGACGCGGTCCTGGACGCCATCGTCCGCGCCGTCGTCGCGGGCGACCGGATCTCGGTCACCGGCTTCGGGTCCTTCGAGAAGGTGGACCGTCCGGCCCGTTACGCCCGCAACCCCCAGACGGGCGAGCGGGTTCGGGTCAAGAAGACCTCGGTACCGCGTTTCCGTGCCGGTCAGGGCTTCAAGGACCTGGTGAGCGGCTCGAAGAAGCTCCCGCGCAGCGGCGAGGTCTCCGTCAAGAAGGCGCCCAAGGGCAGCCTGACCGGCGCTGCTGCCGCGACGGTCAAGAAGGCCGCGGCCAAGAAGGCCACCGCCAAGAAGGCGGCGGCCAAGAAGGTCCCGGCGAAGAAGGTCACGGCGAAGAAGGTCACGGCCAAGAAGACGACCGCGGCCAAGAAGACGGCCGCCAAGAAGACCACCGCGGCCGCCAAGAAGGCCACGGCGAAGAAGGCCACCGCCAAGAAGGCGGCGGCCAAGAAGGCCCCGGCGAAGAAGGTCACGGCCAAGAAGGCCCCGGCCAAGAAGTCGACGGGCCGCAAGACCACCGCGAAGAAGGCCACCGCCCGCTAGGCACAGGCGCGCGGGGCACTCACACGCCGGGCCGGACTCCCTCGGGAGCCCGGCCCGCGGTGTGTTCCGGGGGGCTCTTGCCGGGGGGCCGGGGAGCGATGGGGGGAATCCGGAGCCGGAAGACCGGAGGGACCTCGGGCTCCGGCGTGCTCGGAGGGGACCGGTCGGGGGCTCTGGCGCGTCCGCGGGGCCGGGACGACCGAGGACTCTGCGCGTCCGCGGGGGGCCGCGCCGACCGAGGGGTTCGGGGGACTCGCGGAGCTTGCGTGGTGTCGGCGGGCCCGGTGGGAGCAGCACAGAAGGGGACTGTGGGGCCGACGGGGCCGGTGCGGGGGGCCCGCGGCTCAGAGCGTCTGAAGGGTCACCAGGGTGATCCGCAGGCCCGGCCCGGCGCCGCCCGCCGGTTCCGTCTCGATCCGCACCCGCTGTCCGGGCCGCAGCAGCCGCAGCCCGCCCGCGTCGAACGCCGGCGCGTCGAAGGGCACCGGGGTGCCGTCGTCCAGCAGCACCTGCCCACTGCGGGTCTCGGGGTCGTAGGTGTACGCGGTCGCCTGCATGGCGGCAGCCTACTGCCCGGGGATCAGCAGCCGCGCGGCCGCGGCCGCGGTGCGCGGGCCCACCCCCAGCGCCAGCGCCGCGCGCAGGTCGTCGCCGGTGTCCACGTCCTGCCGTACCGAGTCCACCGCGTCCAGCCGGAGTTCCACCGCGCCCGACGCACGGTGCCGGGCGCGGGAATCGACGCCGAAAGCCGGGAGCAATTCCAGGCCCGGGGCCGCCGCCAGCAGAGTTGTGCCGATTCCGGCCGCATCGGGGAGAAAGGCGCGCGGGAATTCCGCGGCGGCGTCCAGTACCCGGGACAATTCCGGCGGGCGCAGGGCGGGCAGATCGGCGTTCAGCGCCGCCACCGCGGACCGCGCGTCCGCGGCCCGTACCACCCCGGCCGCGTGCGCCAGGGCGGCGTTCAGGCCGCCGCCCGGTTCGTCCGGGACGATCCGCGCGCCCAGCGCCGCGAGTTCCCGGCCGGCCAGCGCGTCGTCCGTGACGACTGCCACATCCCGTACCGCCTCGCCGGCCAGCGCGGCGGCCACCGTGTCCTGCGCGAACGCGAGGGCCAGCCCCGGGCGGAGCCCGTCCGCGGCGGTGTCCGCGAGCCTGCTCTTGGCCAGTGCCAAGGGCTTCACGGGGATGACCAAGGTCCACTGCACCGCCGTATCGTTCCTCTCTCGTCGCGGCCATTGTCACCCGGGTCGGCCGAAGGCCCGGGAAGCGGGGCGTACGGTGTCCTCGACAGACAGGCCGCCCGGAGCGACACTTGTGCGGCTCCCCAGGCCCTTAGAGGAAGGTGTCCGTGTGTCCCGCCGCAGAATCGGCTTCTGGTACCGCTTCGCCGCGGTGATCTGCAAACCGCCGCTGGTGGTTCTGATCAAGCGGGACTGGCGAGGAATGGAGCACATTCCGGCCGAGGGCGGATTTATCACCGCGGTGAATCATAATTCCCACATCGACCCCTTCGCTTACGCGCACTATCAGTACAACACCGGACGGGTGCCGCGATTCCTGGCGAAGAGCGGTCTGTTCAAGAAGGGATTCGTCGGGGCCGCGATGCGCGGTACCGGACAGATCCCCGTCTACCGCGAGAGCACCGACGCGCTCAGCGCCTTCCGGGCGGCCATCGACGCGGTGGAGCGCGGTGAGTGCGTCGCCTTCTACCCCGAGGGCACCCTCACCCGCGACCCGAACGGCTGGCCCATGACCGGCAAGACCGGCGCCGCGCGGGTGGCCCTGACGACCAGGTGCCCGGTCGTCCCCATCGCCCAGTGGGGCTGCAACGAGCTGCTGCCGCCGTACGCCAAGAAGCCCGACCTGCTGCCGCGCAAGACGCACCACGTGCTCGCGGGCCCGCCGGTGGACCTGTCGCGCTTCTACGGCCAGGAGCTGACCGCGGACGTCCTCCGGGAGGCCACCGAGGTCATCATGGGTGCCGTCACCGGCCTGCTGGAGGAGATCCGCGGCGAGAAGGCGCCCGGGACGCCGTACGATCCGCGCCGGGAGCGGATCGACCAGCGGCGCAGGACGCAGGCGCAGGCCGTCGAGGAGAAGCAGGCGCAGACCGTTCAGGAAGGGGACGGCGGCAAGTGAGCGAGCCGGTCAAGGCGGCGGTCTTCACCGCCGGTTCGTGGGGCACGGCGTTCGGGGTGGTGCTGGCCGACGCGGGGTGCGACGTCACCCTGTGGGCGCGGCGCCCGGAGGTCGCCGAGGCGATCAACTCCGCGCGGACGAACCCCGACTACCATCCCGGCGTCGAGCTGCCGAGAAACCTGCGGGCCACCACCGATCCCGCCGAGGCCGCCGCCGGCGCCGACTTCACGGTGCTGTCGCTGCCCGCGCAGACGCTGCGCGAGAACCTCGCCGCCTGGGCCCCGCTGCTGGCGCCCCGTACCGTCCTCGTCTCCCTCATGAAGGGCGTGGAACTCGGTTCCACGATGCGGATGAGCGAGGTCATCGAGGACGTTGCCAAGGTCGGCCGGGACCGGATCGCCGTGGTCACGGGCCCCAACCTCGCGCGTGAGATCGCCACCCGGATGCCCGCGGCGGCCGTCGTCGCCTGCACCGACGAGGCGGTGGCCCGGCGGTTGCAGACCCACTGCCACACGCCGTACTTCCGCCCGTACACCAACACCGACGTGGTGGGCTGCGAGCTGGGCGGTGCCGTGAAGAACGTCATCGGCCTCGCCGTGGGCATCGCCGACGGCATGGGGCTCGGCGACAACGCCAAGGGCTCGCTGATCACGCGCGGGCTCGCCGAGACCACCCGGCTCGGCGCGGCACTCGGCGCCGATCCGCTGACCTTCTCCGGACTCGCCGGTCTGGGCGACCTGGTGGCGACCTGCTCCTCGCCGCTCTCCCGCAACCACACCTTCGGCACCAACCTGGGCAGGGGGATGACCCTGGCGGAGACCGTGGCGGTCACCAAGCAGACCGCCGAGGGCGTCAAGTCCTGCGAGTCCGTGCTGGATCTGGCCCGTCGGCACGGCATCGACATGCCCATCACGGAGACGGTCGTCGGCATCGTGCACGAGGGCAAACCACCGGCCGTGGCCCTCAAGGAGCTGATGGCGCGCAGCGCGAAACCCGAGCGACGCTGAACAGCGCTGACCGGCCGAACAGCGCTGACCGTCCGAACAGCAGTGAACGGCCGAACGGCACTGAACGGCTCACCGGCCGAAGGGCACTGACCGGCCGAACGGCGAACGGCGCTGGCCGGCTGAACAGCACTGAACGAAAATGACCGAACCAACCGGTTTTTGATCCGTTTGTGTACGGGGGTGACGCTGTCTCCGGCCTCTACCAACCGGTACTCTCATCGCGATATGAGCACCGAGAACCTCCCCCAGAGCCCTGAGCAGCAGCCTCGCAAGCCGCGTGTGGCCGTCGTGTTCGGCGGCCGCAGCTCCGAACACGGGATCTCCATGGTCACCGCGGGCGCCGTGCTGCGTGCCATCGACCGCACGAAGTACGACGTGCTGCCGATCGGCATCACGCGGGACGGGCGTTGGGTGCTCACCGCGGACGACCCGGACCGCATGGCCATCGCCGAACGCCGTACGCCCGAGGTGGAGGAACTCGCCGAGTCGAGCGAGGGCGCGGTGGTGCTCTCCGTCGATCCCGCCAACCGCGAGGTCGTCTACAGCGAGCCCGGCTCCGTGCCCAAGGCGCTGGGCGAGGTCGACGTGGTCTTCCCGGTGCTGCACGGCCCGTACGGGGAGGACGGCACCCTCCAGGGGCTGCTGGAGCTGTCCGGCGTCCCCTACGTGGGTTCGGGCGTGCTCGCCTCGGCCGTCGGCCAGGACAAGGAGTACATGAAGCGGGTCTTCACCTCCTTCGGCCTGAAGGTCGGCCCCTACCTGGTGATCCGGCCGCGGGAGTGGGAGCGCGACGAGTCCGCCGCCCGCAAGCGGATCGTCGACTTCGCCGGTGAGCACGGCTGGCCGCTGTTCGTGAAGCCCGCGCGCGCGGGTTCGTCGATCGGCATCACCAAGGTCGACGATCTGTCCGGTGTCGACGAGGCGATCGCCGCGGCCCGTGCGCATGACCCGAAGATCCTGGTCGAGGCGGCGCTGCGGGGCCGCGAGATCGAGTGCGGGGTGCTGGAGTTCGAGGACGGGCCGCGGGCCTCCGTGCCGGCCGAGATCCCGCCGCCGGACGCCCACGCGTACTACGACTTCGAGGCGAAGTACATCGACTCCACGCCCGGCATCGTGCCCGCCCCGCTGAGCGGTGAGGAGACCGCCGAGGTGCGGCGGCTCGCGGTGGCAGCGTTCGAGGCCGCCTCCTGCGAGGGTCTGGTCCGCGCGGACTTCTTCCTCACCGAGGACGGTGAGTTCGTGATCAACGAGATCAACACCATGCCAGGCTTCACGCCGATCTCGATGTACCCGCAGATGTGGCAGGCGTCCGGCATCAGCTACGCCGAGCTGGTGGACCTGCTGGTGCAGGCGGCGCTGCGGCGCAGCACGGGACTGCGCTGAGGCCGCGCCGGAGGGCTCGGCCGCACCGGGGGGGCTCGGCGGGGAGTCAGGTGGGAGGGGTCCGGCGCAGCGGTCGCGGTGGCTCGGCGGCCCGCCGTCCGCGGTGCGCCGTGGCCGGCCGTGCGGTTCCCGGCGCTCCTTCGGGGGCGCGGGGCGTCAGGTCATGGAGGCGATCCCCGAGGGGATCGCCTTCTTCACGGCGGGCGCGAGGCCGACGAGCACCGGCGAACTCTGCCGGCCGTCCGTCCCCTTCGGCAGGGTCACCTGCACATACGCCTGACGGCTGGCCGTGGTGAACCGCCAGGTCCCGTCGGGCTGCTGCTCCATCAGCCAGTTCACGCCGTTCACCCCGCCCGCGATCGCATCGGGGTCGTCGCCCTGCGCGACCTTGGGGTCGATCATCTTGGGCGGCCGGGTGACACCGCAGCGCAGTATGATCGCCGGGCTTCCCCAGCCCGCCGTGTAGGCGGACCGGGGCTCGGGGTCGTTGCGGCTGCGCCCGTCCAGCGTCCGCGGCAGCGCCTTGTCGAGGTTCTGACACAGCCCGGCCGTCTTCGCGTCCGGGCTGGGAACCGCGACGGTGCCGCTGTCGTCTGCCGAGGAGCAGCCCGCGACGGAGATCAGCAGGGCCAGCGCGGGCAGGCCGAGCGGCCGGTGCCGGAAGAAGTTCACCGGCCAAGGGTAGACGGGGGCTACAGATGCACGATGGGGCAGGTCAGTGTGCGTGTGATGCCGTCCACTTGCTGGACCTTCGCGACCACCATGCGACCAAGTTCGTCCACGGTGTCCGCTTGCGCGCGCACGATGACGTCATACGGTCCCGTCACGTCCTCGGCCTGGATGACTCCAGGGAGCTTGCTGATCGTTTCGGCGACGGTCGATGCTTTGCCGACTTCCGTCTGGATCAGGATGTACGCCTGTACCACGGAACCTCCAGGGCGGCCACGAGGATCATGTGGGGAAAAGGAACGCCACGGTATCGCGTCGCCGCTCGCCGCGGGGAGACCCGCGCAGACCAGGGCCCGCGCGCCGGGGTGCAGGCGGGACAGAGGTTGACGGCCGCGCCGACGGTGCCGAGGCCGGCGGCGGAGCGCGAGCGGGCACGGACAGATCGCCGGCGGGCACGGGCAGGTACTGTGCGAGCGGGCCGGAAAGGTACAGAAGGGGCGAAAGGGCAATGAAGGGCACTGTCGGTGAACTGGGGGAATTCGGGCTCATCAGAGAGCTGACCTCCCGCCTGACGACCACGCCGGCGGTCCGGGTGGGTCCCGGTGACGACGCCGCGGTGGTCGCCGCCCCCGACCGCCGGGTGGTGGCGAGCACCGACATCCTTCTGGAGGGGCGGCACTTCCGGCGCGACTGGTCCACGGCGTACGACGTGGGGCGCAAGGCCGCCGCGCAGAACCTCGCCGACATCGCGGCCATGGGCGCCGTACCCACCGCCCTGCTGCTCGGCCTGGTCGTACCCGCCGAACTCCCGGTCACCTGGCCCAGCGAGCTGATGGACGGACTGCGCGACGAGTGCCAGGTCGCCGGCGCCTCGGTGGTCGGCGGCGACGTGGTGCGCGGCGACACGATCATGGTGTCGATCACCGCGCTCGGCGATCTGCGCAACCAGGAACCGGTGACCCGGGCCGGCGCACAGCCTGGCGACCTGGTCGCGGTCACCGGCTGGCTCGGCTGGTCCGCCGCCGGGTACGCGGTGCTCTCCCGCGGCTTCCGCTCGCCGCGCGCCTTCGTCGAGGCCCACCGGCGGCCCGAGCCGCCCTACCACGCGGGTCCGGCCGCCGCCGCGCTGGGCGCGACCGCGATGTGCGACGTGAGCGACGGGCTGATCGCCGACCTCGGGCACATCGCGGAGGCCAGCAAGGTCCGCATAGACGTCCGTTCCGGTGCCATGGACGTACCGACCCAGATGAACGACATCGGGCAGGCCGTCGGCGTCGACCCGCTCCAGTGGGTGCTGACCGGGGGAGAGGACCACGCGATCGTGGCGACCTTCCCGCCGGACGTGAAGCTCCCGGCCCGCTGGAAGGTGATCGGCGAGGTCCTCAACCCCTCGGCGCTGCCCCGGGTGACGGTCGACGGCGCGCCGTGGACCCGCAAGGGCGGCTGGGACCACTTCGGGGACATCGAGTCATGAGCGCGCCACCCAGGGTGCTGACGGTCGCCGGTTCCGACTCCGGCGGGGGTGCGGGCATCCAGGCCGACCTGAAGACGATGCTGGCGCTGGGCGTGCACGGCATGAGCGTGATCACCGCGGTCACCGCGCAGAACTCGCTCGGGGTGCAGGGCGCCTGGGAACTGCCGGTGGAGGCGGTACGGGCCCAGTACCGCAGCGTCGTCGACGACATCGGCGTCCAGGCGGTGAAGACCGGGATGCTGGCCTCCGCGGAACTCGTCGAGACGGTCGCGGAGTTGATCGGCGGGACCGACGCGCCCGTGGTCGTCGACCCGGTGGGGGTCTCCAAGCACGGCGATCCGCTGCTGGCCGCCTCGGCGCTGGACTCGGTGCGCACGGCGCTGCTGCCGCTGGCGACCGTGGCGACCCCGAACCTGGACGAGGTGACCCAACTCACCGGCGTACGCGTCGAGTCGGAGTCCGGGATGCGCGAGGCCGCCGGGGCGGTGCTGGCGTACGGACCGGACTGGGTGCTGATCAAGGGCGGGCACCTGACCGGGGACGCCGTGGACCTGCTCACCGACGGTAGGCGGGAGCACTGGCTGCGGGCGCCGCGGCACGACAACCGGCACACGCACGGCACCGGCTGCACGCTGGCCTCCGCCGTCGCGGCGGGGCTGGCGAAGGGCCTGCCCGTGCCCGAGGCGGTGACCGCGGCCAAGGAGTACGTCACCGGGGCCATCGCCGCCGGGTTCGCCCTGGGGCGGGGGATCGGGCCCGTGGACCACGGCTGGCGCTTCCGGCCGGGCTGACCGCGTCGTACGGGGCGGGCGCGGAGTCGGACCGGGGTCGCGGGCGTACCGTGCTACGCGCCTGTGATGCGGTCCCCTCTGGTGCAATCCCCTGTGGTGCGGTCCGCCGCCGCGCCACTGTGCAGGCACAGCAAAAAGCCGGCCCACCCTGGGGTGGACCGGCTCGATGCGGCGAACCGGCGATGGCCGCGCACTACGGGGTCCCCCGGCCCGTTCAGGACGCGGGGGATGTGCGTCAGCGCGAGACCTTGCCGGCCTTGATGCACGAGGTGCAGGCGTTCACGCGCTTCGGCGTCCCGCCGACCACGGTACGCACACGCTGGATGTTCGGGTTCCAGCGACGGGGCGTACGGCGGTGCGAGTGCGAGATGTTGTTGCCGAAGCCCGGCCCCTTGCCGCAGACGTCGCAGTTGGCAGCCACGGGTCACTCCAAAGACTTCAGATGCACTTACGGTTGATCCCGGCATGCCGAGGATCGAGATCCGAAGATCCAAGATCTTGAGTGGCGTTGCCAGGGGAATGGCCCGATCAGGATCGGGCAACCGGAGCAGCATACAACGGCTGCGCCCGTGGGGCGAAACTACCATGGCAGCTCAAGGGCCTCCTGCGGCCCTGCTCCGGCCGGCGACGATCCGGGGTCTACGCTGCGTCCACGTCCGGCCGGCTCAGGGAGGCGCAGGTGGCGCAGGTGCCGCAGACATTCCTCGATGCTCCCGCGGTGCGCAACTGGTGCGGTCACGCGCTCCGGGCGCTGGGACGGGCCCGCGAGGAGATCGACGCGATCAATGTGTACCCGGTGGCGGACGGCGACACGGGGACCAACCTGTACCTGACCCTGGAGTCGGCGGCGGCCGCGGTCGAGGCGGTGTTCGCCGGGTACGAGGTGGGCGCCGGGAAGGGTGCGGCGCCGTCGCTGGCCGATGCCGCGCACGCGATGGCGCACGGGGCCCTCATCGGGGCCCGCGGCAATTCCGGGACGATCCTCGCGCAGCTGCTGCGCGGCATGGCACAGGTACTCGCGGACGCCGCACCCACGGGGGCAGGGGCGCCGCGCACGCGGGTCGTGGCCCTGGCGAGTGACGGGGCTCCTGCGGGCGCGGTTGTCTCCGCGAGTGACGGGGCCCCTGTGAGCGTTGGGGCTCCTGTGAGTGCCGTTGCCCCCATGGGCGAGGGCGCGGACCCGGGCGACCCGATCGCCCCGGGGGACGGGACAGGGGCGGCCGGTGTCGACGGGCCGGGACTCGGGCGCGCTCTGCGGCACGCCGCCGACTCCGCCCGCCTGGCCGTGGCCCACCCGGTCGAGGGCACCGTGCTCTCGGTCGCCTCGGCGGCGGCGGACGCGGCCGGGGCGGCCGAGGGCGACTGCGGGGCGGTGGCCCGGGCCGCCTACACGGGCGCGTGCGCGGCGCTGGCGGCCACTCCGGGGCAGCTGGCCGTCCTGGAGCGGGCCGGGGTGGTCGACGCCGGAGGACGCGGGCTGGTGGCCGTCCTGGCGGCACTGGTGGAGACGTTCACGGGGGAGGCGCCCGGTGCCGCCGTCCCGATGCGCGGGGCGCACGCGCGCGTGGCGCCCGACAGCCGCGCCGAGCCTCCCGTCGTACCCGCCGCCGTATCCGCCGTATCCGCCGGGTCCGCAGCCGAGCCCGCGCCCACGCCCGCGCCCGCGTGCCCGGCGGCCCGCACCGAGGACGCCGGACACGACGGCGGGGGGGAGCGGGGCGGGCCCGCCTACGAGGTGATCTATCTGCTGGAAGCCGCCGACGCCGCCGTGGACCGGCTGCGGGCCAGGCTCGACGGCCTCGGCGACTCCCTCGTGGTGGTCGGCGGCGACGGCCTGTGGAACGTCCACGTGCACGTCGACGACGCGGGCGCCGCCGTGGAGGCGGGCGTCGAGGCCGGGCGGCCGTACCGGATCCGGATCACCCACTTCGGCCAGGGTGACGTCCGTGCCCACGGGGGCGCGCCGCCGCCCCGGGAGCGGGTGCAGCGGGCCGTCGTCGCCGTCGTGCCCGGCGAGGGCCTGGCCGGGCTGTACACCGAGGCCGGGGCCACCACCGTGCTCGCCCGCCCGGGAGAGCCACTGGCGAGCGGCGAGCTGGTCGAGGCGGTACGGCGGGCCCACGCGCGCGAGGTCGTGCTGCTGCCCAACGACGGCGAACTGCGGCACACCGCGGCCGCGGCGGCCGAGCAGGCCCGCGCCGAGGGCGTCCGCGTCGCACTCATCCCGACCCGCTCCGCCGTGCAGGGGATCGCCGCGCTCGCCGTGCACGAGCCGCGGCGCCGCTTCGACGAGGACGTGGTCCAGATGACCTCGGCCGCGGGCGCCACCCGCTACGCCGAGGTCACCGTCGCCGAACGGCAGTCCTGGACCATGGCCGGCATCTGCCAGGCCGGTGACGTCCTCGGCCTCGTCGAGGGCGACGTCGCGGTGATCGGCTCGGAGGTCGCCGCCACCGCCGTGGCCGTCCTGGACCGCATGCTCCAGGCGGGCGGGGAACTGGTCACCATCGTCCTCGGCGACGACGCGCCCGCCACGCTCGCCGACCGGCTGGAGACACACGTACGGGAGTCCTACCTCGCCGTCGACACGGTGGTGCACCGCGGGGGACGACAGGGAGCGCTGCTCCTCATCGGCGTGGAGTGAGCCGGGGCCGCCGCCCGGCCGGCGGTTTCCCGCGACGTATGGGGTTTTGTCAGTGTCGTGGTGTGCAATGGATCTCGTGCCCGCACTGGAAGAACCACCGAACCGAACGCTGGACCAGCCGCTGAAGCCGGTGCTCGGCCCCGCCACCGCCAAGGTGATGGCCGAGCACCTCGGCCTGCACTCCGTCGGGGACCTCCTGCACCACTACCCCCGCAGATACGAGGAGCGCGGGCAGCTCACCCACCTCGCCGACCTCCCGATGGACGAGCACGTCACGGTGGTCGCCCAGGTCGCCGACGCCCGCCTGCACTCGTTCGCCTCCGCCAAGGCCCCCCGCGGCAAGGGCCAGCGGCTGGAGGTGACCATCACCGACGGCAGCGGCCGGCTCCAACTGGTCTTCTTCGGCAACGGCGTGCACAAGCCGCACAAGGAACTCCTGCCGGGCACCCGCGCGATGTTCGCGGGCAAGGTCTCCGTCTTCAACCGGCGGCTCCAGCTGGCCCACCCGGCGTACGAACTGTTCCACGGCGCCGACGGCGACGCCGAGGAGACGGCGGAGACCTGGGCCGGCGCCCTGATCCCGATCTATCCGGCCACCGCCAAGCTGGAGTCCTGGAAGATCGGCAAGGCGATGCAGACGGTGCTGCCCAGCGCCCAGGACGCCGTGGATCCGCTGCCCGGGTCGCTGCGCGAGGGCCGTGGCCTGGTCTCGCTGCCCGAGGCCCTGCTCAAGATCCACCGCCCGCACACCAAGGCGGACATCGCCGACGCCCGTGCCCGCCTCAAGTGGGACGAGGCGTTCGTCCTCCAGGTCGCCCTCGCCCGCCGCCGGCACGCCGACGCCCTGCTGCCCGCCGTCCCGCGCAGGCCCGCCCCCGACGGCCTGCTGGCCGCCTTCGACGACCGGCTGCCCTTCACCCTCACCGAGGGCCAGCGCAAGGTCTCGAAGGAGATCTTCGACGACCTCGCCACCGAACACCCCATGCACCGGCTGCTCCAGGGCGAGGTCGGCAGCGGCAAGACGATGGTCGCCCTGCGCGCCATGCTCGCCGTCGTCGACGCGGGCGGTCAGGCCGCCATGCTCGCGCCGACCGAGGTGCTGGCCCAGCAGCACCACCGCTCCATCGTGGAGATGATGGGCGAACTGGCCGAGGGAGGGATGCTCGGCGGTGCCGACGACGCCACCAAGGTGGTGCTGCTCACCGGTTCCATGGGGGCCGCCGGCCGCCGGCAGGCGCTGCTCGACCTGGTCACCGGGGAGGCCGGGATCGTGATCGGCACGCACGCGCTGATCGAGGACAAGGTGCAGTTCCACGACCTCGGGCTGGTCGTCGTGGACGAGCAGCACCGCTTCGGCGTGGAGCAGCGCGACGCCCTGCGCGGCAAGGGGAAGCAGCCCCCGCACCTGCTGGTCATGACCGCCACCCCGATCCCGCGGACCGTCGCCATGACGGTCTTCGGCGACCTGGAGACCTCCGTCCTCGACCAACTGCCCGCCGGGCGTTCGCCGATCGCCAGCCATGTCGTGCCGGCGGCCGACAAACCGCACTTCCTGGCCCGCGCCTGGGAGCGGGTGCGTGAGGAGGTCGCGGGCGGGCACCAGGCGTACGTCGTCTGCCCGCGGATCGGTGACGAGGACGACGAACCGAAGAACCCGAAGAAGGAGGGCGTCGCGAAGTCACCCGAGGACGAGGCCGAGAAGCGCCCGCCGCTGGCCGTCCTCGACGTGGCCGCCCAGCTCGCCGCGGGCCCGCTGCGCGGCCTGAAGGCCGAGGTGCTGCACGGCCGGATGCCGCCCGACGACAAGGACGCGGTCATGCGCCGCTTCGCGGCCGGCGAGACCGACGTCCTGGTGGCCACGACGGTCATCGAGGTCGGCGTCAACGTCCCGAACGCCACGGCGATGGTGATCATGGACGCGGACCGCTTCGGCGTCTCCCAGCTGCACCAGTTGCGTGGCCGGGTCGGCCGTGGCTCGGCCCCCGGACTGTGCCTGCTGGTCACCGAGATGCCCGAGGCGAGCGCGGCCCGCCAGCGGCTGAACGCCGTCGCCGCCACCCTCGACGGCTTCGAACTGTCCCGGATCGACCTGGAACAGCGCCGGGAGGGCGACGTCCTCGGCCAGGCCCAGTCCGGGGCCCGCTCCAGCCTGCGGGTGCTCGCCGTCATCGAGGACGAGGAGATCATCGCCGAGGCGCGCGCGGAGGCGGCCGCGGTGGTCGCCGCCGATCCCGGCCTGGACCGGCTGCCGGGGCTGCGGACGGCGCTGGACGCCCTGGTGGACGACGAGCGGGAGCAGTATCTGGAGAAGGGCTGAGACACTGGAACCGCCACCGTCCGAACGCACCCCGTGCCCAGCACCCGACAAGGACCCGAGATGACCCGCGTGATCGCCGGCCGGGCCGGCGGACGCCGACTGGCCGTTCCGCCGGGCAACGGAACCCGGCCCACCTCCGACCGGGCCCGCGAGGCACTCTTCTCCACCTGGCAGTCCCTGCTGGGCGGCCCCCTGGACGGCGAGCGCGTCCTCGACCTCTACGCGGGCTCGGGCGCCGTCGGCCTGGAGGCGCTGTCCCGCGGCGCCGGCCACACGCTGCTCGTCGAGGCCGACGCACGGGCCGCCCGCACGGTCCGCGAGAACGCCCGGAATCTGGGCCTGCCGGGCGCCGAGGTCAGGGCGGGCAAGGCGGAACAGGTCGTCCGGACCCCGGCGCCGGCCGAGCCGTACGACCTCGTCTTCCTCGACCCCCCGTACGCCGTGTCGGACGACGATCTTCGGGAGATTCTGCTCACACTCCGCTCGGAGGGCTGGCTCGCGGCCGAAGCCCTCGTCACCGTGGAACGCAGCACCAGAGGCGGGGATTTCCACTGGCCGGGCGGCTTCGAAGCGATCCGGACCCGTCGCTACGGCGAGGGAACGTTTTGGTACGGTCGCGCCGCTTCCCCGTACGAAGACGCACGATGACCGGACCGGAGAGCGAGGGATCACAAGTGCGCCGTGCCGTCTGTCCCGGGTCGTTCGACCCCATCACCAACGGACACCTCGACATCATCTCCCGCGCCTCCCGTCTGTACGACGAGGTCTATGTCGCGGTGATGATCAACAAGTCCAAGAAGGGCCTGTTCGAGATCGACGAGCGGATCGACCTGATCCGCCAGGTCACCGCCGAGTACGCGAACGTACGCATCGAGGCGTTCCACGGCCTCCTCGTCGACTTCTGCAAGCAGCGTGACATCCCGGCCATCGTCAAGGGCCTGCGCGCCGTCAGCGACTTCGACTACGAACTGCAGATGGCCCAGATGAACAACGGCCTCTCGGGCGTCGAGACCCTCTTCGTCCCCACCAACCCCACCTACAGCTTCCTCTCCTCCTCCTTGGTCAAGGAGGTCGCGGCGTGGGGCGGTGACGTCTCCCACCTGGTGCCCCCGGTGGTCCTCGACGCCCTCAACGAGCGTCTCCGCAGGGACTGATGGGACTCATGGACTGATGGGACTACAGTCGTTCCGTCCGTCTCCAACCCGGCTGTAGAGAGTGGCGAGCACAGGTGGACGTGCAGAAGAAGCTCGACGAGATCGTGACCGCGGTCTCCAGCGCACGGGCGATGCCCATGTCGGCGTCGTGCGTGGTCAACCGCGCCGACCTGCTCGCGATGCTCGAAGAGGTGCGTCAGGCCCTGCCTGGCTCCCTCGCCCAGGCCCAGGAGTTGATCGGCGGCCGTGAGCAGATGGTCGAGCAGGCCCGCCAGGAGGCCGAGCAGATCATCCAGCACGCGCACGCCGAGCGCGGCTCGCTGATCTCCGACACCGAGATCGCCCGCCGCTCCCAGGACGAGTCGGACCGGATCCTCGCCGCGGCCCGCCAGGAGTCCGAGGAGATCCGGGCCGAGGCCGACGACTACGTGGACTCCAAGCTCGCGAACTTCGAGGTCGTCCTCACCAAGACCCTCGGCTCCGTCGGCCGCGGACGCGAGAAGCTGCTGGGCACCGGCCCCGGCCTCGACGAGGCCGGCTACGAGGACGCGGACGCCCCCGAGCGCAGCCACGACCCGGAGACCCTGCGGCGCACCGCCGACGAGTACGTGGACGTCAAGCTGGGCGCCTTCGAGGCGGTCCTGGCCAAGACCCTGGAGGCCGTCGGCCGCGGCCGGCAGAAGCTGCACGGCCGCATCGCCACCGACGACCTCAGCGCCCTCGCCGACGACCCGACGACGCTCAGGCACTCCAGCGACGCCGACTACCTGGCCGGCCTCGCGGAACCGTCGGACGCGTCGACCGAGCCCGGCGCGCACCAGCAGCCCGCCGCACCGTACGAACAGCAGCCCGGCACGCCCTACGAGCCGCAGCCCGCGTACGCCGCCGCCTCCGGCTACCCACCGGCGGGCGGCGTCCCCGTACCGCAGCAGGACCCGTACGGGGCCTTCCCGCAGCAGCAGGGCCACGAGGGCTACGCACAGCAGGACCCGTACGCCCCCACCTCCGGCTACGCTCCGGCGGGAGGCGCCCCCGTCCAGCAGGCCGACCCCTACGCCGTCGCGCCCGGCTACGCCCAGACCGCGGACGCCGCCTTCCAGGGCTACGACGTCCAGCAGACCGGCTACGACCAGGGCCAGGACCCGCAGCAGCCCCAGCAGGGCTACGCCCTCGACGAGACCAGCCTCTTCGACACCAGCATGATCAGCGCGGAACAACTGCGGGCGTACGAGCAGGGCCGGGGCCTGTAGCCGGGCACCGGATTGGGCCGACAGCGGAAGGTCCAGTATTCTGGCTGTTCGGTCACGGCTACGTGCGTGATCAGCGCTGCCCCGGAGCACTCCGGGCGGTGACCCACCGAGTTCAGAAGATCGAAAGCAGGAATGTCCGCCAACGCCCGCCTCGACCACCGTGACCCACTCGTGTTCGACACGCATGAGCTGGGGCGGCGTCCCGGCGCGCTGCAGCGGCTGACCCGCACGATCGACGCCCCCAAGGACTTCGGTATCCGGGGGGTCGTCGAAGTGCCGCAAGGCAGCCCGGTGGAGCTCGACCTCCGGCTCGAATCGGTCATGGAAGGTGTGCTCGTCACAGGCACCGCCCGTGCACGGGCCGAGGGGGAGTGCGTAAGGTGTCTGGAGCCGGTCGGGCTGGAGCTCGAAGCGGACTTCCAGGAACTGTTCTCGTACCCTGACGCCGACGACCGGGGCCGCGTGATCGCGGAACCGGGCGACGACGCCGAGGACGACGAGGACAGGTACTTCGTCGAGGACGGACTCTTCGACCTCGAACCTCTGCTGCGCGATGCGGTGGTGCTCGCACTGCCGATGCAGCCGGTGTGCCGGGACGACTGCCCGGGTCTGTGCTCCGAATGCGGAGCGCGGCTCGCGGACGAACCGGACCACCACCACAACGCCGCCGACATCCGTTGGGCGGCTTTGCAGGGACTCGCCGACACCATGAGGGACGGCGAGAAGGACGATATGGGCGGCGCCGGAGCAGGCGTCGACGAGAAGCAGGAGAAGTAGCCGTGGCTGTTCCGAAGCGGAAGATGTCGCGCAGCAACACGCGCCACCGCCGGTCGCAGTGGAAGGCTGCGGTCCCCACCCTGGTTGCGTGCGAGCGCTGCCACGAGCCCAAGCAGCAGCACATCGCGTGCCCGTCGTGCGGCACCTACAACAAGCGCCAGGTTCTAGAGGTCTGAGCGGCTGGTGAGAGGCACTGTGTCCACACCGAAGAAGAACTCTTCCCGCGTGAGCGGAAACGGACCAGCGGACAACACGGCCTCGTCCCACACGCTTCTGGAAGGGCGGCTCGGCTACCAGCTTGAGTCCGCCCTTCTGGTGCGAGCACTGACCCACCGTTCCTACGCGTACGAGAACGGCGGTCTGCCGACGAACGAGCGGCTGGAGTTCCTCGGGGACTCCGTACTCGGCCTCGTCGTCACCGACACGCTGTACCGCACCCACCCCGATCTGCCCGAGGGCCAGCTGGCCAAGCTCCGGGCCGCGGTGGTGAACTCGCGGGCGCTCGCGGAGGTGGGCCGCGGTCTCGAACTGGGCTCCTTCATCCGGCTCGGCCGTGGTGAAGAGGGAACGGGCGGCCGGGACAAGGCGTCCATCCTCGCCGACACCCTGGAAGCGGTGATCGGCGCGGTCTATCTCGATCAGGGCCTCGGCGCGGCGTCCGAGCTGGTGCACCGGCTCTTCGACCCGCTGATCGAGAAGTCCTCGAACCTCGGAGCCGGCCTGGACTGGAAGACCAGCCTCCAGGAGTTGACCGCGATGGAGGGGCTCGGCGTGCCCGAGTACCTGGTCACGGAGACCGGACCCGACCACGAGAAGACCTTCACTGCTGCCGCCCGCGTCGGAGGCGTCTCGTACGGCACCGGCACCGGCCGCAGCAAGAAGGAGGCGGAGCAGCAGGCCGCCGAGTCCGCCTGGCGGTCCATCCGGGCCGCCGCGGACGAGCGTGCCAAGACCGGGCAGCCGGCCGAGGAGGCCGTCGCCGCGGCCGACGCGCCCACCGGCGACGACACCGACGCGGCCGCCGCCTCCGCCTGACACCAGCACATCCGGCCCGCCCGCCCCCTGCGAGGGGCGGGCGGTCGGCTTCCCGCACCGTCCGTCACGGGGGTCCCATGCCCGAACTGCCCGAGGTCGAGGTCGTACGCCGGGGCCTGGAACGGTGGGTCGCCCACCGCACCGTCGCCGACGCCGAGGTGCTGCACCCGCGCGCCGTACGCCGTCATGTGGCCGGCGCCGACGACTTCGCGCACCGCCTGGGGGGCCATCGCGTCGGCGTGGCCGGCCGCCGCGGCAAGTACCTGTGGCTGCCGCTCGCGGACACGGACCTGTCGGTCCTGGCCCACCTGGGGATGAGCGGCCAACTGCTGGTCCAGCCGCAGGAGGCGCCGGACGAGAAGCACCTCAGGATCCGGGTGCGGTTCGCCGACGACCTGGGTACCGAACTGCGCTTCGTCGACCAGCGCACCTTCGGCGGACTTTCCCTGCATCCCACCACCCCGGACGGGCTGCCCGACGTCATCGCCCACATCGCCCGCGATCCCGTCGACCCACTTTTCGACGACGAGGCGTTCCACCAGGCGCTGCGCCGCAAGCGGACCACCATCAAACGGGCCCTGCTGGACCAGTCGCTGATCAGCGGCGTCGGCAACATCTACGCGGACGAGGCGCTGTGGCGGGCCCGGATCCACTACGAGCGTCCGACCGCGCACTTCACCCGGCCGCAGACGGCCGGACTGCTGGGCGATGTGCGGGACGTGATGAACGCGGCCCTCGCCGTCGGCGGCACCAGCTTCGACAGCCTGTACGTCAACGTCAACGGCGAATCGGGATACTTCGACCGGTCCCTCGACGCGTACGGGCGCGAAGGGCTGCCCTGCCGCCGTTGCGGGACGCCGATGCGCCGCCGTCCCTGGATGAACCGGTCCAGCTACTTCTGCCCGAAGTGCCAGCGCGCGCCGCGCGTCACACCGTAGCGGCGCGGGCGTCGTACGCCGCGCGGGCCGTCAGGACGTCGTCCATGGAGCCCTGCACGCACTGGATGAGGGCCAGCAGCCGCCCGGCGACCTCCCGGCCCAGCGGCGTCAGTTCGTAGTCCACCCGGGGCGGGCTCGTCGGCCGGGCCTCGCGGTGCACCAGGCCGTCGCGTTCCAGCGCGTGCAGTGTCTGGGACAGCATCTTCTCGCTCACTCCGTCGACGCGGCGGCGCAGCTCGTTGAAGCGGTACGAACCCTCGTGCAGGGCACCCAGGGTGAGCGCGCCCCAACGGCCCGTGACGTGCTCCAGCGTGCCGCGCGACGGACACGCCTTGGCGAACACGTCGTACGGGAGGCGCTGGGTTGGGGGCTCCTCGGTTCGCTCCTGGGTCGTGGACATGGCGCCAGCGTAGGTGAGTGCAGCGCCCGGCCGCCAGGCTGCGGCGACCAGGAGCCGGCGGTGCCGGAGCGGCCGGTCAGCGGCCGAAGTCCTGGGTCCACCACGGGCCGCCGGACCCGAAGTGGACACCGACGCCCAGGGTCGTGAAGTCGCAGTTCAGTATGTTGGCCCGGTGCCCCGGGCTGTTCATCCACGCCTCCATCACGGCGGCCGCGTCGGCCTGGCCCCGGGCTATGTTCTCGCCGCCGAGGCCGGAGATATCGGCCGCGGACGCCCGGTCCCACGGGGTCCTCCCGTCCGGGTCGGTGTGGTCGAAGAAGTCCCGGGCGGCCATGTCGGCGCTGAACGCCTCGGCCAGCCGGGTCAGCGAACCGCTCGCCGTCAGCGCGTCGCACCCTGCCTTCGCCCGTTCCTCGTTGACCAGCTTCAGCACCTGTGCCTCGGCGGCGGTCGCGGCGGACACCTTCGCGGGCGCCGACGTCCGCCGGGCCGGCGCGGGCGCCGCAGGCGTCGTGGGCTTCCCGGCCGGCTGCTTCGCGGGTGTGGCCGTCGGCTGCTTCGACGGCGTCCTGGCCGGGGCGGGCGCCGACGAGGCCGGGGCGGACGGCGCGGACGAGGACGGCCGGGGAGTGGCACGGCCACCGGCCGAGCCGTCGCGGCCGGGTTCGGCGCTGCCGGAGGTGCCGCCCTGCTCCGTCGGCGTGTTGCTCGGCACCCCGTCGGCCCGCACCTGGTCGCCGTCGCTCGTGCCGCCGGTCCGGTAGCCGTCCAGACCGGGCAGTACCCCCGTGGCCACCGCGACGGTACCGAGGGCGACGGCGGCGGAGACGCCGAGCAGACCCGTGCGCACGGTCGCGGCACCCTTCTTCTTCCGCCGGTGCCCCCGCTCGCGGGGCCCGTCGTCGTCGACGGGAGCGAACTCCGGCGCGGAGAACCCGTCGCCGCCCGGGCCCCGCGTGTCCGCCTGTTCCGGTCGCTGTCCGTACCCGTCGCCGGGCTGTCGTCCGTACCCACCGTCCGGTTGCCGCCCGTACCCGCCGACGGGCTGTCGCCCGTACGCGTCGTCCGGTCGCTGTCCGTACCCGTCGTCCGTCGCGTACAGGTACGCCGTGCTCGCCGTGCTCTGCGCGTCGGCCGCGGCGTACGTCTGCGGGGTCGGACGGGGGGCGGTGCGCGTGGGGGTGCGGTCGCCCGCGTACGCGTACCGCGGGTCGGGGTCCTGCGGGGCCGAGCCGCGCGGCGGTATGACCCCGGTGGCGCGGCCGGCGGCGGAGCGTCGGTGGCGTCCCATGTCCTGGCCTTCCCTCGGTCTCGCGGTCGACCCCCCCTGCGAACCCGTGGGTCAACCAATCTCACTCGAACGAGTGAGATTCATATGAGATTCATTGGGTGGGGACGGTACCGCATGGCGTCCGGGCGGGATGTGCTCTCGGAGAGATCGGCCCGTTAGGTTGCAGCCATGAGCGACGACGTACGGCTGGTCGCCTGGGTGCGCGGACGTGTCCAGGGTGTGGGTTTCCGCTGGTTCACCCGGGCCAAGGCGCTGGAGATCGGTGGCCTGAGCGGCTTCGCCCTCAATATGGGGGACGGACGCGTCCAGGTGGTCGCCGAAGGGCCGCGGGCGCACTGCGAGGGGCTGCTCGACTGGCTCCAGGGCGGCGACACGCCCGGGCGGGTGGACGGCGTGACCGAGATCTGGGACACACCCCGCGGGGGTTACGAGGGATTCGCCGTACGCTGAGCCCGACGGGCGGACGGCCACGGCGGCACGTGCCCGGGGCACCTGCGCGAAGGGGAAACGCCCAGGTGGTTGCCAAGGACCGTCGGTCGTGGCAGGCTCCCCCGTTACCACTGATCGCCACGCCCCGAGGACCCCGTGGCGGACGCGGCGCGGCCCCTCTTCCGGCCCCGTGTCCCCGGGTCGTCCGCCGACACGGGGCGTGATCGTGTTGACCGTCAAACTTTTTGGTGAGACGCTGAAAGCCCCGCGCACCTTAGCTGTTTGGCATGTAGGAACAGCAGAGCAACACTCGGCAGTGCCAAGCACCGCGGGTGCGAATCCCTCACGACCCACACCGATTCGGTCGGTCACTCAGTGTGGAGGACCATCCATCATGGCAAAGGCGCTTCTCGGTTACGTCGGCGGCTCCGACCCTCGACTCCTTGCCGAGATGCGACGGCTCCAGCAGCGCGTCCAGGACCTGGAATCCGAGCTCGTACGGATCCAGGCGGAGAACGAGGCGCTGACGGCTGCCGCTTCTCACGACAGGGTCATGGAGAGCATCGACGCACACCAGGCGGAGCCTGCGCTCACCTGATCGCTGCACCGCTCCACGACCAGCACACGCAGTGATCGGGCTGCCCGTGTCAACCGCTAAATTGTCAGAGTGGCAAGGGACGCTTCGGCGTCCCTTCTTTCTTGCCCGGCTCCTACTTGCCCGGTCATTCTCTCCCCCGCGCATCCTTTCACCCTCTTTAACGTCTGGTGTGCCCTGCATGTTCAGGCGTGAAACCGCGGGGTTGCGAGGGTTCGTGGAGTGGAACAGCGGCGGCGGGTAGAGTCCACCGGCGTGCACCTCAAGGCCCTGACCCTGCGCGGGTTCAAGTCGTTCGCCTCGGCGACCACGCTCCGGTTCGAACCGGGGATCACGTGCGTCGTCGGGCCGAACGGCTCGGGCAAGTCCAATGTCGTGGACGCGCTCAGCTGGGTCATGGGCGAGCAGGGCGCCAAGTCGCTGCGCGGCGGCAAGATGGAGGACGTCATCTTCGCCGGCACCACGGGGCGTCCGCCGCTCGGCCGGGCCGAGGTGTCCCTGACCATCGACAACTCCGACGGCGCCCTGCCCATCGAGTACGCCGAGGTCACCATCACGCGGATCATGTTCCGCAACGGCGGCAGCGAATACCAGATCAACGGCGACACCTGCCGCCTCCTCGACATCCAGGAACTGCTGTCCGACTCCGGCATCGGCCGCGAGATGCACGTCATCGTCGGCCAGGGCCAGCTCGACTCCGTGCTGCACGCCGACCCCATGGGCCGCCGGGCCTTCATCGAGGAGGCCGCCGGCGTCCTCAAACACCGCAAGCGCAAGGAGAAGGCGCTGCGGAAGCTGGACGCGATGCAGGCCAACCTCGCGCGCGTGCAGGACCTCACCGACGAACTGCGCCGCCAGCTCAAACCGCTGGGCCGGCAGGCGGCGGTCGCGCGCCGGGCCGCCGTCATCCAGGCGGACCTGCGGGACGCCCGGCTGCGGCTGCTCGCCGACGACCTGGTGCGGCTGCGCGAGGCGCTCAGGACCGAGATCGCCGACGAGGCCGCGCTGAAGGAGCGCAAGGAGGCCGCCGAGCAGGAACTGCGCAAGGCGTTGCAGCGCGAAGGGCTGCTGGAGGACGAGGTGCGCCGGCTCACTCCCCGGTTGCAGCGCGCCCAGCAGACCTGGTACGAGCTGTCCCAGCTGGCCGAGCGGGTGCGCGGCACGATCTCGCTGGCCGACGCCCGGGTCAAGAGCGCCACCTCCGCGCCGCCCGAGGAACGGCGCGGCCGGGACCCGGAGGACATGGAGCGGGAGGCCGCCCGCATCCGCGAGCAGGAGGCCGAGCTGGAGGCCGCCCTGGAAGCGGCCCAGCGTGCCCTCGACGACACCGTCGGCCACCGTGCCGAACTGGAGCGCGAGCTGGCCCTTGAGGAGCGGCGCCTGAAGGACGCGGCCCGCGCCATCGCCGACCGCCGCGAGGGCCTGGCCCGGCTGAACGGGCAGGTCAACGCGGCCCGTTCGCGGGCCGCCGCGGCCCAGTCCGAGATCGACCGGCTCGCGGTGGCCCGGGACGAGGCCCAGGAGCGGGCCGCGCGGGCGCAGGAGGAGTACGAGTCGCTCCAGGCGGAGGTCGACGGCCTCGACGCGGGCGACACCGAACTCGCCGGGCGGCACGACGCGGCGAGGACGGCGCTGGCCGAGGCGGAGTCCGAGCTGGCCGCCGCACGCGAGGCGGCCACCGCGGCCGAACGCCGACGCGCCGCGACCCAGGCCCGGCACGAGGCGCTGGCGCTCGGCCTGCGCCGCAAGGACGGCACCGGCGCGCTGCTCGGAGCGAAGGACCGGCTCACCGGAGTGCTCGGCCCGGCGGCGGAACTGCTCACCGTGGCGCCGGGCCACGAGACCGCGCTGGCGGCGGCGTTCGGCGCGGCGGCCGACGCCGTCGCGGTGACCACACCCGCCGCGGCCGCGGACGCCATCCGGCTGCTGCGCAAACAGGACGCGGGCCGGGCGGCGCTGCTGCTCGGCGGCGCCCCCGACGACGCACCGCGACAACCCCGCCCGGACGGACCGCCGTACGCCGCCGACCTCGTCCAGGGCCCCGCCGAACTGCTGCCCGCCGTGCGGCGGCTGCTGCGCGGCGTCGTCGTGGTCGGCACCCTCGAAGACGCCGAGGACCTGGTCTACGCGCATCCCGAGCTGACCGCGGTCACCGCCGACGGCGATCTGCTCGGCGCCCATGTGGCGCACGGCGGGTCCGCCGGGGCGCCGAGCCTGCTCGAAGTGCAGGCGTCCGTCGACGAGGCCGCCGCCCAGCTCGACGAGCTGGGCGTGCGCTGCGCCGAGCTGACCGAGGCGCAGGCCGCGGCGGGGGAGCGGCGCCGGGAGTGCGCCGGGCTGGTGGAGGAACTGGCGGAGCGGCGCCGGGCCGCCGACCGGGAGAAGTCGGCCGTCGCGCAGCAACTCGGCCGGCTCGCCGGGCAGGCGCGCGGCGCGGCAGGCGAGGCCGAGCGGTCCGCGGCGGCGGCGGCCCGGGCGCAGGAGGCGCTGGAGAGAGCCGTGCAGGAGGCGGAGGAACTCGCCGAACGGCTCGCCGTCGCCGAGGAGATGCCGATCGAGGAGGAGCCGGACACCTCCGCGCGGGACCGGCTCGCCGCCGACGGCGCCAACGCCCGGCAGACCGAGATGGAGGCCCGGCTCCAGGTCCGTACCCACGAGGAACGGGTCAAGGGGCTCGCCGGGCGGGCCGACGCGCTCGACCGGGGCGCCCGCGCGGAACGCGAGGCACGCGCGCGTGCCGAACAGCGGCGGGCCCGGCTGCGCTACGAGGCGTCCGTGGCCGAGGCCGTCGCCTCCGGCGCACGGCAGCTGCTCGCGCACGTCGAGGTGTCGCTGGGCCGGGCCGACGCGGAGCGGGCCGCCGCGGAGGCGGCCAAGGCGCGCCGGGAACAGGAGCTGGCCGCCGCCCGGAACACGGGGCGCGACCTCAAGGCCGAACTCGACAAGCTGACCGACTCGGTGCACCGGGGCGAGGTGCTGGGCGCGGAGAAGCGGCTGCGGATCGAACAACTGGAGACCAGGGCGCTGGAGGAGCTGGGCGTGGAGCCGGCCGGGCTCGTCGCCGAGTACGGCCCGCACCAGCTCGTACCGCCCTCCCCGCCCGCCGAGGGGGAGGAGCTGCCGGAGGATCCGGAGCATCCGCGCAACCAGCCGCGGCCGTTCGCGCGGGCCGAGCAGGAGAAGCGGCTGAAGGCCGCCGAGCGGGCGTACCAGCAGCTCGGCAAGGTGAATCCGCTCGCCCTTGAGGAGTTCGCCGCGCTGGAGGAGCGCCACAAGTTCCTCAGCGAGCAGTTGGAGGACCTGAAGAAGACCCGCGCCGACCTGCTTCAAGTGGTGAAGGAGGTCGACGAACGGGTCGAGCAGGTCTTCACGGACGCCTACCGGGACACGGCACGGGAGTTCGAGGGCGTCTTCAGCCGGCTCTTCCCGGGTGGTGACGGCCGGCTGGTGCTGACCGATCCCGACAACATGCTCACCACGGGCGTGGACGTCGAGGCCCGGCCGCCGGGCAAGAAGGTCAAGCGGCTCTCCCTGCTGTCCGGCGGGGAGCGGTCGCTCACCGCGGTCGCCCTGCTGGTGTCCATCTTCAAGGCCCGGCCCAGCCCCTTCTACGTCATGGACGAGGTCGAGGCCGCCCTCGACGACACCAACCTCCAGCGGCTGATCCGCATCATGCAGGAGTTGCAGGAGGCGTCCCAGCTGATCGTGATCACCCACCAGAAGCGCACGATGGAGGTCGCCGACGCGCTCTACGGCGTCTCCATGCAGGGCGACGGCGTGTCGAAGGTCATCTCCCAGCGACTCCACTGACCTCGGTTTCAAGAGCTGAACTTAATTCCGCCGCGCGGTGCCTGAAAGCTCACACTGCGCGGACTGGTGTATTCGGAACTTGAAGACATAGTCTCGGCGGCGTTCTTTTCACCTTCAGGTGTGAGCGGCGTGAACCTGTGCGCCACTGGAAGCCTGCAGGGCTCACCCCCACCCGGCGGCGTTGCCGGTGGCCCGAGGAGTGGCACGTGACCAGCACAGCGCAGGCACCGCAGTCAGGAGCCGGGACGGCTCACCCCGACCATCTCGGGCACATCGTCTTCATCGCGGCGGCGGCCGCCATGGGCGGCTTCCTCTTCGGCTACGACAGCTCCGTCATCAACGGCGCCGTCGAGGCCATCCGCAGCCGCTACGGCATCGGCTCGGCGGAACTCGCCCAGGTCATCGCCATCGCCCTGATCGGCTGCGCCGTCGGCGCCGCGACCGCCGGCCGGATCGCCGACCGCATCGGCCGCATCCGCTGCATGCAGATCGCCGCGGTCCTCTTCACGGCCAGCGCCGTCGGCTCCGCGCTGCCCTTCGCCCTGTGGGACCTCGCGCTGTGGCGGATCGTCGGCGGCTTCGCCATCGGTGTGGCCTCGGTCGTCGGCCCCGCCTACATCGCCGAGATCGCCCCGCCGGCCTATCGCGGACGCCTCGGTTCCTTCCAGCAGGCGGCGATCGTGGTGGGCATCGCCGTCTCGCAGCTCGTCAACTGGGGCCTGCTGAACGCCGCGGGCGGCGACCAGCGCGGACGGCTGCTGGGCCTGGAGGCATGGCAGGTCATGCTCGGCGTCATGGTCGTCCCGGCCGTCCTCTACGGCCTGCTGTCCCTCGCCATCCCCGAGTCGCCCCGCTTCCTGCTCTCCGTCGGCAGGCGTGAGCGGGCCCGCGAGATCCTCGCCGAGGTGGAGGGCGGGGGCACCGACCTGGACGCCCGGGTCGCCGAGATCGAACACGCCATGAAGAGTGAGCACAGGTCCACCTTCAGGGACCTGCTCGGCGGTTCCTTCTTCTTCCGGCCGATCGTCTGGGTCGGCATCGGCCTGTCGGTGTTCCAGCAGTTCGTGGGCATCAACGTCGCGTTCTACTACTCCTCGACGCTCTGGCAGTCGGTCGGCGTCGACCCGGCGGACTCGTTCTTCTACTCCTTCACGACGTCGATCATCAACATCGTCGGCACCGTGATCGCGATGATCTTCGTGGACCGCATCGGCCGCAAGCCGCTCGCGCTCATCGGCTCGGCCGGCATGGTCGTCGGCCTGGCGCTGGAGGCATGGGCGTTCTCCCACGACCTGGTCGACGGCAAGCTGCCGGCCGCGCAGGGCTGGACCGCCCTGATCGCGGCCCATGTGTTCGTCCTCTTCTTCGCCCTGTCCTGGGGCGTCGTCGTCTGGGTCTTCCTCGGCGAGATGTTCCCGAACCGGATCCGCGCCGCCGCCCTGGGTGTCGCCGCCTCCGCGCAGTGGATCGCCAACTGGGCGATCACCGCCAGCTTCCCGTCGTTGGCCGACTGGAACCTGTCCGCGACCTACGTGATCTACACGGTCTTCGCCGCGCTGTCCGTCCCGTTCGTGCTGAGGTTTGTCAAGGAGACGAAGGGCAAGGCGCTGGAGGAGATGGGGTGACGGCCCCGCGCCCGCTCACCGGACGCGGACACCACCGCCGATCCCCGGGGCTTCGCGGCAGCTCACCCGTCGCCTTCGGACTCGGACCCGGGCGGCCACCCCGTGAGGCGGTGGGTCAGTCCGCCAGCGCCGGAAGCACCCGTTCCGCCAGCAGCCTGAGGCTGCGCCAGCCCTCCTCCACCGGCATCCCGCCCGCCAGCGGGTGCAGGACCAGGTTGTCCAGGCCCTGGGCCACGCACTCCTCGGGCGCGAGGATCCGGTACACGCCCTCCGCGCGCAGCTCGTCCACCGTCGTGGCCGCCGAGCGCACCGCCGAGCGGATGTCCCCGGACTGCCAGGAGGCATACGTCCGCGCCTCGTGCAGGAAGTGCTTCCCGTACTCGGCCCACGCCCGGTCCGGGTCCTCGGCGATGTGCAGCAGCGGGGTCTCGGCGGCGGGCATCCTGGTCCAGCCCTCCGTGCCGTACTCGGCCAGCCGCTCCTTGTAGTAGGTCTCCAGCTCCGGCAGGTGCGCGCTGGGGAAGAAGGGCAGGCCGAGCCGGGCCGCCCGGCGGGCCGCGGCCCGGGAGGAGCCGCCGACCAGCAGGAGCGGGTGCGGTTCGGTGAGCGGGCGCGGGGTGACCCGGACCGTCCGGCCCCGGTAGTCGAACTCCTCGCCGGTCCACGCCTTCAGCAGGGTCTCCAGCAGCTCGTCCTGGAGCCGGCCCCGCTGCTTCCAGTCCACGCCGCTGCGGGCGTACTCCTCCGGCCGGTACCCGATCCCGGCGACGGTGACCAGCCGGCCCCCGCTGAGCAGATCGAGTACGGCGATGTCCTCGGCCAGCCGCAGCGGGTCGTGCAGCGGCCCGATGACCGCGGAGACCGTGACGGCGATCCGCCGCGTCGCCCCGAGCACCGCGCCCGCGAACACGAACGGCGAGGGCATCCAGTTGTTCTCGACCCCGTGGTGCTCCTCGGTCTGCACCGTGGCGATCCCGTGCTCGTCGGCGTAGGCCGCCATCTCCAGGGCCGCCCGGTAGCGGGCGGCGAGGGAGGCGGGGGTGGCGCCGGGCTCGACGAGGTTGAACCGGACGACCGTTGCGGGCATGAGGAGTCCCTCTGTTCACGGGGCGGATGGGTGCCGTGGGGGACATTAGCTGACGATCGATCAGACGACCAGAGCGGTGGACCCCTCGGTGGCCGCCGCGGGGTCCGGGGACGCCGCCACCACCGCCGGCTTCGGCAGGATCGCGTACACCACGCCCGAGACGGCGATCGTCACCACCCACCCGAGTCCGTACCCGCCGACCGGATTGTTCCTGGCCAGCGGGCCGGTGAACCAGTCCGACCCGGTGAACAGCAGACCCGTGCCGAGCCCCAGTGCCCAGGCGGTGACGGCCGCCGGACAGAAACCGCCCCGGTACCAGTACGCGCTGGTGCGCGTGGTGTCGAGCAGGGCCCGCGCGTCGTACCCGCGGCGGCGCAGCATGTCCGTGCCGAACACCCCCGCCCAGGCCGAGAAGGCCACCGCGAGCAGCGACAGGAAGGCGATGAAGGAACTCAGGAAGGAAGCCGCCGCCAGTATCAGGACGCCGCCGATGGCCAGGGAGATCACCGCGTTGACCGAGACCGCCCAGGGGCGCGGGACCCGCAGGCCGAGCGTCTGCGCGGTGAAGCCCGCCGAGTACATCGACATCGCGTTGATCAGCAGCATGCCGACCAGCGCGATGAGCAGATAGGGGACCGCGAGCCACAGCGGCAGGGCCCGGCCCAGGAAGGAGACGGGATCGGCCGCCGTGGCGAACCGCGGGTCGGAGGCGGCCAGCACGGCGCCCATCAGGACCATTGGCAGCATGACGACGGTGGACCCGCCGACGGTGCCCAGCACGATCGCCCGTGACGACGCCGTACGCGGCAGATAACGGGTGAAGTCCGCCGCCGTCGGTGCCCAGCTGATGCCGCCCGCGGCGATCAGCCCGATGCCCGCGATCACCGCGGAGGCCGGCGCCGCCGCACGCGCGAGGACGCCGCTCCAGTCCGTCGTCACGACCAGCCGGGCCAGGACCAGCAGGGAGAAGGCGCCGAACAGCCAGGACGCCCAGCCGGCGCAGTGCCGTAGCGCGCGGATGCCCAGGCCCGAGATCACGAAGGTGGCGAGGACGAAGGACAGCAGGGTGGCCAGGGTCAGGGGACCGGTGCGTCCGACGCCCAGGGTGAGGTGCAGAACGGCGAGCAGCGCGTAGGCCCCGGTCACCGCGTTGATCGTCTCCCAGCCCCAGCGGGCGACCCAGATCAGCGCGCCGGGGAGCAGGTTGCCGCGCTGCCCGAAGACCGCGCGGGACAGTGCCATGCCGGGTGCGCCGCCGCGCTTGCCGGCGATGCCGAGCACCCCGACGAGGCCGTACGAGACGAGCGGCGCCGCGCAGCCGACGACCAGGACCTGCCAGAAGTTCAGCCCGTAGGTCACGGACAGACCCGCGCCCAGGGTCAGCAGCAGGATGGTGATGTTGGCGGCGATCCAGGTGGGAACGAGTCCGCGGGTCCGCGCGGTGCGTTCACTTCTGGGGACCGGTTCGATGCCCCGGGTCTCCGGACCGTGGCCCCGCGCGGGATCCGGGCGGGGCGCGCCATCGTGGCGAGCGGCGGTACCCATGGGACGACATGGTACGTAAGCTGACAAAATTCCTGAAGTGATCCGAGCCTCCCGGCGGATCCGGAAGCTGGGTCCGCCCGGGACCCATGGCCGATACTGGACGGGTTATGGAAACCGTCATCCTTGCTGTAGTCATCGCCGTGGTCGTGATCGCCGCGGTCGGCGGGCTCGTCATCGGCAGCCGGCGCCGCAGGCCGCTGCCCTCGCCACCGCCGGCCACCCCCGACATCACCGCCCCCCCGGCCGAGCCGCACGTCGGCGACGAGGCCGAGACGCCGCACGACGAACCGCGCCGGACGATCGAGGAGGTGGACCTCCCCGGCGGCTCCGCCCCGGCCGCCGTCGCGGAGCCACCCGTCGTCGAGGAGCTGCCGGCCCCCGAGATCGAGGTCCCGGAGCCCACGGCCGGCCGCCTGGTGCGGCTGCGCGCCCGCCTCTCCCGCTCGCAGAACGCCCTCGGCAAGGGGCTGCTCACGCTGCTGTCGCGCGAGCACCTCGACGAGGAGACCTGGGAGGAGATCGAGGACACGCTGCTGACCGCCGACGTCGGTGTGCAGCCCACTCAGGAACTGGTCGAGGGGCTGCGCGAGCGGGTGAAGGTGCTCGGCACCCGCACCCCCGACGAACTGCGCGGGCTGCTGCGCGAGGAACTGCTCAAGCTGGTCGGCACCGAGGTGGACCGCACCGTCCGGACCGAGCCGGACGACCGCAAACCGGGCATCGTGATGGTCGTCGGCGTCAACGGCACCGGCAAGACCACCACCACCGGCAAGCTCGCCCGGGTCCTGGTCGCCGACGGGCGCACCGTCGTCCTCGGCGCCGCCGACACCTTCCGGGCCGCCGCCGCCGACCAGCTGCAGACCTGGGGCGAGCGGGTCGGCGCCTACACCGTGCGCGGCCCGGAGGGCGGCGACCCCGCGTCCGTCGCGTTCGACGCGGTGAAGGAGGGCAAGGAGATGGGCGTCGACGTGGTGCTCATCGACACCGCGGGGCGGCTGCACACCAAGACCGGGCTCATGGACGAGCTGGGGAAGGTCAAGCGGGTCGTCGAGAAGCACGCCCCGCTCGACGAGGTGCTGCTCGTCCTCGACGCCACCACCGGGCAGAACGGCCTGGTCCAGGCCCGGGTCTTCGCCGAGGTCGTCGACATCACCGGCATCGTGCTGACCAAGCTCGACGGCACGGCGAAGGGCGGCATCGTGGTCGCCGTCCAGCGTGAGCTGGGCGTGCCGGTCAAACTCGTCGGCCTCGGTGAGGGCGCCGACGACCTGGCGCCGTTCGAACCGGACGCGTTCGTGGATGCGCTCATCGGTGACTGAGGGCGACCCACGGAAGCACCTGATCCACGGCACCACCCCCGAAAATCCGGATGTGCCCAGGAAGCGCCCGTCCCCGCCGGCATGCGGCTGGGGACGGGCGCTTCGCCGTACGCGCCGGTACACCCGGGGGGGCGTGCTCGGGCGCGCGGAGTCCGGTGGCGCCCCCGGTGCTCGGGGGTGTGTCTCGAAAGTCCCGCCCGCCCCACGCGCCCCCGGCCGCGCGGTCGGGAGGCCGGGGGAATGCGCGCTCGCCGCGTTGTCGGGTCGCCCGCGCACACCCGGTACGCGGGCGCCCCGCCGCCCCGCGACCACACGCGTCGGACACCACCGGACACCACCGGACCGCCCTCCGCACGGGCGGCGCTGCTTTCGGGACCCGCGCTATGCGCGCGACCGGTGTGCCACGTAGGCCAGGGTGCCCAGGAGCAGACGGGCGGCCGGGGGTTTGGTCGCGGAGTCGAGGGCGGGCGGGCGCAGCCAGCGGGTCGGGCCCAGCCCGCCGCGGTCCGAGGGCGGTGCCGTGAGGTACCCGCCGGGGCCGAGGCCGCGCAGGTCGAGGGCGGCCGGGTCGTCCCAGCCGAGGCGGTAGAGCAGTGCGGGGAGCGCGGCGGCGGCGCCGGGGGCGACCAGGAACTGGGCGCGGCCGTCGGGGGTCGCGAGGACCGGGCCCAGGGGCAGGCCCATGCGCTCCAGACGGACCAGTGCCCGGCGCCCGGCGGGCTCGGCCACCTCCAGCGCGTCGAAGGCGCGCCCGGCCGGCAGCATCACCGCGGCGCCGGGGAACTCCCCCCAGGTCTTGGTGACCTCGTCGAGGGTGGCGCCGGCGGTGATGTGGGGTGCGAACTCCAGCGGATGAGCGCCCGGCGCACAGCAGTCCGCCCGGCCGCACGAACAGGCGCCCCCCGCGGCCCGCGCGCCCGGCACCACGTCCCAGCCCCACAGACCGGTGAACTCGGCGACCGCGGTGCACTCCGAGGAGCGGCCGCGCCGGCGAGTGCCGGAGCGGAGCTCGCGCATGCCGCCGATCGTGAAGTCCATGCCCCCTCCAACGGGTCCAGCGCGCCGGTGGTTACGACGCGGAGCGAGACGGAAGCGGAACGTGACCGTATACGGCTCCGTCTACCCCACTCCCGCGGGGGCCGAGCGGCGCTTTGAAGCGTCTTCGGTGGTGCGTCGGGAGGTGCGCGCCCCCGAGTGCACCGTCGCACCCACTTGTGGCCGTCCTATGTCAAGTGAATCGCGCTCGGGCAGCCGTGAGTTCAATCGAAGGGGTGGCGAATGGTGGCGTTTCCAGGATCGCCATGGTGCGTCCGTGAACGTAAGATTACGTTGAGTACACGAGTCCCGGGGCACATGCACGTACGGGTATGCCGGAGGCAAGTCGGCTCTCCGTTCGAAGGGTGAGAACCGCCGGACGGACCACGGTGGGTAGCGGCATCCTGATAAGGCTTGGCGCACTCGGTGACAAGTAGTCTCAGGAATTGGGGGCGCTCCAGTGGGCGGCAACGGCGGTGGCGGGACGAACGCTGACAAACGCCCGAACGAGCTGCTGGGCTCGTGGTTCGTGCGCAGCGGCTGGTCCAAGGGCGAACTGGCCCGCCAAGTGAACCGCCGTGCCCGCCAGTTGGGCGCCAACCACATCTCCACGGACACCTCCCGGGTGCGCCGCTGGCTGGACGGCGAGAACCCCCGCGAGCCGATCCCGAGGATCCTCTCCGAGCTGTTCTCCGAGCGGTTCGGCTGCGTCGTCTCGGCCGAGGACCTGGGCCTGCGCGCCACCCGCCCCTCACCCTCCGCGACCGGCGTCGACCTGCCCTGGACGGGCCCGCAGACGGTGGCCCTGCTGAGCGAGTACTCGCGCAGCGACCTCATGCTGGCGCGCCGCGGCTTCCTCGGCACGTCGCTCGTCCTGTCCGCGGGCCCGTCCCTCATCGAGCCGATGCAGCGCTGGCTCGTCCCCTCGCCGCCGTCCCCGCTGCCGGAGCCCGAGCCGGTCGAGCCCCGCCGCCCCGGCCGCCTGTCCAAGCCCGAGCTGGACCTGCTGGAGACCACCGCGGTGATGTTCCGCCAGTGGGACGCCCAGTGCGGCGGCGGCCTGCGCCGCAAGGCGGTCGTCGGCCAGCTGCACGAGGTCACCGACCTGCTTCAGGAACCCCAGCCGGAGGCCACCACCAGGAGGCTCTTCAAGGTCGCCGCCGAGCTGGCCGAACTGGCCGGCTGGATGAGCTACGACGTGGGGCTCCAGCCCACCGCGCAGAAATACTTCGTCCTCGCCCTGCACGCCGCCAAGGAGGCGGGCGACAAGCCCCTGGGCTCCTACATCCTCTCCAGCATGAGCCGCCAGATGATCCACCTCGGCCGGCCCGACGACGCCCTGGAACTGATCCACCTCGCCCAGTACGGCAGCCGCGACTGTGCGAGCCCGCGCACCCAGTCCATGCTGTATGCGATGGAGGCCCGCGCCTACGCCAACATGGGCCAGCCCGGCAAGTGCAAGCGCGCGGTGCGGATGGCCGAGGACGCCTTCGCCGAGGGCGACGAGTGGGACGAGCCGGACCCCGACTGGATCCGCTTCTTCTCCGAGGCCGAGCTGTACGGCGAGAACTCCCACTCCTACCGCGACCTCGCCTACGTCGCCGGCCGCAGCCCCGGCTACGCCTCCCTGGCCGAACCGCTGATGCAGCGGTCCGTCGAGCTGTTCGCCACGGACCACGAGCACCAGCGGTCGTACGCACTGAACCTGATCGGCATGGCCACCGTGCACCTGCTGCGCCGTGAGCCGGAGCGGAGCACCGCCTACGTCACCGAGGCGCTGAGCGTCGCCGGGAAGGTGCGGTCCGAACGGGTGAACACGCGGATCCGGAAGACCGTCGACACGGCCGTACGCGACTTCGGCGACCTCGCCGAGGTCATCGACCTCACCGACCAGCTCGCGACCGCCCTCCCGGAGACCGCTGAGGCGGTCTGACCCCGCAGGACCCCGGCCGCGGCCGGCCCTCCCGAACAGCCCGACTCGGCTCCCCCGCGCCAGGTCGTCGGAAGGCCGGCCGCGGCCGGTTTCGTTCCGCGGGAGATGGTTGCGTCACGATAACGATCGCCGTGCGGCGAATCCGGCAGTTCATCCACGCGTAACACACACGGCGCCTTCGTCACTCCGGTGAAACAACGAGGGGCGTCGACCGAAACCGCGCTGCGCCAGTCTCGTGGCGCATAACCGGCCCGCCCCTCACCGACCGGACCACTCTTCAGGCCCTGCCCGCACGGGCCGTACCAATCGACGAGGAGACGCCGATGGCACCAGCCATCACGCTTGCCGCGGAGGCACCCAAGCTGTCCGCCGCGGACACAGGCTTCATGCTCATCTGTTCCGCCCTGGTGATGCTCATGACCCCCGGCCTGGCCTTCTTCTACGGAGGCATGGTCCGCGTCAAGAGCACCCTGAACATGCTGATGATGAGTTTCATCAGCCTGGGCATCGTCACCATCCTGTGGGTGCTCTACGGCTTCTCCGTGGCCTTCGGCACCGACAAGGGCTCCCTCGTCGGCTGGACCTCCGACTTCGTCGGATTCAGTGGCATCGGCAAGATGGACCTCTGGCCCGGCTACACCATCCCGGTCTTCGTCTTCGCCGTCTTCCAGCTGATGTTCGCGATCATCACGCCCGCCCTGATAAGCGGTGCCCTCGCGGACCGGGTGAAGTTCTCGGCGTGGGCCGTCTTCCTCGTGCTGTGGGTCACGATCGTGTACTTCCCGGTGGCGCACTGGGTCTGGGGCTCCGGCGGGTGGGCCTACGAACTCGGCGTGATCGACTTCGCCGGTGGTACCGCGGTCCACATCAACGCGGGTGCCGCGGCCCTCGGCGTGATCCTCGTCATCGGCAAGCGGGTCGGCTTCAAGAAGGACCCGATGCGCCCCCACAGCCTGCCGCTGGTCATGCTCGGCGCCGGTCTGCTGTGGTTCGGCTGGTTCGGCTTCAACGCCGGCTCCTGGCTCGGCAACAACGACGGCGTCGGCGCGCTGATGTTCGTCAACACACAGATCGCCACCGCGGCCGCCATGCTGGCCTGGCTCGTCTACGAGAAGATCCGGCACGGCGCGTTCACCACGCTGGGCGCCGCCTCCGGCGCGGTCGCGGGACTGGTCGCGATCACCCCGTCCGGCGGCGCGGTCTCCCCGCTCGGCGCGATCGCCGTCGGCGCCATCGCCGGTGTGCTGTGCGCCATGGCGGTGGGCCTGAAGTACAAGTTCGGCTACGACGACTCCCTCGACGTGGTCGGCGTCCACATGGTCGGCGGTGTCCTCGGCTCCCTGCTCATCGGCTTCTTCGCCAGCGGCAAGGGCCAGTCCGACGTCAAGGGCCTGTTCTACGGCGGCGGACTCGACCAGCTCTGGAAGCAGTGCGCCGGTGTCTTCGCGGTCCTCGCCTACTCCCTGATCGTCTCCGCCGTCCTCGCCTTCCTCCTCGACAAGACCATGGGCATGCGGGTCACCGAGGACGAGGAGGTCTCCGGCATCGACCAGGCCGAGCACGCCGAGACCGCATACGACTTCAGCGGCGCCGGTGGCGGGGTCATCGGTAGCATCGCGCCCGCCCTGGCCGCCCTGCAGAGCAAGAAGGTGGACGCATGAAGCTCATCACCGCGGTCGTCAAGCCGCACCGGCTCGACGAGATCAAGGAGGCCCTGCAAGCCTTCGGGGTGCACGGTCTGACGGTCACCGAGGCGAGCGGTTACGGTCGTCAGAGGGGACACACCGAGGTCTACCGCGGCGCCGAGTACACCGTCGACCTGGTACCCAAGATCCGTATCGAGGTGCTGGCCGAGGACGACGACGCCGAGCAGCTGATCGACGTCATCGTCAAGGCCGCCCGCACCGGCAAGATCGGTGACGGCAAGGTCTGGTCCCTGCCGGTCGAGACGGCCGTACGGGTGCGCACCGGCGAGCGCGGTCCGGACGCCCTCTGACCGGACGCGCAGGCGAACAGCAGAACGACAGGAGCCGCTGGGTGACGGGTACGGAAGAGCACTACGACGCGAAGGACTCGGGACCCAGTGGCTACGCGGCGGCCCGGCTGCGCCTCCTCACCGAGGGGGAGCAGTCCGGGCCGCCGCGCCGAGCGGCCCTCGCCGAGCTGACCGACGACTGGCTGGCCGGGCTGTTCGGCGCGGCGGCCGAGGGGCTCCCGGGCGTCTCGCTGGTCGCCGTCGGCGGATACGGCCGCGGCGAGCTGTCCCCGCGCAGCGACCTCGACCTCCTGCTGCTGCACGACGGCCCCGACACCGAGGCGATCGCCGCCCTGGCCGACCGCATCTGGTACCCGGTCTGGGACCTCGGCCTCGCCCTCGACCACTCCGTGCGCACGCCCGCGCAGGCCCGCAAGACGGCGGACGGCGACCTCAAGGCCCAGCTCGGCCTGCTCGACGCCCGCCACCTCGCGGGCGACCGCGGCCTCACCGCCGCACTGCGGACGACCGTGCTCGCCGACTGGCGCAACCAGGCGTCCGGACGCCTCCCCGAACTCCAGGAGCTGTGCGCCGAACGCGCGGCCCGCCAGGGCGAGCTGCAATACCTCCTGGAACCGGACCTCAAGGAGGCCCGCGGCGGCCTGCGGGACGCCACCGCCCTGCGCGCGGTCGCCGCGTCCTGGCTGGCCGACGCCCCCCGGGAGGGCCTCGCGGACGCCCGCCGGCGTCTGCTCGACGTCCGGGACGCCCTGCACCTGACCACCGGCCGCGCCACCGACCGCCTCGCCCTCCAGGAACAGGACCAGGTGGCCGCCGAGCTGGGCCTGCTCGACGCCGACACACTGCTGCGGCAGGTCTACGAGGCGGCCCGCGTCATCTCGTACGCCAGCGACGTCACCTGGCGCGAGGTGGGGCGCGTACTGCGGTCGCGCGCCGTACGTCCCACACTGCGCAGACTGGCGAGGGAGCGAAGCGACTTCCTCAGAAGGGCGGTGGCGGGCGACGGGAGGGCGCTGGGCGGCAAACCGGTCGCGGAGCGCTCGCCGCTGGCCGAGGGGGTCGTGGAACAGGACGGCGAGGTGGTGCTCGCCCGCACCGCGCGCCCCGAACGCGACCCGGTGCTTCCCCTGCGCGCCGCGGCCGCCGCGGCCCAGGCCGGTCTCCCGCTCTCCCTGCACGCCGTACGGCGCCTGGCGGCCACCGCCGGCCCGCTGCCCACGCCCTGGCCCGCCGAGGCCCGCGAGCAACTGGTCACACTGCTCGGCTCCGGCCGGCCGACGGTCGACGTCTGGGAGGCGCTGGAGGCGGAGGGTCTCGTCACCCGGCTGCTGCCGGACTGGGAGCGGGTGCGCTGCCGTCCGCAGCGCAACGCCGTCCACGTGTGGACCGTCGACCGGCATCTGATCGAGACGGCGGTCCGCGCCTCCGAGCTGACCCGCCGGGTCAGCCGGCCCGACCTGCTGCTGGTCGCCGCCCTGCTGCACGACATCGGCAAGGGCTGGCCGGGCGACCACTCCGTGGCGGGCGAGATCATCGCCAAGGACGTGGCCGTCCGCATCGGCTTCGACCGCGGTGACGTGGGCGTGCTCGCCACCCTCGTACGCCACCATCTGCTGCTGGTGGAGACCGCCACCCGGCGCGACCTGGACGATCCGGCCACGGTCCGCGCGGTCGCCGACGTCGTCGGCTCGCCGAGCACGCTGGAACTGCTGCACGCGCTGACCGAGGCGGACGCGCTGGCCACCGGCCCGGCCGCCTGGTCGTCCTGGCGCGGCGCCCTGGTCGCCGACCTGGTGAAGCGGGTCGCGGCCGTCCTCGCCGGGGACACGCCCGGCGAGCCCGAGCCCGGCATCCCCACCGCCGAGCAGGAGCGCCTCGCCATCGAGGCGTTCCGTACCGGCGGACCGGTGCTGGCGCTGCGCGCACAGCCGCAGCGGCCGGCGACGGACGAGGAGCCCTCGGGTGATCCCGAGCCGCTGGGCGTCGAACTCCTCATCGCCGTACCCGACCAGCCGGGGGTGCTGCCCGCGGTGGCCGGGGTCCTCGCCGTGCACCGGCTCACCGTGCGCACCGCGGAACTGCGGACCCTGCGGCTGCCGGACGACGTCGACGACGGGTCGCTGCTGCTGTTGGACTGGCGGGTCGCGGCGGAGTACGGCTCGCTGCCGCAGGCCGTGCGGCTCCGCGCCGACCTGGTACGGGCGCTGGACGGCAGCCTGGACATCGCGGGCCGGCTCGCCGAGCGCGACGCGGCCTATCCGCGCCGCCGCGGCTGGCCGGCCCCGCCGCCGCGGGTCACGGTCGCTCCGGCCGCCTCCCGGCACGCCACGGTGATCGAGGTCCGCGCCCAGGACGCGCCGGGGCTGCTGTTCCGGATCGGCCGGGCGCTGGAGGACGCGGGCGTCCGGGTGCGGAGCGCGCACGTCAGCACGCTGGGTGCCAACGCGGTGGACGCCTTCTATGTGACGACGGGGACGGGGACGCCCTTGCCGGCCGGCGACGCGGCGGCGACGGCCCAAGCGCTGGAGGAGACGCTGCGGGCATGACCCGGCGGGCGTGTCGTACGCGTACCTGACGTGGTCACCGCCGACGCGGGGCGGGCCGGGCGGCCCGTCCGGCCCGCCCGCCCGGCCGTGTCATGGCCCCGCCGCGCGCGTCCCGCCCCGCCCCGCTGAACGCGGCGGCCGGGGACGATCTGCTTGCGCGGCCGGATACCCTGGAAGACGCTCTGTACTGCCCCCAACTCCGAGGACCGACGCCGCCGTGTTCGATACTCTCTCCGACCGCCTCAGCGCCACTTTCAAAAACCTCCGTGGAAAAGGCCGGCTGAGCGAAGCGGACATCGACGCCACGGCGCGCGAGATCCGCATCGCGCTGCTCGAAGCGGACGTCGCCCTTCCTGTCGTCCGCACGTTCATCAAGAACATCAAGGAGCGGGCCCTCGGCGCCGAGGTCTCCAAGGCACTGAACCCGGCCCAGCAGGTCCTGAAGATCGTCAACGACGAACTGGTCACCATCCTCGGCGGCGAGACCAGGCGCCTGCGCTTCGCCAAGCAGCCGCCCACGGTGATCATGCTGGCGGGTCTCCAGGGTGCGGGCAAGACCACCCTCGCGGGCAAGCTCGGCCGCTGGCTCAAGGAGCAGGGCCACTCCCCGCTGCTCGTCGCCGCCGACCTGCAGCGCCCGAACGCCGTGAACCAGTTGAGCGTCGTCGCCGAGCGCGCGGGCGTGGCGGTCTTCGCACCGGAGCCGGGCAACGGCGTCGGCGACCCGGTGAAGGTCGCCGAGGACTCCATCGACTTCGCGAAGTCCAAGGTCCACGACATCGTCATCGTCGACACCGCCGGCCGCCTCGGCATCGACCAGGAGATGATGCAGCAGGCCGCGGACATCCGTGACGCGGTCTCCCCGGACGAGATCCTGTTCGTCGTCGACGCGATGATCGGTCAGGACGCGGTCAACACGGCGGAGGCGTTCCGCGACGGCGTCGGCTTCGACGGCGTGGTGCTCTCCAAGCTCGACGGCGACGCCCGCGGCGGCGCCGCCCTGTCGATCCGCCAGATCACCGGCAAGCCGATCATGTTCGCGTCGAACGGCGAGAAGCTCGACGACTTCGACGCCTTCCATCCGGACCGGATGGCCTCCCGCATCCTCGACATGGGCGACCTGCTCACCCTGATCGAGCAGGCGGAGAAGACGTTCAGCCAGGAAGAGGCCGAGAAGATGGCCTCCAAGCTGGCGTCGAAGAAGGGGCAGGACTTCACCCTCGACGACTTCCTGTCCCAGATGGAGCAGGTCAGGAAGATGGGCAGCATCTCGAAGCTGCTCGGCATGCTGCCCGGCATGGGCCAGATCAAGGACCAGATCAACAACCTCGACGAGCGCGACGTCGACCGCACCGCCGCGATCATCAAGTCGATGACCCCCGGCGAGCGCCAGGACCCGACGATCATCAACGGCTCGCGCCGCGCCCGTATCGCCAGGGGCTCGGGTGTCGAGGTCAGCGCGGTGAAGAACCTCGTCGAGCGGTTCTTCGAGGCGCGCAAGATGATGTCCAGGATGGCCCAGGGCGGCGGGATGCCCGGCATGCCGGGCATCCCGGGCATGGGCGGCGGTCCCGGCCGGCAGCGGAAGCAGCCGAAGAAGGCCAAGGGCAAGCAGCGCTCGGGCAACCCGATGAAGCGCAAGCAGCAAGAATTGGAGGAGGCCCAGCGGCGCGAGGCCGCCGCGCAGGGCGGGGGAGCGGTGGGCCTGCCGCAGCAGGGCGGGCAGGACTTCGAGCTGCCGGACGAGTTCAAGAAGTTCATGGGCTGAGCCCGGCCCCGGCCGCGCGCGACCCGAGGGCGTTCCCTTCCACGAGGGGACGCCCTTCGACGTTCCCGAGGGTGCCACCGACCGTGCCCGCCGGGCCTCACGGGTACGCCCATGACTTGCTGCGGGTGCCGTGCTCTGATACGTGGCGTAACGTCCCGATATGGCCAACCCGGCGCCGCCGCGTGACTCCCCCGACCAGCCCTGGCGCACCGAGGGCGCTCCCGCACCGGCCCCCGACCGCGGCGGACGCGAGGCCATCCTGCGGATCCACACCCGCGGCATCCCGCTAGCCGAGGACGTGAACCTCGCCCAGGTGGCCCGTACCACCCCGGGCATGACCGGCGCCGAGCTGGCCAACCTCGCCAACGAGGCGGCCCTGCTCGCGGTCAAGCACGCACAGCGGGAGGTGACGCGGAGCGACCTCTCGGAGGCGTTGGAGAAGGTCCAGCTGGGCGCCGAACGCGCCCTGGTGATGCCCGAGGAGGAACGCCGGCGCACCGCGTACCACGAGGACGCGTACCGGATCGCCGGCATCACCCGTCTGACGAAGGACGAACCCTGAGCCGACCCGCCCCGTTCGGGCCGCGCGCGGGGATCTGCCCCGAGAGGAGCGCGTGGTGCGTGCCTGCGGCACCGCCGAGGACCCGGAGGCGTACGCCGAGTCGTTCGTGGAACGGATCCTGCCCGCCGCCCTGCCCCACGAGATCGGCACGCCCGCGTCGTACGGCTCCGCCCGGTGGATACGGCCCACGCTCACCGACAACGCACCGGACGTGTTGTTCTCCCTCGCCGCCGCCCCCCGCCGACACCCCTGCTGACGCTCGGCATCGGCAAGGAGTCGGTCACGCCCGAGTCCCGGCGTCGTTCCCGTACGTGCCGCCCGCACCCTGAGCGCGCGGCCCTCGCGCTGCCCGCCCCCAGGGCAACCCACCTAGGGAACACGGGCGATCAGATAACGGAACACGTTCGGCATCCACACCGTCCCGTCCTGCTGCCGGTGGGGATGCAGCGCTTCCCGCAGTTCCTTGTCCACCTGTGCCGGGTCGGTGGCCGTGAGCGCCGCGTCGAACCATCCCGTCGACAGCAGACCGCGCACCGCGCTGTCGACGTCCGCGTACCCGAACGGGCAGGCCACCCGCCCGGAACCGTCCGGCCGCAGCCCGGCCCGCCGGACCACCTCCTCCAGGTCGTCGCGGCCGGCCGGGCGGCACGGATCGGCCGGTCCGGCGGCCACCCGCAGCACGTCCGAGGTGGCACAGCGCTCCGGCGGACCCCAGCCGGCCAGCACCACGGCCGCGCCGCGCACGGCGAGCGGCAGCGCGGCGGCGAGTGGTCCACCGGGCCCCGCCGCGTCGTCCGCGCGGCCTCCGGCCGGTTCGAAGACGGTCACCAGGGTGTACGCGGGCGTCTCCGCGTCGGCCGCGTCCCCGGGCGAGCCGTCGACGATCCGGGCGCGCGCACGCGCGCGTGCGTCCCGCGCGTCCGGCAGCAGGCGCTGCCGCGCGAGGGCGAGCAGTTCGGGCCGGCCGCGGTCGACGCCGGTCACCGCGGCCCCTCTGGCCGCCGCCGTCAGCAGGGCGAGTCCGGAACCGCAGCGCAGGCCGAGCAGCCGGGTGGCCGGGCCCACTTCAAGCCGTTCGTAGACGGACTCGTGGAGCGGGACCAGCATCCGTTCCTGGATCTCGGACCAGTCACGCGCGCGTGCCCACCGGTCCACACCGGGGGCGGTGCCCGCGGGGGCCGGGTGCTGCCGCACGAGCGTAGGTGTCATGGATCAGCGCCCCAATCCGCCGAAGGCCGCCGCTGCGACCGGTTGCGTGGCCCCCGTGCCGTGCGCTCGCACTCTCCACCCATGCCAGGTAACTCCCGGCTCGCGACGGCGTCCAGGGGTCCTGGAACGCGGATTGCCGCTGCGTGGCGGCCGTGGCGAGAATTCACATCCCGGCAACGTGGACCCGTACCATCGCGCCATGGCAAAGGCACCCGTTCTCACCCCCCGGGCGGTCGACTTCCCCCGCTGGTACCAGGATCTGATCAACAAGGCGGAGCTGGCCGACAACGGCCCGGTGCGCGGCACCATGGTGATCCGACCGTACGGGTACGGGCTGTGGGAGCGGATGCAGGCCGAGATGGACACCCGGATCAAGGGGGCCGGCGCCGCCAACGCCTACTTCCCGCTGTTCATCCCGCAGTCGTACCTGACCCGGGAGGCCGAGCACGTCGAGGGTTTCGCGCCGGAGCTGGCCGTCGTCACGCACGCCGGCGGCAAGGAATTGGAGGAACCCGTCGTCGTCCGGCCCACCTCCGAGACGATCGTCAACGACTACTTCGCCAAGTGGGTGCAGAGCTACCGGGACCTGCCGCTGCTGATCAACCAGTGGGCGAACGTGGTGCGTTGGGAGCTGCGCCCGCGCGTGTTCCTGCGCACGACGGAGTTCCTGTGGCAGGAGGGCCACACCGCGCACGCCACCTATGAGGACGCCCGCGACTACGCCGCGCGCATCCACCGCGAGGTGTACGCCGACTTCATGGAGAACGTCCTCGCCATGGACGTCCTCGCGGGCCGCAAGACCGCCCGTGAGCGGTTCGCCGGTGCCGTCAACACCCTCACCCTGGAGGGCATGATGGGCGACGGGAAGGCCCTCCAGCTCGCCACCAGCCATGAACTCGGCCAAAACTTCGCCAAGGCTTTCCATACCCAGTACCTGTCGAAGGACGGTCGGCAGGAATACGTCTGGCAGACCTCGTGGGGCTCCACCACCCGCATGATCGGCGCCCTGGTGATGATGCACGGGGACGACGACGGCCTGCGCGTCCCGCCCCGGCTGGCGCAGATCCAGGCCGTGGTGCTCGCCGTCAAGGACGATGAGGCGGTCCTGGCCAAGGTCCGCGAGATCGGCGACCGGCTGACCGCGGCGGGGATCCGGGTACGGGTGGACGACCGCACGGACACCCCGTTCGGCCGGCGCGCCGTCGACTGGGAGCTGAAGGGCGTGCCCGTCCGCATCGAGGTCGGCCCGCGCGATCTGGAGGCCGGCACCGCGATGCTGGCCCGCCGCATCCCCGGCGGCAAGGAACCGGTCGCCCTGGACGCGCTGCCCGCCCTGCTCCCGGGGATCCTCGAAGCGGACCAGGCGCTGCTGCTCGGGCAGTCCCGGGAACGCCGCGAGTCCCGCACGGTCGACGTGGCCACCGTCGCGGAGGCCGTCGAGGCCGTCACCGCCGGCGGCTGGGCGCGCATCCCGTGGGCCGGCCTCGGCGAGGAGGGCGAGGCCGAACTGGCCGAGCACGCCGTGACCGTACGATGCCTGGTCGCGGCGGACGGATCGGTGCCGGGCGAAGACGGCACCCCGGGTGACGTCGCGATCGTCGCGCGCGCATACTGAAGCGGCGCCGTCACGGCGAGAGCGACCGAAACGTCTCTTGCGCAGCGGCCGCCCACAGCCGTCCCGGCGCGCGGACCCGTTCTGCGTGCCGGGTTCTACGTCGGACTACGTACCGGGTTGGTAGGAGCTGTGCGGCTTCTCCGCAGATCAGCGCTCCCGCCCTCGTCAGGTCGCATCAGCGGCAACTGACGGGTACGTGCAAAATTATTTTGGGATGCCCCGGAATCGGAACACAGCGGCGGTCCGGCTCGTTCTCATTACGTGAGCACGACACAGACACCACCTGTACTCGCCGCAGAGCTGGCACAGGCGTGGGCCGACATTCAGCGGTACCACCCCGAGCTGCCTGACCTTGCCGCGCCAGAATCCCTGATCGGAGAGTCGTCGTCCGCGTGCGGACACGAGCTCTCCTTCGAGCGACTGCTTCACGAGGCAGTCCACGGCATCGCCGCCGCCCGCGGCGTACGCGACACCTCCCGGGCCGGCCGCTATCACAACCGGAGATTCCTCGCCATCGCCGAGGAGCTGGGCCTGGACCACCCCGACGAGCCGCACCCGAGCAGCGGCTTCTCGCTGGTGACGCTCAACCCCGAGGCGAAGCGGCGCTACCGCCCGACGACGGAGCGGCTCCAGCGCGCCCTGAAGGCCCACCTGGCCGCCACCTCCGCCGACACCTCCCGCACCTTCCGCGGCCCGGCCGCCCGCCACGGCTCCTCCGGTGGCGGTGTCCGCGTCAAGGCCGTCTGCGACTGCGGGCGCAATGTTCGGGTCGTCCCGTCCGTGCTGGCCCAGGCGCCGATCATGTGCGGCGGCTGCGGCAAGCCGTTCCGGATCCCGGAGGTCGTGGGGGCGGCGGCGAACTAGGCACGCGGCTGCTCGTGGCAGCCGCGTGCGCCGACTCGCCGGTGCCGGGCAGCACACCCGACGTACGGTCGTCTCCGCGCCGGGTGTCTGTCCGGCATGCCCGGGCCCCGGCCCAGGCCCTCGGCCGGAAGCGACCCGCTGCGTGTGGCACAATGGCTAGCTGTACTCGACAGCCGTACAGGACCCCTCTCTCCTCCGGCTGACGCGTCCATCGGGCCACTCGGGTCCGCAACCCCACGCGGCATCTCGTTGTGCCCCACCACGTCAAATCCAGGAGAACCCACTCCCGTGGCAGTCAAGATCAAGCTGAAGCGTCTGGGCAAGATCCGTTCGCCTCACTACCGCATCGTCGTCGCCGACTCCCGTACCCGCCGTGACGGCCGGGCCATCGAGGAGATCGGCAAGTACCACCCGACCTACAACCCGTCGGTCATCGAGGTGGACGCCGACCGCGTGGCGTACTGGCTCGGTGTCGGCGCCCAGCCGACCGAGCCCGTGCTCGCCATCCTGAAGAAGACGGGCGACTGGCAGAAGTTCAAGGGCGAGCCCGCTCCGGCGCCGCTGCTCGTCGCCGAGCCGAAGGCCGCGCGTCCGACCTTCGAGGCTCTCGGCGGCGAGGACGAGGGCAAGGGTGAGGCGATCACCCAGCGGAAGAAGGCCGAGAAGAAGGACGAGGCCGGCGCCGAGTCCTCCGAGTCGACCGAGGCCTGAGCAGCATGCTCGAAGAGGCGCTTGAGCACCTCGTGAAGGGCATCGTCGACAACCCTGACGACGTGCAGGTCGCCTCGCGCAACCTGCGCCGCGGGCGCGTTCTTGAGGTCCGGGTCCATCCCGACGACCTCGGCAAGGTGATCGGCCGCAACGGCCGCACCGCGCGTGCCCTGCGCACCGTCGTGGGTGCCATCGGCGGTCGCGGAGTCCGCGTCGACCTCGTCGACGTCGACCACGTCCGCTGACGCTTTCGAGAACCGGCTCGGGCCGGGGAAGGCCACTGGGCCGTCCCCGGCCCGCAGTCGTATGACAGGAGATCTGGAAACGTGCAGCTGGTAGTCGCACGGATCGGCCGCGCCCACGGCATCAAGGGCGAGGTCACCGTCGAGGTACGCACCGACGAGCCGGAACTCAGGCTCGCGCCCGGCGCCGTGCTCGCCACCGACCCCGCCTCCGCGGGACCGCTCACCATCGAGACCGGCCGCGTCCACAGCGGCCGCCTGCTCCTGCGTTTCGCCGGCGTCCAGGACCGCAACGGCGCGGAAGCCCTCCGGGGCACCGTCCTGATCGCCGAGATCGACCCGGAGGAACTGCCCGAGGGCGAGGACGAGTACTACGACCACCAGCTGATCGACCTCGACGTGGTCACCGAGGACGGCACGGAGGTCGGCCGCATCACCGAGATCTCCCACCTGCCCTCCCAGGACCTGTTCATCGTCGAGCGGCCCGACGGCAGCGAGGTGCTGATCCCCTTCGTCGAGGAGATCGTCACCGAGATCGACCTGGCGGAGCAGAAGGCGGTCGTGGCGCCCCCGCCGGGCCTCATGGACCTCGCGGCCCGCGACGACGCCGCCGGCGGACCCGGCGCCGGGGCCGGGGACGAGGGCGCATGAGGCTCGACGTCGTCACCATCTTCCCCGAGTACCTGGAGCCGCTGAACGTCTCCCTCGTCGGCAAGGCACGCGCGCGTGGACAGCTCGACGTGCACGTGCACGACCTGCGGACCTGGACGTACGACCGGCACAACACGGTCGACGACACGCCCTACGGCGGCGGGCCCGGCATGGTCATGATGACCGAACCGTGGGGCGACGCCCTCGACTCCGTACTGGCCGACGGCTACGAGACCGGCTCCGGGACGCCCGCGCTGATCGTGCCCACCCCGAGCGGCCGCCCCTTCACCCAGGAACTGGCCGTCGAACTGTCCGAACGCCCCTGGCTGATCTTCACGCCGGCCCGGTACGAAGGCATCGACCGGCGCGTCATGGACGAGTACGCGACCCGGATACCGGTCTACGAGGTGTCCATCGGCGACTACGTGCTCGCCGGCGGCGAGGCGGCCGTCCTGGTCGTCACCGAGGCCGTGGCACGGCTGCTGCCCGGCGTCCTGGGCAACGCCGAGTCGCACCGGGACGACTCCTTCGCACCCGGTGCGATGGCGAGCCTCCTGGAGGGCCCCGTCTACACCAAGCCGCCCCTGTGGCGCGGCCGGGACATCCCGGACGTGCTGCTCAGCGGCCATCACGGGAAGATCGCCCGCTGGCGCCGGGACGAGGCGCTGAAGCGTACGACCGCCAACCGGCCCGACCTGATCGAGCGTTGCGAACCCCGGGTCTTCGACAAGAAGGACCGCGAGATGCTCTCCATCCTCGGCTGGTCCCCGGACCCGGACGGGGGACCGTACGGCCGATTTTGGCGCAGGCCAGAGGGCATGGAACAATAGCTCGCTGTTGTGCGTCCGTCCGGCGTGCGCCCCTGCCACAGGGGGACACGACGCCCGCCCCGATCCGCACGGCACTCCTTTGACGAACATCTAGTTCCCGTTGATGACCTGTGGCATCAGCGAAGAAAGCAGACGACATGTCCCACCTGCTCGACTCCGTCGACTCCGCTGCGCTGCGCAGCGACATCCCGGCCTTCCGTCCGGGTGACACCGTCAACGTCCACGTCCGCGTCATCGAGGGCAACCGCTCCCGTGTGCAGCAGTTCAAGGGCGTGGTGATCCGCCGCCAGGGCTCCGGTGTCCGCGAGACCTTCACGGTCCGCAAGGTCTCCTTCTCCGTCGGTGTCGAGCGGACCTTCCCGGTGCACACCCCGATCGTCGAGAAGATCGAGCTGGTCACCAAGGGTGACGTGCGCCGCGCCAAGCTCTACTACCTGCGCGACCTGCGCGGCAAGGCCGCGAAGATCAAGGAGAAGCGCGAGAGCTGAGCGCTCCCGGGAGTTCCCAGCCGGGCCGGATAACATCAGCCCGCGATGGACACCGAAGCACAGCCGACGAGACGCGACCGTTCCTCCTCAAGCCCCGGCGCACCGGGCACGGAGGGACGGTCGCGTTTCGCGTTCGTGTCGCGTCTCGCCGACTGGCTGCCGGGCGGACGCATCACCCTCACCCTCTTCGTCTGCCTGCTGTTCCTGCTGCTCCTCAACACGTACGTGGCACAGCCGTTCCAGATCCCGAGCGGATCCATGGAGAACGGGCTGAGGATCGGCGACCGCGTCCTCGTCAACAAGGTGGCGTACCGTTTCGGTGCCGGTCCGCGCCGTGGTGACGTGGTCGTATTCGACGGAACCGGGTATTTCGGGGACGCGGACTACATCAAGCGCGTTGTGGGTGTAGGCGGGGACCACGTGGTCTGCTGCGACGAGGAGGGCAGGATCGAGGTGAACGGCCGAGCGGTCGACGAGACGGCGTTCCTCTATCCCGGGGACAGCCCGTCCACCGTGCCCTTCGACGTCGTCGTACCCCAGGGCAGGCTGTTCGTCCTCGGCGACCACCGCGGCGACTCCAGCGACTCCCGCGACCACCTGGGCTCCCCGGGCGGCGGCATGATCCCCGTCGCCGACGTGATCGGGCGCGCCGACTGGATCGTCTGGCCCGCCGCCCACTGGACCCGCCTCGACCGGCCGGCCGCCTACGCGCGCGTGCCCGCCGCGGAGCAGCCGCATGGGTAACCGCGGCAAACCCCGCGGTGTGCCCGGCAACGCGGCCGACGGCCCGCTGCCCGCCGGGGGCCGGCGCGCGGCCGGTCCGGCCGGCGGCCGGACCCGCGCGGAGCGGCGCAAGCTCCAGCGCAAGGTCAAGCGCAAGCGCAGGCGCAGCGCGGTGCGGGAGATACCGCTCCTGGTCGGCGTGGCCGTGCTGATAGCGCTGGTCCTGAAGACCTTCCTCGTCCAGGCATTCGTGATCCCGTCGGGCTCCATGGAACAGACGATCCGGATCGGCGACCGAGTCCTGGTCGACAAGCTCACCCCGTGGTTCGGCTCCGAACCGCAGCGTGGGGACGTCGTCGTCTTCCACGACCCGGGCGGCTGGCTGGGCGACGAGCAGGCCGGCAAGAAGAACGCCCCCGTCGTCGTCAAGCAGATCAAGGAAGGGCTCACCTTCATCGGGCTGCTGCCCTCCGACAACGAGAAGGACCTCATCAAGCGGGTCATCGGGGTCGGCGGTGACCATGTCAAGTGCTGCGACACGCAGGGCCGGATCACCGTCAACGGCGTTCCGCTGTCCGAGTCGGACTACCTGTATCCGGGCAACGTCCCCTCCAGTACGCCGTTCGACGTCACCGTCCCCCAGGGGCGGCTGTGGGTGATGGGCGACCACCGCGGCAACTCCGCGGACTCCCGAGCCCACCAGAACACCGACTACGGGGGCACGGTCTCCGTGAACTCCGTGGTGGGCCGGGCCATGGTCATCGGCTGGCCCATCGGCCACTGGTCCCGTCTGACCGAACCTAAAACCTTCGCAAGCGTCTCCGACTCGGCGTCGGGGTCGACCGCGGCCCCCCTGCTGTCGCATAGGGTTGCCTCCGACGATCCGGACGGAATGATCCAGCTCCCGACTCCTGCGGAACTCCCGCTCGTTATGGGAGTGGTGGGCCTGCACCGTACCCGGAGCAGGCGGCGGCACGGCGTAAGGAGTTGGCGTGGGGGATGTGGCGGTTGGCGCACGGTCGGGATACGACGGCGAAGATCACCGCGGGCGCCCCGTGGAATCGAGTGAACCCACGGCGGAGAACGCCGTGACCTCCGGGAATGAACCCGGATCGGCCCCGGGCGGAAGGCCCGCGGAGGGGCAGCCCCCGGCGGTCGGCACTCCGGACGAGGGGCCGGGCGGCTCGGCTCCCGGGCCGAGGAAACCGCGCTCCTTCTGGAAGGAGCTGCCGATCCTGGTCGTCATCGCGCTGGTGCTGGCACTGCTGATCAAGACGTTCCTGGTGCAGGCGTTCTCGATCCCGTCGGACTCGATGCAGAACACCCTCCAGCAGGGTGACCGCGTCCTGGTCGACAAGCTCACCCCGTGGTTCGGCTCCAAGCCCGACCGCGGCGAGGTCATCGTCTTCCACGACCCGGACAACTGGCTCGCGGGGGAGCCGGCGCCGAATCCGAACCCGGTGCAGAAGGTCCTCAGCTGGATCGGCCTGATGCCGTCCGCGGAGGAGAAGGACCTGATCAAGCGGGTCATCGGGGTCGGCGGTGACACGGTCGAGTGCAAGAACACCGGCCCGCTGCTGGTCAACGGCAAGCCGCTGAACGAGCCCTACGTCTACCCCGGGAACACGCCGTGCAGCGTGGACGACCAGGGCGGCCAGTTCAAGGTGACGGTCCCCAAGGGCTACCTCTGGGTGATGGGCGACCACCGCCAGAACTCCCGCGACTCGCGCTACAACCAGTCCGACAAGAACCACGGCATGGTCCCCGTCGACGAGGTCGTCGGCCGCGCCATCGTCCGGGCCTGGCCGATCAACCGCTGGGGCACCCTGCCGGTCCCGGACACCTTCGACCAGCCGGGTCTCGACCAGCAGTCCTCCTCCGCCGCCGCCCCGCTGCCGGTGGGCCCCGAGAGCATCGCGCTCGTGGGCGTGCTGCCGGTGGTGGTGTGGCGCCGCCGACGGGCCGCTGCGAGCCGGACCCGCTGAGGAGACCGGAGCGAAGCGGAACCCCGGGGTCTGCCGCGGACCCCGGGGCCGTGGTGGACAGGGGGTCCGGGTGATCCCGGGCACCGGGGAGGGACCCGGGGCCGTGAGCCCGGGAAGGTCCATTCGTCCGGGCCGTGGGCCTGGAGGTATTCGTTCGTCCGGGCCGTGGACCTGAAGGTGTCCGTTCGTCCCGGCTGTGGGCCCGGGGAAGTCCGTCCGTCCGGGCCGCGCCGCCCGGAAAGGCGTCCGCGCGGAAGCGTGCAAGGGCCGGCCTCCCTCCCGTCCGAGAGGGAGGGAGCCTGGGCCCGCTCGGTACCGCCCGGTAGGGTGCGGGTCCATGGGTGGCGAGAGCACGACACGTACGGCCCCGCACCGCGGTGGCCCAGGCACGGCACAGGCCGGCAGCCCGCTCGGGCAGCGGCTGTCCGGGGTGGCCGTGGCACTGGGCCTGGTGCTGTTCCTCGGAGGATTCGCGTGGGGCGCGGTGGTCTACCGGCCGTACACCGTCCCCACCAGTTCCATGACCCCGACGATCGACGCCGGTGACCGCGTCCTCGCCGAGCGCATCGACAGCGGTGAGATCCGCCGGGGTGACGTCGTCGTCTTCCAGGACAAGACCTGGGTCACCGGCTCCGACGTGGTCAAGCGCGTGGTCGCGGTCGGCGGGGACACCGTCGCCTGCTGCACCGAAGGCAAGCTGACCGTCAACGGCGAACAGATCGACGAGCCCTACCTCCCCAAGGGCAGCGCGGCCGAACTCATGGGCTTCCCGACCGTCAAGGTTCCCGCGGGCCGCCTCTTCCTCCTCGGTGACGAGCGGCAGGGCTCGCTGGACTCCACCGCCCACCTCACCGACGCCGCCCGCGGCACCGTCGTCGCCGGCGCCGTCTCCGCCCGCGTCGACGCCGTCGTCTGGCCCATGAACGGCATGCTGAAGCGCCCCACCGGCTTCGAGGCGCTGGGCGCCCTCTCCCAGCCGGGTCCGCTGCGCACCATCGTCGTGCTGATCGTGGCCGGGGCGGTGCTCGTCCTCGCCGGCGCTGCCTACGGCCCGGTCGCCAAGCTGCTGAGCCGTTCCCGGACGCGCCCGGAGCCCGCCGGTGTCCACTGAAGCCCCGGAGCCGGGCGCGGATTCTTTCGCGGGCGGCCTGCGCCGCGTCGCCCGAGTGGTGCTGCTGGACCCCGGCGACCGCATACTGCTGTTGCACGGCCACGAGCCGGACGACCCGGCCGACGACTGGTGGTTCACGCCCGGCGGCGGCCTGGAGGGCGACGAGACCCGCGAGCAGGCGGCGCTGCGGGAACTGGCCGAGGAGACCGGTATCACCGACGTCGAACTCGGCCCGGTGCTGTGGCGCCGCCGGTGCTCCTTCCCGTTCGCCGGCCGCCGCTGGAACCAGGACGAGTGGTACTACCTGGCCCGTACGGCCCACACCTCCCTGCCGCAACCCGAGCCGCTGGCCCTGACCGAACTGGAGCGCCGCAGCGTCGCCGGAGCGAGGTGGTGGACGTGTCGGGAACTCGCCCGGGCGCATGAGACGGTGTACCCGACCAGACTCGCCGAGCTGCTCCGGACGCTGCTCGACGAAGGTCCCCCGGCCAAGCCCGTGACCCTTGACACGGAAATCGTCTAGAGGCGCGCGGGACTGGCGCACAATGGTGGGATCGCACGGCTGAAGGGGAACATGCCATGAGCGCCGAGGACCTCGAAAAGTACGAGACCGAGATGGAGCTGAAGCTCTACCGGGAGTACCGCGATGTCGTCGGTCTGTTCAAATACGTGATCGAGACCGAACGGCGCTTCTACCTCACCAACGACTACGAGATGCAGGTGCACTCGGTACAGGGCGAGGTGTTCTTCGAGGTGTCCATGGCGGACGCCTGGGTCTGGGACATGTACCGGCCGGCCCGATTCGTCAAGCAGGTACGTGTCCTGACGTTCAAGGACGTGAACATCGAGGAGCTGAACAAGAGCGACCTGGAGCTGCCGGGCGGCTGAACGGACGTCCGGGACGGCTGACGGGGCCCTGGACGGCTGAGGGGACTTCTCGGGCGGGTACGGGATTTCCCGGGCCGGCCGTGCGGGATTTCCCGCGCTGTTCGGGACTTCCTCGGCTGATGGCGATGGGGGTCCTTTGAGCCGTACAGGATTCCCGGCCGATGGGGATCCCCCGGGCCGACGAGAGGTGCACGGGCGGGTGACGAGGTTGTCCACAACCAGCGGGTAACCCACCAAGATCCACTTTCTCCGGCCGGGTACGCGACGGTGGGCGCGGAGGAGGTGCCCACATGAACGCACAGCAGGCACGCAACGCACTCGGCAGGTACGGCGAGGACCTGGCCGCTCGGCGCCTGACCGAGTCCGGGATGACGGTTCTGGAGCGCAACTGGCGCTGCGGCCGTTCCGGCGAGATCGACATCGTGGCCCGGGACGGGGACACGCTCGTCCTCTGCGAGGTGAAGACGCGCCGTGGCGGGTGCTACGAGCATCCGATGGCCGCGGTGACCCCGCAGAAGGCGCACCGGCTGCGGGACCTCGCCGAGCGCTGGATCCAGACCCACGGCGGCGCACCGCCCGGCGGCGCCCGCATCGATCTGGTCGGAGTCCTCGTGCCGGACCGCGGAGCCCCCGTGGTCGAGCACGCGCGGGGGGTGGCCTGAGATGGGGTTCGCCCGGACGTGCTCCGTGGCGCTGGTGGGCGTCGAGGGTGTGGTGGTCGAGGTCCAGGCCGACCTGGAACCGGGAGTGGCGGCGTTCACGCTGGTGGGGCTGCCGGACAAGAGCCTGACGGAGAGCCGGGACCGGGTGCGGGCCGCGGTGGTGAACTCCGGGGCGTCCTGGCCGTCGAAGAAACTCACCGTGGGCCTCAGCCCGGCCTCGGTGCCGAAGGCGGGCAGCGGCTTCGACCTCGCCGTGGCCTGCGCGGTGCTCGGCGCCGCCGAGCGGATTGACCCCCGGGTGCTCGCCGACATCGTGATGATCGGCGAACTGGGCCTCGACGGCCGGGTGCGCCCGGTCCGGGGCATCCTGCCGGCCGTGCTGGCCGCGGCCGACGCCGGGTACGAGCAGGTGGTGGTGCCCGAGTGCGCCGCGGCCGAGGCGTCGCTGGTGCCCGGCGTGTCGGTGCTCGGCATCCGCAGCCTGCGCCAGTTGATCGCCGTGCTGGCGGACGAGCCCGTACCCGACGAGGAGCCCGACGAGCCGGGCCGCCCCGATTCGCTCCGCGCGGGGCTGCGGGTGCCCGGCGCGGGCGCGGCCACCGGCATGCAGGGCGTCGGTGCCGCACAGCACGACCACGACCTGGCCGACGTGGTGGGGCAGCACTCGGCGCGCACGGCGGTGGTGGTGGCCGCCGCGGGCGGTCACCACCTCTTCCTGGAAGGGCCGCCCGGGGCGGGCAAGACGATGCTCGCGGAGCGGCTGCCCGCCGTGCTGCCCCGGCTCGGCCGGGAGGAGTCGCTGGAGGTCACGGCGGTCCACTCGGTGGCGGGCCTGCTGCCGCCGGGCAAACCGCTGATCGACGTAGCGCCCTACTGCGCTCCGCACCACTCGGCCACGATGCAGTCGCTCGTCGGCGGCGGCCAGGGCATCGCACGCCCCGGCGCGGTGTCGTTGGCTCACAGAGGAGTGCTGTTCCTGGATAGAGCGTGTAAAACAGGTGGCTTCTCGACGAGGGCGGCGTGCGTGCGATGGCGCTCGTCGAGCGTCGTTCGTCGGAGCCATGGTCGTCGCGCGGGTAGGGAACGGCGGCGCCGCCGGCGGATCAAGGGCACGCGACGTACTCGCGATGCCGAAGGGTCTGGCCATCAGTCTCGGGAACCATAGACGCGCGTGCCCCGCCTCGCTACGAGAGGCGGGGCAGCGGCATTTGTGCAGCTCAACGTCCAGTTTGCCTGAACTTGCGCGATGTTCTGTAACTGTGCGCTATTCTCATGGACGTGCCCACGGTGGAGCTGCGAACTCCTGTGAGCGCGTGACTGGTTGACGACGGGCGGCCCTTGGGTCGGTCGTTGTTCATCCAGTCAGCAGAACTTCATGTCTTGTCACCTCTGTGATCCGCATGAGTACGCGGGGCGTTCCAGGGGACGTGTGATCTGTCTGGCTGCTGCGCTTGTACGGGAAAGTCACGTACACCCCAGAAGCCATCCGACGTCGGATCGCACTCGACTTAGGCTGTCTTCTGCTTTTACCACGAACAGATTACTAACAGCCAGGCTCACGCCTGGTGTCTGAGATCCCCGGCGAGACGTCGGATGCAGGGCTTCTCAGTTCGAGCCACGTTAGTTGTGGCCGAGCTGATGAGTGCCCTGCGCATGAGTCTTCTGCTCGGTCACCCGACCCGAAAGGTACCGAGTCAGTTGGACGGGGCAATGACGCTCGCCATCCTCGCCGTCGCAGGTGTGGCCTCGATCTTTCTCTTTGCACTGAAGGGGATCTTGGATCAGGTCCCCGATGTGATCAATTCCGCCAGCCGTGCGCGCGCCGCGTGGCGTCGCTTCAAGAGCTCGGATGATCAACAACCGTCCGCACCCAACCAAGTGACGCAGCTAACCGCCCGTCCCGCGGATGAAGAGGAGCAGCCTCCTGCCGCTGCATAGGTCACGTCGGCCTTTCGCGCAGTCTCGGTGGCGCCGGAACCCGGGATCCAGCGGGTACACGAAGGGCCACGAGGAGACGTCTCGTGGCCCCGCGTAGAGTGACCGGTCAAGGGGAAAGAGCGTGTGCGCCCGTCTGCCGACCTTTCTCGCGGTACGTGGCCCATGTCTGGGCGGCGGCGGTGAGAGCGGCCCTGTGAGGCATGGGGCGCGTTCGTTCCCAGTCCTCCCAGGCAGCGTAGACGGTCCGCGCGAACGTGGTGACGGTGGCAGGGTCGGCCGCGCTGTATGCGGGCACCTGCTGGGCGATCGTCTCGGCCTGTTCCGGCGTATGGCCGGCGGAGATCAGCCGGGGCACCGTAAGCGCCGTGTCGGCCCACCCGGGGGCGGGGCAGGAGAGGGCCCAGTCCAGTAGCAGCAGCTTGCCGCCCCTGGTCATCAGCATGTTGTGCGGGGACATATCCGTGTGGGCGAGTCCTCGGCCTTGCAGCCCGGACGGTACGTCTTCGGGCAGGAATTCAGCCCACCGTGTGTGAAGCGGCTTCTTGTTCAGTGCCTCGGGCCATGGCACCTCGGACGTAACGGTAAGCGTGCGAAGCAGAGGGGCGAGGTCGTCGGACCCCGGGGCCAAGTCCGGATGTCGGCCGTCGATGTAGTCGTATCCGTAGAGCAGCCACCCGCCGGCGTCGATCTCCCACAGCACGCCGGGCGCGAGGGGTGCGCGTCGTGTAACCCGTGCCTCGTGGCGATACACCCATGCTTGTGGGTCGTCGTGCCGGGTGCCCTTGATGAATGTTCGTCCCGCTGGTGTGTGGACGGTGCAGGCGAGCCGGGACATGACGCCGTGCGGCGCGGTCTCGGCTGCCTCGACCGGGCCTGTATGCCGTTCGACGGCCGCGCGGGTCGTTGCCGGTAGGTCGTGCCATTCGATGCGGTCCACCCGCGATCTCCTGCGTTGGTTGAGCGAAACGGGGTCGGCCCCCGGCCTGGCCACAGCGTGGCACAGGCCGGAGGCCGACAGAGAACTGTTACGGGTGGTTCGGGCTGTCCGAGCAGCTCGCGTGACACTGCGAGCAGTCGGCGAGGTCCAGCTCGGGCCAGAACTCCATGTCGATCTCGTACCCGGCGAGCGTGATGCAGTCGACGGTGCGGGCGCGGAGCACCTTGCCGCCGCCGTGCTCCTCCGGGTCCAGATAGCCGGGCTGGTGGTCCAGGAACCGGCCGAAGTTCTCCTGGCAGAAGTTTCGGTATGCCTTGGTGTGGAGCAGGAAGGCGTGCCAGAAGTCGTCTACCAGCGGCGAGGGGCTGAGCGGCCTCTCGCTGTAGTCGGACGCGGCGAGGAAGGCAAGCATCTGGCCGACGCCGCGGTCTGCCTTCTCCTCGGTCAGCTGGGGGAACCGGTCGCACATGTTGGCGACGAGGGTTGCCCGCATTTCGTCGCTGATCAGGCGGCGCGCGTCGATCAGCGGGCGCTTCGTCGTTTCGGTCACGTTCCGTGCCTCCTTGGTCGGTGGTGCTTCGGACGTGGGTGGTGCGACCCGTCCCGGGGCTCGGCTTGTTCCGGGTTGAGACCCGGGACGGGGGTCTAGGGGTGACGCTGAAGTGGTGCGGTCTGCTGGGGCACCTTTGGGCACCGGCCACCGGGGTGGGTGTACACGGTCGGGCTGGCGCCGGTCGGGCGCAGCGGGGACATCTCTTCCGCCGGACCCGTGATGTGCTGATCGCAGCGGCGGCAGATCTTCATGGGGTCCCCCGTCGGTGGCGGGGGCACTGGCAGGGCGGGTAGCCGTCCGTGAGCGGTGGCAGTTCCGCGGCGGGAGGGACGACGACCGTTCGGCCGTCGCGGGTGATCTTTCCGCGGCGGTCCACCTGGTAGATCCGGATGGTCATGTAGCCGAGACGGGGCCTCGCGCGGGCAGGGAGTTTGTCCGGGGTCATCGGCGGCAGTCCCTCACCAGCCGGTACAGGCCGCGGCCGACCGTACAGGCCGCGGCCGTCTGCTTCGTCTCGCAGAGCGGGCAGGCCACGGTGTGGGTGAACAGGCCACGGTGGGCGCGGTCGGCGACGCAGGAACGGCAGGCCCGGGGGAACCAGGTCATCCCGGAGATGGCCGAGCTGCCGTTGAGCGGTGAGCGCTGCTGACCGAAGTCCACGGCGGTGTCCCCGGTCAGCCGTTTGTCGCACCAAAGGCACTCGGCACCGCGCACCTTGTCGTCCGCGAGACCGTCCAGGGTGGGCAACGCCAGGACCTCAAGAACCTCGGCGGGGACTTCCTGAATCGCGCTGCTCATCTGATCACCCCGTAGGGCGGCCGGACGGTACGGTGCGGCATGTCGACTCCTTCGCAGTCGGCCATGCCCCGGGAGGTGACCGCCTCGCCGGGGTCTTTCTGTACCGGCCGACGGTAGGTGCCGGACGTGCAGCACATCCATGAATGTGCAGATCTGCTTACACAGCTTTCCTAGCCCGTGTCTTGGCTGCTTTACCCTCTTGACTGAGCAGACCGCCAAGGTGAAGGTGTTGCACATAACTGCACAACTCATCGACGGAGGCAGCAGTGTCGCTACTGTTCATCGGCATCGACCCCAGCACCGGGGACAAGCAGAGCCCTACCGTGTGGGTCGACCAGCAGAAACGAGAACTCGTCTTCCAAGGCTGGAAGCCGGGGCCCGAACTGGAGGCAGAATGCGCGGCGTTCGAACTGCCGGGCCATGCACAGGGAATCCCGGAAGGCGAGGCAGTGATCCGTATCCCCGCGAGCATGGCGGACATGATCAGGGAGGCGTGCGATGCCGTTGAACGTACAGACCTTCGATGAGTTGATCGCAGGCTGCACACGTTCCGCCGTACACCTGGAGATGCGGGACTCATACGCTGTCGACTACGAAGAGGGGCCGTTCGCTGAGTGGAAGAACGGTTTCCGCCATGACCCGGCCGACCGCGCCTCCTGGTGGCGACCGTGGCTCGACCTGATCCAGGAGACCGTGGAGCGCGGTGTCATCGTGCGGCGGGCCCGCCTCGTATCCGAACCGGTCAGCGAGTACACCCGCTTCTTGTACGACGGTACGTTCACCAATGTTGCTGCGGGCGAGCAAGTACGATGGCTGCCCCGGCGTCGAGCGTCGGACATTGCCTTGCCAGGAAATGACTTCTGGCTTTTTGATGAGCGCTGGATCCACTGGAATCATTTCGCTGGCGATGGGTCCTGGACTGGCGAGGAGATCAGCGAAGATCTCGCCACGGCCAAACTGTGCGCCGAAGCGTTTGAAGCCGTGTGGGCTCGCGCCATCCCGCATGACGAGTACGAGATCCATTGACAGCACACACCGGACAGGCCAGTTCACATGCCTATCTCCCCGTCCTCGTCTGCTCAGGAGGCACGGAAAGTCGTCGCGTTCCGGCTGCGCGACCTCCGCAAGACCGCTGGACTGACGGTCGTTGAGCTGGCTGACCGGTGTGGCTGGCACCACTCGAAGACGTCTCGTATCGAGAACGCCATCACCGCGCCAACCGCCAAGGACATACGGGCCTGGGCTGGCGCTTGCGGGGCTGTGGATCAGTCGGAGGATCTGGTTACCCAGTCGCTGAACGCAGAATCCATGTACAGCGAGTGGCGGCACCAGGTACGGCGCGGGATGAAACAGCTACAGGACAGTGTCGTCCAGTTCTTCCACGAAACACGACTGTTCCGGATCTACTCCTCGACGATGGTTCCCGGCTTTCTACAGACGGAAGGATATGCAGCCGCCCTGCTGAGCAGCATCGCTGAATTTCGAGGCATCCCCGTCAACGACGGTGCTGAGGCCGCAGCCGCCCGCGTTGAACGTTCCAGGGTCATTCATGAACCAGGGCACAGGTTCGTCATGCTCGTTGAGGAGGCTGTCCTGTATTCCCAGCTGGGTAACGAGGACGCCATGGCGGCGCAACTCGGATACCTGCTGACCGCTGGGGCGCTGCCGCAAGTGTCGTTGGGCATCATCCCAATGGCGACCCGCGCACGCCCTCATTGGCCCGTTGAGACATTCCACATGTATGACGACAGCCTCGTGTCAGTAGAGTTCCTATCGGCGGAGGTGAACATCACGCAGCCCTCGGAAATCGCCCTGTACGTGAAGGCGTTCGAGCGGCTTCGTGGTATGGCCGTGTACGGTGCCGAGGCGCGTGCTCTGGTCCTCAAGGCGATTGAAGCCCTGTCCTGACCTTGAAAGTACGAACGCGGTTCCGACCTCCCACCATGGGAGGCCGGAGCCGCGGTGGTGTCGGGGGTCAACCGGCAAGGAGCTGTACCGCGTACCCGGCGACCATGCCCAGCACCGCGGCGCCACCCGAGGCGGCCCATACGCGGCGCTCGACCGCGGTCAACCGTTCCTCGATGGCGTCAAGGTCGGCGCGGTGGTCGGCGAGTGCGGCATCCGTCTGCCCCGCGCGCTGTACGAGGAGAGCCAACGACCCTTTGATCTCGGCGAGGCCGGTCCCGAGGTCGCCCCGCAGATCGGCGAGGGCAACGGCGACCGACACCGGGTCGGACGATGTGGGCTGCTGTGGGATCACTTGCCGTCGGCTCCGCTCTGGAACTGGCCGAGGCCGATTCGGTCGAACAGCTGCTCGACGGCGGGCAGGGCCATGACGCGGGCGAGGCCGGCGGCGACGGCGACCGCCCCGGCGGCCCACGGCAGGGCGTCTAGGCCGGACGCGTCGGCGATCTCGGGCAGGGTGGCGGCGAGGCCGACGGCGGCCTGTATGACGGTACGGATGGTGCGGCGTGTGGCGCTGCTCATGGGGTGGTGCCTCTCGTGAGGTGGGGGGGCGGCCCGCACGGCGCGGTGCCGGGGCGGGCGGGGTGCCTACTTGCCGTAGGCGAGGCGGAACAGGGCGGCCCAGCCCTTCGGGCCGATCGCTACGTCGTGCTTCACGCCTGCGACCTTGTACTGCGGGTGCGCGTCGTGGAACTTCGCGACGGCGGCCTGTGTCTGTGGGCCGTAGTTCGGGGACTCCTCAACGCTCTTGGGCATGTACTTGGTGGCCTTGAGGGCGTGCTGAAGCGTGACGGCCGAGGGGCGGGCCTTGCCCGGGGCGAGGCCGGCCGGGAACGACGGCGGGGTGTAGGGCTTCGGCGCGGCCGGCTTGCTCGGCGTGGTGGTGCCCGCGGCCCACTCACGGAGCGCGGTGGGGGAAAGGTAGGCGATGGACCGGTCGAGTGGGGTCGAGGTGAACTGCCAGAACGTCACCGTCCGGCCGGACGGTGCGGGCCGGGCGTGCTTCTCGGCCTCGCCGTACGTGTCGGTGCTCGCGCCCGGGTACGCCGGGTACCAGAGGGTGACTCCGGCGGGGACGCGGCCGGCGGCGATGTCCGCGGCGGACGTGTAGATGCCGACGCGCTGCCCGGGGAACGCTTTCTGTATGGCGGCGATCCACGCGGACGCGTACGCCTTGATCTGCGCGGCGGTGCGGCCGGCGTAGTTGCGGCCGTCGCTGTAGCGCTCCAGGTCGAGCCAGTGCAGGAACCCTTTGCCCGCGTGCGGGCGCACGGCGGCGATGTAGTTCGCGGCCTCGCGTGCGGCGTCCTGGTTGGGCCACGCGAAGTGGTAGGCGCCCGGGACCAGGCCGGCGGCCTTGATCCCCTTGATGTGGGTGGCGAACCGGGCGTCGCGGGTCGTCTGGCCCTCGCTCGCCTTGGCGAACGCGAAAGTCATGCCGTTGTGCTTGTGGGCGGCCCAGTCCTGCGCGGTCTGGTACGCGGACACGTCGAGGCCGCGGGATGTGCTGGTCATGGTGCCTCCAGGGCATGAAAAAACGCCCGGCGCGGTGCGCGGGGCGTACGGGGGTGATCGGGTCAGTTGGCGGGGCCGGCGTAGGTGACGTTCGCGTACGGGGCGAATGTGCCGGTCGCGGTCGGCAGCGATACGGCTGTACCGGCGTTGTTCGCGTTGTGTGCGGGCACCAGCTCGACGTAGTCGCCGGCGGCGAGACGTTTGGTGATGGTCCGGGCTTCGACGGTCAGCGGTGAGGATGAGATGCCGCTTTCCGCGTAGGTGCGGGCACGGCCGGAGACGAGGGCGCCCCCGTTGACGTACCAGAGGGCGTCACGGGTGGTGCCCGGGGTGGTGGTGCCGTTCACGCTGATCGCTCCGGACAGTGTCCACAGGCCGGCGACCGGCACGGTCCACCGGCTTGGGTTGGCTGCGGACCAGCCGCTGAGCAGGTCGACATCGATACTGTCCCATTGCAGGGCGTTCGCGGCTGTCTCGGTCCCGCTGGGGATGGTCTGGCCGGTGGTGCGGGCCGCGGCGAACACCACAGCTCCGATCATGGCGGCGAGGTTGGCGCGTTGCGCGGTGATCGTCATTCCGGGCTGCCACACAGCGAATGCCACGGGGAGTCTCCTTACAGGGCGATGGCGGCGGGTTGGGCGAGGCGAATGTCTGTGCCGTTTGCGTGGGCTTTCGTGACGCCGTTGACCGCGCGGGTGACTACGAATGTCTGGGACAGTGCGGTTCCGACGCAGCCGGTCACCCGCATGACCTCTCCGCCGACGGTCACGTCGAAGGGGAATTCTCCGGGGAATCCGGCTGAGTCGATCCACGGCTTTCCGCCCACCGGTGTCAGGACGTTGACGACGTCCGACGTAGCGTCCAGGGCGCCGTTGAGGGTGCAGCCGTCGGCGTCTGTCCGGCCGGCCGCTGGGTCATCGATCACCCCTACGGTCCATGGACCGGCCGGCGCGCCGTTGAACGTGATCGTCCATGCGCGCGGCAGGAGTGTTTCTGTGAAGCTGTCGACGAGGAGTTCCGCGGTACCTGATCCCGTGAATTGCTTGGGGAGGTTGGTGATGCGGATTTTGTCGCCCTCGCGTAGGGCCAGCACAGCCGGGATGAGTTCCGGGCACCGGTGCAGCAGGATCGTGACCGACGGATAGCGGGCCTCATCCCAGGTCGACAGGTGCAGCAGCCATGACGCCATGGGCTCGGCCTGGTCGTCGCTGTACAGATTGAGCGTCACAGAGTCGGCGACCAGGCCGATACCGTCGGGCGGGTCCTGAGTCGACAGCGGGCCCGTGTCGAGGCTCGCCACGCCGGCGGAGCCGCCGGCGCGCTGTACCTCCCAGGAGTTCCTTACCTGGTCGTCCTCTACCGGTTCGAACGGGGCGGCCACCTGGCCGGCGGCGTAGTCGAGGGTGAGTTTCGGCGCCTGGTTGTACAGGTCGCTTCGGGTGCGGTACGTGAGTTCTCTCCGGTCGGCGGTCTCACCGAACAGGCCCCCGTCGGCCTCGGCGCATTCGCGAAGCAGGTCGAGCAGGGCTGCCGGGCGTTGCGGCCCGACGAGTGCGGTCCCCGCAGGGTCCCCGGCGATCGTGAGGGGAATCCTTTCCTCGTCGCGCAGACGTGCCATTCTGGCGCCGACTGTTTCACCGGCGAACCCGTTATCGGCGCCGTTGAAAGCCACCGTGTTGACCGTCGAGAAAACAGCTATGTGCCCCATACGCAAGTTGCCGGGCACGCCCAGGGCGTTTATCCCTGTGGGGCGGCCTTCGGTGCCTGTGAAGGTGACGGTCGAGCCGAAACCGTTTGTGCCGACTCCCAGCCACGCTACGTGCATTTCCACGCTGGATCCCACCTGTCTGGCCCAGAGCTGGAAGCGGTTCCATCGTCCGAGGAAATCCGGGGCGGTGGTGTTTATGAGTGACAGAACGTTGTCTTCTGAATCGAGGGCCCGTACCTCGACGTTGTTCGTTTGAAGACGTACCGTGTATTTCTTGGCCGTGCCGGTTGTGTTCACCTCGATCAGGGTGTTGAAGCTCGTCGGCATCGTGTCCAGGCGCATCACACATTCAAGGTGCCAGCCACCCACCGGGAAAGACGGGATTGCTCCGTGACACAGGGCATCCTCGTCCCATACCGGCAAGGGGGATGATCCGCCCAACGTGTCATCAGAAGCGAACTTCAACCCGCTCACGCCCATCGGACGCACACCAGCGATCGGGCTGTACGCCTGTGTGGCGTTGGCGCCCTCTTCCATCGGCCAGTACGCGCGCGGCGCGTAACTCGGGATGCGGCGACGCAACGTCGACGCGAGGGGTTTCTGTCCCTGGGAGAGGCGGCGCAGGATGCCCGCGGCCTGAATCGGCGTCCACGCATCGCGGGCGCTCGGCGTCCACTTCGGCGGCCACTCGGGCACTTCGCCCTCGAACCGAATCACGCGGTCGGTGATCTCGGCGTCGGTGGCGAGGGTCCATACGCGGCCCGCGGCGTCGGTCCACGTGCCGCCCGTTCCCAGGGGGCGCGCGGTGAGATCGGGCGCGGCAACAACTGTGCCCCCGACACCGGAACGCACCTCGGCGCGGCAGCTCTTGCCGGTCACAGCGCGGCGTGCCGGGGTGACGAGGTCGAGCTGTTGCGGCGCGATGGAGAGGGGGGCGGTACTTGCGTAGATGCTGATCGTTCCGGTGCCGACGGCATTGGTGCCTATCTGCGTCCACGGTCCGGAGATCGACTCCGCCCAGTACAGGCCGGCAACCCAGCCACCGGCGCCATTGTCGACGTCGATCGTTCCGCGCAGCGCAGCTCGGCGCGGTAGCTGTGCAGGCAGTGTGATCGTGGCGTTCTTGCCGCTGGTGCCGTCTTGAGTGGTGTGGATGACGAGTGTGCCGTCTTGGATGCGCAGGTGATAGGAGCGATTACCGCTTGCGCCCCACTTGCCGATGAGGATCTGGGCGCCTGCCGCGTACCAGTCGGCCTCACCCTCCCACCGCAGGTCGATGTCACCGGTGATGTCGAGTGCGGCGACGTCGGGGGTGGTGACGCGGTCGGGGGCACCGGTCATCGCAAGGTACGGTGACGGCCCTCCGGGCAGGCTGATGCGGAACGGGGTACCGCGGCCAAAGAGTCCGTAGAACGGGCCCTCGGGGTTTCGCGGTGTGTACCGCCCATCGATGTTGCGGATGGTCGCCGATACCGTCGACGGATCGGCGGCGTTGCTCCGGTACGGTCGCCCGCGGGTGTGGGTGATCGCGTCACGGGTGTACAGGTCGCCGGTGATGTTCCGCCATACCTGGCCGATCCTGAGTTCTCCGCGCAGTCCGAGGGCGTTTTCCGGGAATGCCACTTACGCGCTCCTTCCCGTGATGGCGAACTGCACGTTGCCGCCGCGGCCGGCGACGGCTGTCCGCAGAGTGCTGATGATGAAGTCGCCGAACGCTGTACCGTCCGAACCGATCCGTACGACGTCGGCCGAGTTTCCGTGGGTGCTCGTCGTGCTGGTCGCGGCCGAGGCGGCGATGTTCGCTGCGACGGTCTGCCCGCTGGTCGGCACGGTGACCAGGTTCCGCATGGCGGCATCAACGGCGGGGGCGCCTTCTTCGACGCCCTCGACGACGCCGGCGGGAATCCACCGGCCGATCCGGTCGGCCATGACGCGCGATGGCGAGTGGATACCGAGGGCGTCGGCGATGGGGCCGGGAATGAGGTCTCGGGCCCAGCCTATGAGCGTGCTGCGCAACCAACTGCCCATGGCCTTGATGCCGTTCCACAGGCCGCGTACGACATCTTGCCCCTTGTCGTAGAGCAGGGAGCCGAGATTTCCGATGGCGTCTGTGATCCGGCGGGGCAGACCGCGCACCCAGGTGATCATTTCGGTTGCCTTGTTTACCGTCGCAGTCTTGATCTGCGACCAGTGTTTGATGATCAGGCCGAGCAGTGTCCAGTTAAGAAAGGCGTTGTAGAGCTTTCCGGGGATGCCCTTGACCCAACCCACCACGGTATTCCATGCGGTGGTTGTGGCGTTCTTTATGGCGTCCCAGTGTTTGATGATCAGGCCAACGAGCGTGAAGTCAAGAAAGGCGTTTACCGCCGCGTCCTTGGCCCACGTCACTTTCTGTACAACCCAGTTCCATGCGGCAAGCGTGGCTGACTTGATCTGCGTCCAATATGTGACGATCAGTACAACGGCTGCCGCTACACCAGCAATTACCCAGAAGATCGGGTTGGCCAGCATCGCCGAGTTCATCGCCCATACAGCGACCGAAGCGACTGTGAATGCCACTGCGAGGCCACCGACGGCGACCGCGAGCAACTTTGCCGCGCCTGAGTGTTCCTGGAAGTATCCGCCGACCTTCGTCAGGATCGGTACGACCTTTTCGCCCAGCACTTGTACGAAAGCCTGTGTCGCCGACCGTTTGAACTGTTCGACCTGCGTTGCGGCGTTGTCCCGCAGGCTGTCACCCATCCGGGCGGCGGCGCCCCCCACGTCGCCGAGACCCTGAGCGGCGGTGGTCGGGTCCATGGCGTAAAGCGCTCTGCCGAGGTCTTCGGCCTGGGTGCCGAACAGGGCGACCGCGGTCTGAGACTGTGTGATGGGGTCTTTGACGGCGCGCAACCGGTCAAGGGTGGTGTCGAGTGCGGCGGAGGCGGACTTTCCGCCCTTGCCGAACTTGGCGGCCATGTCGTCGGCATTCAGGCCGAGGGCCTGAAAACCGGCCGCGGTGGTCGTAGAACCATCCACCGCGCGGATGGCGAATTCCTTGATCGCGTCCGCGGCGATATCCGAGTCGCGGGCGCCTGCCTGGATCGCCTGGTTCATCAGGCCAACGGCGGTCGCTCCGTCCAATCCGGCTTTACGGAACTGTGTGCCGTACTCGTTGAACGTGTCCACCAGGTCGTCGGCTTTATTTGCCGAGGACTGAAAACCTGCCGTGAGGACGTCGAATGCTTCGTCCGCCGAGGATGCGAGGCCCGTACGAAGCATTTGTGACACCGCATTGGTTACGCCGCCCAAATCTTGCTCGAAGGTGTTGGCAAGGTCGGCGACTTTCGTCGCTATGGACTCGATTTGTGCGTTGGTGGCATCCGGCGGTAGCAGGCCGCTGCTCATGGTCGCCTTGATCGCGTCCGCGGCGCCCTGGAAATCGTCGGTGATCGCGTTCGAGTACAGGGCACCGGCGATCTTGCCGTACTTCTCGGCCTCGGCCGGGGTGGATCCGAGTTGTGCGGCGAGTTTGCCGGTGATCTGGTCCTGTTCCATCGCCGTTGCGATGCCGCCCATGAGGGCGGCGCCGAGACTGCCGCCGATCGCGCCGAGAGCAAGCCCCTTGAGCGTGCCGGTGATGGACTCGCCGGCCGTGTCGGCGCCTTCGCCGGCGCCCTCGTCGAGCCCCCCGCCGAGAGCGTCGCCTGCATCCTGCCCGCCCTGCCGGGCCCGCTGGACGGTACGGGCGAGGGCGGACCGTAGACGGTTCTGGAAGCCGTTGAGACCCTGCTCGGCCTCGGTGTCGTCGACGGTGATCGTGGCGGCAAGCTCGCCCACAGTCAGTGCCATGCGCGGCCTCCTCTCGGGTAGGCCGCGCGCGGCGCGGGGTCACGTACGCCCGGTTGCCTTGGACGGCTCGGACGGGGGAAGCAACAGGCGGTTGATGCGGGAATCAGCTGAGAGCAGGCCCAGGATGCGCACGCGCAGCCATCGCCACGTACGCACGTCGAGCAGGCCCGGAGCGCCGACGTCCACGCCGTACACCTCGTGCAGGTCGGCCTCAATGAGCGGCCACTCGGCGAGCAACTGCGCCCACGTCACGTGCGGCGCGCGTTGCTGCCCCGTCCGTCGCGGTTGCCCTGGCGGCGGGTCGTAGAACTCGTGGAGCCCCGAGACCGGGTCGATGTCGCCATGCCCGATGAGGCCCGGCGGGCTGCCCGGTTCGGGGCCACGCGGTTTGGGTCGCCGCCGCTGTTCCAATACAGCTCGGCACGGTCCTTGTCCTGGACGATCCACACCATGGCCGTCACTGCGCAGTGCTTGAGCATCGGCCACGACACGCCATCGGCGACCATCTCAGCGTGAGCCGTGCCGAGGACGTCGCGGTACATGTCCCGCTCGGCGGCGTCGGCCAGTGCCTCGTTGTTGACGTTGCCTCCGTCGGCGGCGACCGCGGCGGCCTGCATGATGGCCTGCACGCGCAGACCGGTCGCGGCCGAGGGCGGCGGGACGGCGTACGTCTTGCCGTTGACGGGGAGTGACAGGGTCTCGTCGAGTAGTTCCCCGAGTGCCTGAAACGCCACGGATCAGCCTCCGGTCGGCGCGAGCGGGTTGGTGATCTTCGTCCGCTTGCCCTTGCCGGTCAGTGTGACCGTGACCGAATCGAGGTCGTCGGTGGCGGTGCCGTCCTGCTCCCACGTCACCAGGGCGTACCCCTCGTACGCCTCGTCGCGGCCGTCGCGGTCGTACCAGCGGACATGCACCTTGGCACCGTCGCCGAACTGCTCGGCGGCCATCCTGAGTGCTTCCTGAGCGGCGTTGAATGCCTTGGTGTCCGGATGGCACCGGTGCAACATGGTCAGCTCGATGGACCATGCGAGCTGGGTGACCGTGTTGTCGGCCCATCCCTCGTCGTCGTAGGTCGTGTTGTCCTGCTGGGTGGGGTCGACCTTCGGCGCGAAGTCGTTGATGCCGGGCAGCCACGACCACGTGACGGTGCCGGTGCCGGTGTCGACGTCCACGCGGTACCGGCGGGCGAGCGCGGTCTCTGTCTCCGCCGGCGGGATGGGGGTCGTCATGGGTGTGCTCCTCCTATTCGAGGCGGTCAGATGCGGGCCGTTGGGCGCGCACGGTGTAGTTGCTGGTGCGCTCGAAACGGCCTACGGCGTCGGCCCCCATCGAGGCCGAGTTGTCGCGCGTGACGAGCTGGACGTAAGCGCTGCCGAACTGGCGGTCGCGTAGGCCGTGCAGCGCGGTGAATGCGGCCTCGTCGAGGTCGGCCACGTCGCGCGGGTCGGTGCCGGCGCGGGTGCGTACCTGCACGCTTACGGCGCAGTCGGTGAGGGCGGGCGCGTCGGTGGTGTCGTAGGCAGTCAGGACGACGGCGCGGTCTGGACTCTCCGGCATCGCCGTGTCCGTGATGGCGGTCTCGCTGCTGGTGTAGGCGCCGGTAGGCCGGTAGGTGGCCACGCCGGTGGCAGCAAGTTCACGGGCCAGTCCGTCGACCAGGTCACGGAGGAACGTCACGGGATCGCCCTCCGGACCTGCGCGGCGATGATGTCCGTGATGGTGCCGTTCTCCTCGTGCAACGGCCGTTCGAGGTACTTCGCGGTGCGGCCGTTGTCGTGCCGGTACGTCAGTTCCTCGTGCTGGCGGACGGCGTACGGCGAGTCGTACGACACGACGGCCGTAAGGGTGCCCTCGTCGACGGTGGCGACCCCGGAGCGTTCGAGAGTGCCCTCTTCCATCGGGACACGCTGCCGGGACACCTCCAACAGATGCTCGGCACCGAGGCGTACGCCCCGTACGGCGGCGGCCCGTATGGCGGCAAGAGCGGCGTTCCCGTTCCATCGGATCTCGGCACGGCTCACTCGCAATACACCTCCGTCGATTCCGGGACGGGGAGGCCCGGCGCGGTGTGGCTGGCGATGGTGAGTACCCGCGTGACCCGCCCGTGGGGGAGGGTCACGCGGGACCCGACGGGGCAAACGAGGTCCGGCCCGGCGTAGATCTGGGCGGTGGAGACGACGACGGCCCCCGTGGGGTCGCGTACCTGCTTTACGGTCTCGGCGACCAGGGCCGAGGCGGCGGCGGGCTCGCCGTAGACAGGCCCGTACGCCCCGCTGCCGCGGTACGGCTCGACGGTGATCGTGTGGCGCAGTAGCCACGCGGGCAGTGCGGTCACCAGATCACCTCAAGCAGTCCGGCCCGCCGTAGGGCGCGCGCGGCGCGCGGGGCGAGGTCGAGCCCTTCGGGTCCGGCGGGGGCGTCACGGCGGCCGGACAGGGCGACCGGGCCGAGGGTCACGGAATCCCATCGCCCTGCGGCGCCGGTGCCGGTGTCGCCGGTCTCTTGCTGGTATTCGACCTGCGCGCATGTGGCGTCGCGTAGTGCGTCATGCACGCACGCCTCGACCGGCATGCCGTCGGCGTCGGTGCAGTAGACGGCCGTCAGTAGGGCGTCTTCGATGTCCTGCGACGCGCGGGTGAGCAGGCGGGCGATGTCGGCCGGCGGGGTGGCCTGGCCGGTCCACGCGATGTAGTCGGCGCTCGTGGCGTAGACGCGGCCCATGGCTCATTCCCCCTTTGTGGTCTTGGAGCGGGAACGCCCCGCAGGCTTCTCGGCCTGCGTGGCGTTGGTGGTGTTCGGCGCCCTGTCGGCGTCGCGGCGGTGTCGGCGCAGCAGCATGAGGCGCCCTCCCTTCCTGGGTGGTGGCCGGGCGTCCGGTCAGGTGGTGGCGAGGGTTCCGACGCAAACGCCGCGGTCGTTGAGGCGCTTCACCGCGTAGTGAAGCGTGGTCGTGACGACAGTCGAGCGGGCGAGGATGTCGCGGTCGGACTCGACCAGCGGGCGCCGCTTGTAGAGCAGGCCGAGGGCCTGGTTCTTCATCAGCAGGAACTTGCCCGCGGCGATCCGGTTCGTGATGAACACGGGCACGCCGCCGATCCGGCCGATGCTGCCCGCGACGGCGGCCGACGGGCCGTTGCCCAGCTTGGACGCGTCGACGAACTGCGAGTCACCGAGGGCATCGGCGTACTGAGCGCTGTTGATGAACAGGCCGGCGAACTGGTCGGGCTCCCACTCGTCGCCGAACTTCGCGATGGCCGGCACCATCGCGTCCAGCCACGTGAACTTCGTCTTCCCCGTGGCGGTGGTGAAGCTGTAGGGGGTGCCTCCGCCCTGCGCGGTCTCGTCGGCCTGGGCCTGGGCGATCAGGGCGGCGTCGACCTTGCGGGCGGCGAGGATGCCGAACTGGCGGCGGGCTTCGGCCTCGGGGTCGCCGAGGCTGGTCAGCTTGGCCTTGTCGGTGATCTCGACGGCCTTACCGGCTTCCTTGATCGTGGCCGTGGCGTCGCTGGTGGACATGGCGACGGGGGTCATGGCGGTGGTCTCGGTGAGGTCGTCGAGGTCGCCGAGGGTGCCCCACTTCGGGAAGTGGATGGTGTCTCCGGGCGCACCCTCAAGGGTGTTGTCCTCGACGACGGCGGCCGATCCGGCGACGCGTACCTGTCCGATGAACTGGGCCTGTGCCATGTCGCCCCATACCTCGGGGACGATGACGACTGCGGACGTGGTCTGAGCCATGGCGGCTACTCACTTTCTCCGGCGCGGTGGCCGGGCGTTGGGGTGCCCGGCATAGGGCCGGGCGGGGTCAGCCGGCGAGGCGCCGGTATGTGTCGGGGGCGGTCTGGTACAACTCGGCGCGCGCCGCGTAGTCCATGGCGGCGAACTGCTGCGGGGTGATGTCGGCCGAGGTGGGCGTGCTGAACTCGACTCCGCCGCGGCCGGGGTTGAATCCGCCGGCGGCGAGGTGCGGCTGAGCCGTCACGGCGGCCTGGATTGCCGCGGTGACGGCGGCCTGGTCGGCGGGGTCGACGGCGGCGAGGGCGCGCATGGCCGAGCTGCTGTCGAGCAGGCGGGCGATGTCGGCGCCGGCGGCGGGGGCGGTGGCGATCACTGCCGTCTGAACGGCGAGGGTCCGGGCGGCGCCCTGTCCGTCTGTGACGGCCTGCTGTGCCCACCGAGGGAGGCGGGACACGTCGCCCTCGGCCGCGGACTGGGGCGCGGGCTCGGCGGGCACCGTGGTGCCCTGGGCGCGGGTGCGCCACTGGGCGGCCTCGGCACGGGTGTTGCCGATGAGCTGTTGGGCCCACTCGGGCAGGCTCGCAACGTTCTGCGGCTCATCCGTCGGCGCCGGGGTGGGATTCGGCGGCGCGACTGGGGCGGGCGGCGCGGGCGTGGCCGGTGCCGCCAGGGCTACCGGTGCGGCGGGCGCAGCGGGGGTCGAGGGCGTTGCCGGGGCGGCGGGCGCGGACGGGGTGGACTCGGACATGACGGGGCCTCCTGGGCCGTAGTCGGGGGCGGCGCGCGCCTGGCGCTCCGCGTCTCAAAGGCAAAGCAAAAGGGCCCGCTCCTGGCGGGCCCTTCCGGGGTGGTGCTGGTGTGGCTGCTACGCGTCGTCGGCCTGGTCGGCGAGGGGCGGCGCGGTCTGCGTGTATCCCTTGATCCATGCCGTGCGCAGCACGTCGCGGTACGGGCAGACAGTCGCGGGGTCGCCTCGGCGCCCGGCCTCGGTCCCCTCGATCACGGCTCGTGCGATGTCCTCGCGCGTGCCCATGTCGCCTCCCTCTACCGCCTGTTCTGGTGGTCAGATTCGCTCTTGCGGGCGCCGGCCGCCCAACGCTGCTCATGGCCGGTCACCTGCTCGATGAACTCGGCCTGTGTGAGTCGGCCGTGTTCGGCCCACCACTGTTTTAGCTCGTCCGACGCGCGCGCGTACGCAATATGGGCGGGACCGCTGAACAGGGTTGCGGGGTTGTGTCGGGCGGCCTGGGCTTTCTTGTTGAGCAGGAAGCCGTTACAGGCGTCTTCGGCGGCGAGGTACTGCCGGTACAGGTACTCGTCGTACATGCGGCGGGCCTCGGCGCGGGTGATCTGCGGTACCTCGCCTGCGGCCATGGCGGCATCACGCTCGGACTGGCGGGCGATCTCCTCGGCCAACTCGGCGGCAAACTGGGCGTCGTCGGCGAGGGCGCCCCATCCGTCCGGGTCCGGTGCGGGACTCATGGCCTCGGCGAGGGCGTCGCGGTCGGCCAGCATGTCGGCGACCGCATCGCCTGTCGCGGCCGGCTGCGGTAGTTCGATGGCGTCGCGGCGGTCCATCTCCGCGGCGATTCGCAAGACCTCGTCGGGCTCGGCGTACTGCATCGCCCATCCGAGGGTGTCATCTCCGACGCTAGCGAGGTCGTCTGCAAGGCGACCGCCGGGGAACGTGCGGGCGAGCAGGTCGCGGCGGTGCGCCTCGGCGGCGAGCTGGGCGACGTTGTCTGTGCCGTGCGCGATGGCCTCGCGTACCCGTCCGGCGAGCTGGTCGTCAGACAGGTTGACCAGGTCGCCGCGGACGCCGGGCAGGCGGGCAGCGACGTCGCGGCGGTCCATCTCGGCGGCGATCCGCAGCGTGTCGCGGTCGTCGACGTGGCCGAGTAGGCGGCCCAACTCGTCGTCACTGAATCCGGTGAGGTCATCGGCCAGAGTGCGGCCGTCGGGCTTGGCGCGGTCGAGTAGGGCGGCGGTGTCGCGGCGGTCGGCCTCGGCCTCGATCCGGGCCCGGTCCTGCGGGGTGAGGTCGCCGTGCCGCAAGGCGGCGGCCAGCTCGTCGTCGGTCATCTCACGCGGGGTGAGCTGGTCGCCGGATCGGATACGGGCGGCCTGCTGCGCCTCGTCGGGGATCGGGCGGCGCGGTGCCGGGAGGTTGCTCGCCCCAGGCTGTTCGCGGGAACGCAACCGCCGTAGGTCCGGGTGCGCGGCGAGGTGGTCGCGCATGGCGGCCTGGTGCTGCCGAACCTTGGCGCGCGCGGCCGTCTTCGCCTCCGGGGTGACGGCGGCGGCCTCACGGTTCTTCCACTTCCTGATGTTCCGCTCGATGGCGCGCTGTCGCTGTCCGGCCTCGTATCCGGCGGGATCGGACTCGGCGGGCTCCACGCGGGTGATTCCGGGTGTGTACGCGGACACACCGTGTCGGCAGTTGGGGTGCTGGAGTCCGGCGCGGCGGGCCTCGTCGAGGCTGCCCGCAACGTCCACGCGGACCATGCGGCCGTCCTCGGTGGCGTGCTCTACCTGGAGGGTCCGCGCCCCGTTGCCGGTGAGAGACAACACCTTGCGCTCCCACGGACGGCACAGGGGGCACTCGCGGGGCGCGTCGGACACGATGACCAGATCAACGCCGGCGTCGGTGAGGGTCCGGGCGTGCGCCTCGGACGCGGCCCGCCCAACGGACGTACGTACGGCCATCTCCGCGTAGCTCGTGAGTTGCCAGCGACGGCCCGCGCGGTCGGTGAACGACCGGATACCGCGGTCGGCGAAACGGGCCATGGCGTCCTGTGTGGCTTGGCGGCGGGTGCCGGTGCCGAGTAGGGGTGTGGCGGTCACCTCGGCGACGACGGCGCGGTATCCGTCGTCGACGGCCCGCAGGATCGACCGGTGCCGGTCTGTGAGCAGGTTGACGGTTTCCTCGGCGAGGCGGTCGACGGCTTGCGCGTTCGGGGTGACGTCGTCGACCAGTCGGCGCGCAGCGTCGGACAGGGCTCCAAGCTCGGCGACCGCGGCGCGGTGCCCCGTGTTGTACGCCTCCGCTACCGAGCCGAACACGTCCAACGTGACAGCCTTGCCCAACTCGTCGACGACGGCCTGTGCGCTGCGCCTGAGCGCCTGCACAGCGGCGAGTTTGCGCTCAGCCCACCCGGGCGCGTCAAGGCCATCGGCAAGCTGCCGGGCGATGATGCCCAACAGACGTTGCTCGGCTGACGCGTACAGATTGCGAGTCCGCTCCGCAGCAGGTTCAACCATGCCGGGGTGAATTGGCATTGCTGCTACCTCCCCAGCTGCGATCAGATACCGTTGGTCGGTGGTCACTCGGTGAGGGAACGAGGCTAGTTATGGGTAGCAGCATTGCGTGGCGACGCGATAACGAAATTACGCAAACTGTGGAATATAAAATCCACCTCCAAGCGGGGCCGCTTTCTGGCCTGATTATGTCCATCAGTGCCACAGATGACCACTTGGCGAATCGGTATATCGACGCCATTCGGGGAGGGGGCGCGTTCGAGGTTTTTGACGAGGCTCAATTACCCGCAGAGTTCGAGATTCGTAGCGGCATATTCCAAGACCGCGGCGGCATGCATGGTAACTACATCGCTACTCGGTATTCGGAAGTGCTGGCGACCCATCTGGTCCAAACCGGTCGATTGTTCGACAGTGCGGCCGCTTTCGATGAGATTCGTATTTTTCTTATCGGCGGCCAGCCGCGTGTTCCCCAATTCGGATCTCCCCCCCGTGGCTGGTTCAATCTATCCGCAGTAATGGCGCAAGCGGTGGGGACCCTTGTGGCTATTGGTAAAGGTGGAGGGGGTGTGTCATTGCTGCTTTGTTACGCTGGTGGCGTTGTCCTAGTCCGCTTTATCGATCCGATGGCCGCTGAGGCGGGGCGAGCACTTGCCGAAGGTATTGGTGTTGCTATTCGTCGAGCTTTTGGGCTGAACGAGACTCCGCAACTCGGAGTACAAATTGAGGAGACTGCTATTGAATCATCGGCATCGGAGTCTGGTCAGCGGGAGCTGGAGGATGGAAATAGTTAGCGACCCACGGGGAACGTGCCGACCGGATCGGGTGCAGCGGCGCCGGTCTCGGCGAGGATCGCCCGAACCTCGGTCTGCACGGCTGCGTCGTCCCACTCGGGGTGCAACACCTTCACCTTCGTCGCGGTCGATACGGCTCCGGCACGGTTGAGCAGGTCGAGCGTCGTCGCAGTCGACTGCTGCGACTCGGCCACGCCGGGTCCGAACTCGACCGACGGGCGCTCGGGCGTGATCCTGCTGCCGAACAGGCTCCGGTCGAGCTGAAGCTGTACGTAAAGCTGCTCGGTCAATCCGTATCGCCAGTAGCCGGCTTTCTTCCCGCGCGTGACCACGCTCCGTCGGTCGCGGCTGTCGGATTCGGTGGCGGTGATCGGCTGCCCGCCTCCGTCTAGGCCGAAGCTCTGCGCGGAATATCCGGCGGACTCGGCGGCCTGCCGAACGATAGATTCGGCCGTGGCCTGATGTTCGGCAACGCGGATGCCGAACTGGGCGAGCGTGATCGATCCACCGGCCTCGGTCGGCGGAATCTTCAGCGCGGCGTACACCTCGCGGTCATCGTCGAACGTCGCGCCGGCTCCGGGCCCGTTGTCCCGTAGGTAGCCGTCGGGCACGATCAGCCGGGCGCGGGCGAGGCGGATGTCACGCATCCAAGAGGTCCATGTCTCGTCGAGCGCATCAAACAGGTCGTACAACGGCGAGGCGTAGTCGCTTCGGCCGATCGGCGCCGCGCGGTGCAGACGGTTAGGCAGCATGTTGGGCACGTAGGACGCGGTCAGTTCGCGTATTCCGGTGGCGATGGACTGTCCGTCGGGTCCGAGGCTCGCCCGGAGTTCGGCGGTGTCGGGGTGCTCGGTGAGCGGGACGGCGCGGCCGATGGTGTCGTGGGTGCCTTGGTACAGGGCGTGCACGATGCGGCCGGGCTCGTGCCGCTCGATGTGCCGGAACACAACGTCGCTACGGCCGGTGTGCAGCTCGCGCCAGAAGTTGACGGCTCGGAGCATGCCGAACCGGAATTCGGGAAGGGCGGCATCCGGCTGCATGACGGTGATCAGGGGATACGGGGCTATCGCCTCATCCCAAGTGGTACGCAGGAACACTCCGGACAGGGCGGCAGCCTGCTCGGCGGCGCCGAGGAACGTCTGTTGCCCGCGGTCGAGGTCGAGCAGGTCGTCAAGACGCTGCTGTGTGGCAGTGTCCGTGACCTTGATCGACGGCATGTCCGCGAACAGGAGATCGGCGCTTGTCGAGGCGATGTCGCCCGGGAGAGGCACGTGAAGGCGATGGTCGCGGTGGTGCTGGCGGTGCTCGGCTGAGTGGCGTCCCCACAGCCGGAACCGGCGCTCGCGTACTGGGGCCTGCCGGTAGACGTGGGTGAGGCGGCGCGCGTCGCCTGCGTACCAAGCGTCGTCGACGCGCATGCGCCGGTAGTGCTCGGCCCACTCGGGCGGCGGCCACGGAGTGTTATCTGAGGGGAGGGGCATCGGTGTTCACCTCCTCATTGGGTACGTGGTCGAGTGCGTCGGCGGCGGCGCGGAGCAGGTCGGAGAGGGCGCCATGTACGGTCTCGCCGGGTTCGAGGGTGAGCTGTCCTACCTCGGCGGTGTAGTCGCCGACGGTGAGGCTTATTGGCAGCGTGAGCGGGGGGACAGACGGCGTGTGTGCCATGGGGCGGGCCTCCTTACGCGGCGAGGGTGAGCAGGTGGCGCCACTCGTGGGCAGTCGAGTGGACGACGTAGCGCAGTGCGTCCACGCTGTGATCGTTGACCTTGATGGGCTTGTCCTCGCCCTGCGCGGCGGCTTTCTCGTCCCACACGTAGCCGGGTAGCTCGTCGAGCAGGCCCGTGCATGAGCGGTGGATGCGGAGCAGGCCGGCGGCGAGCAGGGATGCCACGTCGCGGATGCCGTCGCCTACATCGTTGTTCGCCCTGGTGAGGTTGGGGAATCCGTCCTCGTACGCCTGCCGAATGAAGCTCGCGGCCGAGGGATCGACGAACGACCAGACGGGGGTGACCCCCCGCGGCGCGGTTGAGATTGCACGCGGCGGCCGGTAGTCGGCGAGCCACGCGCGGATCGCGGCACTGTACTGCGCGTCGGTCATCTGGCGTTGCGCCTGGCGGGAGTCGTGCCGCCACTCGGCGCACGCGTACAGGCGGCCGTCGGCTCCCTCGCCGAGCAGGATCACGGACGTGGCGTTCACGGTGCCGTAGTCCATGCCGATCCAGTACCGGCGCATCTCCGGTAGCTCGTCAACGACGTGCGTTGCCTCGTCGTACGCCTCGTAGATGGCGCCCTCGGCCATCACCCACAAGCCCTGAACGTTCCGCTTGTAGAACAGGCCCCGGTGCGTGGCCTTCGTGCGGGCCTTGTACGCCTCGGACAATCCGGGGTTGTCGTCCATGACGAAGTGCCAGGAACGCAACCTCGTCTCGCGCGGTCGGAGTAGGTACTCCTTGCGTAGCCAGTGCTGCGGGTTGTCGGGGTTCGTGGTTCCGAAGATCTTCGAGCCGTCGACGGAGCATCGTGCGTTCAGCTGGTCGTAGAACGACTTCGGCAGGGTGGTGATCTCGTCGACGTACGCGCCGGCGCACGTCAGACCGCGGACCTTCGGTTCGGCTTGGGCGTCGTTGGCGCCGAGTGCGTGAACGGTGACGCCGAGGACGTTCGCGGTCGGTGCCCCGCTCGTGTAATGGATATCCCGGGTGAGGCTGCCGAAGATTGACGGGTCGGTGAGCGGTCCGAACACGTTCCGGGCGAGGCTGTCGCGGGTGCGACCGACCATGACCAATTCGCCGGTGGCGGGCCGGTTGCTCACGAAGTCCAGCCACCGGAGCAGGCTCGCAATGGTCTTCCCGGAGCGCACGGAGCCGTCCCATACGTTCTGGAACGCGCGGGCCTCCATGATGCTGTCGACCTGCTTCGGCGACAGGGCGAGGCTACTCGGCATCGTCGACGGCCCCCGGATCGTCGGGCTCCGGGGGCGGTCCGTCGTTCCGGGCGGCGTAGTCGCGGGCGAGGCCGGCCATGAGGTCGCCGATGACGCTCCGGGACTCGGCGGCTCCGTCGTCCTTCGGCGGAACCAGCTTCAGCGACCGGTCAACGGCGGTGGCGATCGTCGACATGATGGCGCGTCGGTCGGCCGGTATCGGCTCGGGCGCGGTCTTCTCGGCGTACTTGTGATCCTTGCCGCCCCACTCCCAATACAGGGTGGGCGCGTGCAGTTTGTCGGCCTCACGTTCGGCGATGTCCTGTAGCCGTTCGGCGAACGCTGCGCGGCGCGCCCCGAGGTCGGCTTTGCGTACGGCGGTGGCGGCCTCGACTTCGGCGGCCCGGTCGAACGTGAGGCCAAGCTCGGCGGCGATCTTCGAGACGGTCGAGGGGCTGCGCTTGATGGCGCGGGCGATGTCGTTGCGGCTCGTGCCCTGGGCGTGCAGCCGGCGGACGGCGGCGCGGTCCTTGGCGTCGATGGGGCGGCCCATGGTGGGTCACCTCCTCGGCGGGGCAAGCAAGACGCCCCACTGCTACGGGGGCGCGGTGGGGCGTCGTCAGTGTGGTGTTACGCGGTCTTGCAGAACGGCGCCAGTGCGGCGTTGATCTGCTTGGCCTCGTCGGTGGTCACCTGGTGCGAGCTGCTGCTGAATCGGGCCTGTGCGCTGCTGTCGGCCTTGCCTCCGCCGTTGATCACTGAGCATTGGTTGCGGGCGTTGTCGATGGCCTTGTCAGGGTCGGAAACGAGCGCAGCGTTCACCTTGCGGAGTCCGGTGAGCAGGTCGGTTCGGGCCTGGCCGGTGGGTTTGGCGGGGATGCCTGCCGCGGCAAGGGCGTCGGATACGGCCTTGGTCGCGGTGGCGGTCGCCTTTGCTGGCTTGGTGCTGGCGGTGTCGTCGCTGCTGCATGCGGTGAGTGCTGCGAGGGCGGCGGCGGTGGCGAGTGCTGCGGCGGTGGCGCGGTGCTTCACGGTGGTTCCCCCCACGGGTCTACGCGAGTGCGTCGTGTGTGGGACGCGTGAGGGGAGTGTGATGGTTGCGCAGGGAACGCGAACGCCCCGCCGGGGGGATTTCGGCAGGGCGTTCGGTCGGCTCCCGTTTCCGGGCACGCCGGAGACGGGTCAAGAGTAGATCACGGAATGGTCACGGCGCAACGTGTGCGCGGACCAGCGGACGTCCGGTCGGACAGATGCGCCCCACTCGTCGGACGAGCGGGGCGCGTGTCAGCTACGGGCGCAGGATGCGCGGAGCGGGCGGCGCGGGAATGCGGCGGCCAATGGGGCGGCCTGTCGGACGCGGACGCGTGGAGGCGTCATACGCGCTGGCGGGGGCGTCGGACGGGGTCCGCTGCTGCTGCAACTGGTAGGCGAGTAGGCGGGGCGCGGTGCCCTCGGGGACAACGCCATTGGCCCATGCGGTGCGGTGAATGTCGGCGGCCTGTCGGACGGCGGCGCGGATGGCGTCGGACAGGTTGGCGCCGGTGGACATGAGGACGGCGAGGTCGGCGGCGAGGCCGTCGTCTACGCGGATGCTGGGGCGGGCGCCAGCCTTCGGCGGGGTGGACTGCTGGGTACGCTTGGTGTTGCTCATGGTGGGGGTTGCTCCCATCGTGGGTAGTCGGCCCGCCCGGTGGTGACGTCACCGTGTGCGGGCCGCATTGTTGTCCGGCTACTGCTGGTCGGCAGTGCGGGTGCTGATCCGGTACTCGTCGACGGGCGGCGCCTCGCCGGTGACATCGGATGTGGCCTCGGCCGCGGTCTTGCGAAGCTGCCGGTAGACGTAGGACTCGGTCACGCCGAGGTCGTCGGCGATGGACGGTACGGGCTGGCCCTGGTCGCGGGCGCTCTGGATGAGCCGCGGTGTGATGGCGGCGGCGGCTTCGGCGGCGAGGCGGATGTCTCGCACGTCTCGCAAGCTAAGGACGTCGGTTGCGAGCAGGCCGAGGAAATCGGCCAACCCCTCGGCGTCGCCCTGCTTGTGCCGGGCGTAGTCATCGGCGATGTTCCGCACGTGCTCGAACGGGTCGCGGTCCTCATCGAGGTCGACGCCGGCGCCGTGACGGTCGCGCTCGAACCGTTCGAGTTCGGCAAGCATTGCGGCGCGAAGTTGGGCGCTGGCGTTCGACGGCTCGGCACTGCCCGCTTTCCTGTCGGCGGCCATGCGTGCGTTGTGGGCCATGGCGGAGGCTGCGACTTCGCCGAACTGTTGGTGGGTCATGGCGTTCTCTCTATGTGGTGCGGGCCCGCCCCGGTCGAGGCAGGTTGACGGGGCTACGCGAAGAGGGCGCCCTGTTCGGCGTCGAGCGGGAACAGGGCAGGCGCCTCGGCGGTGGTGCGTGCGCCGATCCACTCGCCTCGCCACGTGCCGTCGGTGGCCTCGGCCTCGGTGACCAGGGTGGCGGCTTGCTGCGCTTCGGTCTCGGCGGCGGTGAGGTTGGCGGCGAGCGTTGTTGTGGCGTGCCCGGCGCGGTTGAGCCACGTACGGGCGGCGCGGCACTCGGCGGCGGTGTGCAGGTCGCGGTTCGTGAGGATGGCCTCGGCGAACGCGCTGATGAACTGGAGTACGGCGGTGGATCGGGGCGTGATCACGAGGGTGCGGCCTCGTCCGCGGTGGCCGTCGTCGAGGGTGGCACGCGCGTCGGGCGCGGCCGGGTCGGCGGCGGCGGGGCCGATGGTGAGGTCGGTGCGGGCGAGGTGGTCGGCGAGGGCTCCGGGGACGGTGACTCGCATGGGGGTTGCTCCCTTGTGGTCGGGCCGGGTGACGTCCGGCGAGCCTTAGTGTACCAAGTTCTGAACTTAGTCCACATCAAGGGTTCTATCAATTGCCTGCACACGTCGGTAAGTTGGATGGGTCTTCATCTCGATTGGGGGGAGGGGACGGCGGCGCCGCGGATGGCGGAACGGCCGCTGTCCCCCACACAAAAGAGGAGGAGACATGGCCGACCAACCGTCGACCAAGCGGGCAAAGGTCTTTCGGGAACTTGCTACGCGTATAGCGGTGGCCCTGAGCGTTCGCGCTCTCTGGGCTGTCATCGTGGAGCTTGTTCGCCCCGACGATCTTTGACCAAACGGCGCGCGGGTACCCCCCCTTCCCGCGCGCCGTGCTTACGCCTCTCGCCTGCCCGTTACGCCTGCTGCTCCTCGGTTCGCTTCCGGGTGGCCTCGATCGCCACCCACAACCCGACCAGATCGGCGCCCCGCCATGTGCGCCGACCGTGGTCGAGGGCCACGGACGCCCCGCAGTGCTCGCCGGTCGAGCAGGTGACGTACGGCTCTCCTCCGGGCCGGGTGGCTCCGGTGAGCTGGCCTCGGCACCACGGGCAAGGGGCGTCGAGGGTGGTCGTCCGGCTGTCACGCTGTAGGGCCCGCTCGATGATGCCGCGGGCGCGGCGGGCGACCTGGGCGAGGTCGTCGAGGGCGAGCGTCGGCAGGGGAGCGAACAGGTCGCCGGTGTCCTCGGCGAGGGCACGGCCTTCGAGCCACACGGCGGCCCAGTGCAAGCCGTATGCGCGGGATCCGGCCGAGGCGGCGTTGCCGGGGCCGATGTCGCGGACGGTGGGCAGGTGCCATCGGCGCGGGTCGTCGCGGTCGGCGGCATCCTCGGCCCACCGTACAAGCGTGGCCGTGGGCGTCGGGCGGCCGACCAGATGGCGGCGTACGGGGCGCTGCACGGTGGCGGCGATGGCATCGCACGCGGTGAACAGGGCGTGCTCAGTCGACAGGGCGGCGTCGAGGGCGTCGAGGTTGAGCGGGGCGGGGTGCTCGCGGAGTGTGAGCGGCATGCGGCCGATGCGGGAGTCGGCCGGATCGTCGTCGGTGTGGTCGTCGTCGGCGGCGAGCTGGTCGAGGAATCCGCGGCACTCGCGCGGCGGCCACTCGGCGGCTGGGGGCCGTTCGATGGCGGCGAGCAGGTCGCCCCACTGTTCGCGTATCGCGGTGAGGTCGGCGGCGATGCGGGCGGCGACGGGGGACGGGGCGGTGTCGAGGGCGGTCGGCATGGCGTGCTGCTCCTGGTCGGGCGAGGGCGCCTCGCGGTGTGGCGGGGCGTCGTGGCGGTCACGGGCGGGCGGGCTCGGTGCCGTCGTCGGTGTGGGCTTCGATTACTGCGTACAGCTCTCTGCCGATGAGTCCCTTGCGGTGAAGGCTGGCGGCGTCCCGTATGCGGGTGAGGGCGGTCTCTGCGGCCTTGGCGCGGTTGGCTTCGGCGGCGTGGCGGCGCTGCGCGTCGTCGCGGTCGGTCTCGGCCTTCAAGGCGCGCTGGTGCATGTCGTTATAAACCGTCCAGTGGACCGGGTAGCCGTAGCCGTCGACGGCCTCGGTTTGCTCGGCGTCGTGCAGCTTGGCGGCGATGCGGTCGCGGTCCTGCTCGATCTCCTGCGCCTTGGCTTTCCAGTGGTCGCCGCGGCGACCGAGCTTGGCGGCGCGCTCCTCGGCATCCCATGCGCGGGTGCCGGCGGCCTCGGCGAACCGCTCGCAATGGTCGACACGGGCGAGCGCGTCGCGCAGCTGGTCGACAACGGCGGCGCTTCCCTCTCCGTATACGGTCCGGTACATGCGCAACTGCTCCTCGGCGTCGAGGGCGCGCTGTTCCATCTCGCGTATGGCCTCGTCGGCGGCCTCGCGGTGGCGGCCGAGGGCGGCCGTGGTCTCGCCGAGGCTGCGGCGGGTCTGGTCGTACACGCGCTGCTCCTCGCGTACCTGCTCGGTCAACAGGGCGGCCTCGGTGACGGTGAGGCGTCCGCGGAGTGCGCGGGTGAGTAGGTGGTCGAGCAGGGTGCGGCGGTCGCGGCGACGCTGTGCGGTCGGCTTCACGGGGTCGGCTCCTAGCTGAGGTCGGGAACACAGATCCAGCCGGGCCCGGCAAGATCGGGGAGAGTGCCGTATCCGAGGGCGTCGACTGCCACGGCGAGTTGGCGATTCCACTCGGCGAGCTGTTCGGCCGTCACGGTCTCGGGCGTGACGTGCTTGTACGTGCCGAGGTCGACCTCATCGCACTGGGTTGTGAGGAACAGGCGGTCGGCGTCGTAGTTGCCCGCGGACAGGTATCCGACGTCGGGGCACTGCTCCTTGAGCGTGCGCAGCTTCTCGTCGATGCGGTCGTTCTCGGCCCACGTGTGGACGTCGTTCGGGAGCGGGATGTGGACGCCGTACGCGAAGTAGGTGGAGTAGTACATGCCCATCAGCCGTCGTGCTCCTGGTCGTCGAGGGTGAGTTGGCCGGCGCCCGGTGTGCGGATGCCGTGGGCGAGGGCGGCGGCGTTGGTGCGGGCGTCCTCGGTGGGGCGTTCGCGGCGGCGGCAGACGGGGCCGAGGCCGTCGACGCTGGGGTGCGTCAACGGCCGTCGGCATCGTCGGCAGGTACGGGTCACTGCTGCGCGTCGGCGTACAGCTCGCGGGCGTAGTCGTAGCCCGACCAGTTGTCGACGCCGGCCGCGTTGAGGGCGTCGAGCCATGCGGTGCGCTGCTCCAGCTCGGCCACGCGGGCGCGGAGCTGCGTGACCTCGGCGGCCCCGTCTTTGTCGGGGAACTCGGCGTCGAGGGCGGCCACGTCGGCGGCAGCGTTGGCCAGCTCGGCGGCGGTAAACGGCTGCGCCTCGGCCACCTGACGCAGCTTGTCGAGGGCGGCCTGATCGTCGTCGGTGAATCCGTCGCGGTAGGACATCTCCTCGGCGGCTTGGTCGAGGGCGAACGTGAGGAACTGGCGGTCGGCGGCCGTGAGGACGACGGCCGGCGGGCACGGCGCGGCCTGCTCGGCGGCGTCCGGCCATGACCAGTCGCCGGAATCGTGCCCCTGGGCGGTGTCGTGGTTGGGGTCCTCGGTGCACTGGTGCCACGTGCCGTTGGGGTCGGCAAACATCGCCGAGCAGGTCTCGGGGTCGGCCTCGGGCGCGGGCGTAAGTATGCCGACGGTGGCGAGCGCGGCGGCAATGGCCTCGGTGATGAGGCTGGATCCGATGCGGGGCCCGTGCATGCCGAACTCGCCGCGGGCAGCGCGGTAGACGGCCTCGAACTCGTCCTCGGTGAGAACGCGGCGCGCCGTGCCGTCGGCCTGTTCGGTGAGCCCGTACGGGATCGGCTCGTCGCCCTCGGCGCGCGCCTGCTCGTCGAACCGGTCGGCGACCTGACGCAGCGCGTACGCGGCGGCGGCCCGACTCATGCCACGGGAACCGGCCTCGGCGGTGACGTTGTCGGGGTCGGTGTCGTGGGGGCGGATGAGGACGAACGCGAGGGCGTCGCGGCCAGCGAGGACGGCGAGGCGTGCGGCGTGAACGTCGGGGGTGGGCTGCTCGGACATGGCGGGGTGTCTCCTGCGTGCTCGATGGGGCGCGGACGGGGCTACTGCTGCGGGCCGACGTAGCGGGCGTACACGCGGGGCTCGCCCTTGACAGTCCGGGCGGCGGCCTCGAACGATCCGGCCGGCGCGTACGCGGCGAGCCGGCCCGCGCGGATTGCCCCGGCGAGACTCGCCGACGATGCCGAGTTCTTCGCGGTGGTCACGTGTGCCCACTCGCCGGGGTGGGCGCGCAACTGCTCGGCGGCGCGCGCGTGCTTTCCGGGGCGGCGACCGGGGGCGGATTTGGGAAGGGGGCCGAACGTGATCGGGTTCATGGTGGGGTGTCTCCTGCGTGGCTGGGTCGGGGTGATCGCGCGCGCGGTCGGCGCGGCGTCCGGTCGTGTGGTGGTCGCGTCAGAACGGGGGTTCGGCGTTGTAGCCGTGCTGCTGGGTGTTGGTGGCCCATGGGTCGTCGGCGGGCTGCTGCTGGCCGTATCCGCCGTGGCCCTGCTGCGCGCCGTATCCGCTCTGCTGCTGGGGCTGCTGGCTGTTGCGGCTGTTGCGGGTGACGGTGGCGGTGGCGTTCTTGAGGCTCGCGGCGACGTCTTCGGCTTCGATCTCGTAAACGGTCCGCTTGACGCCGTTCCCGTCCTCGTAGCTGCGCTGCTTGAGGGCGCCGACGACGGTGGCGCGGTCTCCGCGTTTGAGGGATTCGGCGACGTTCTCGCCGAGTTTCCGCCATGCGGTGACGGTGAGGAACAGGGAGTCTCCGTCGCGCCATTCGTTGGTGCTCTTGTCGAACGTGCGCGGGGTGCTGGCGATGCGGAATTTGGCGACGGCGTGTCCGGCGGGGGTGAATCGCAACTCGGGGTCGTCGACAAGGTTTCCGATGACGGTGATGACGGTTTCGCCGGCCATTACGCGGCTCGCTTCCTGCTGGTGGTGGCGGGGGTGATCTGGTGGATGGTGGCGCCCTGCTTGGTTTTGCGGGCGCGGGCGCATGCGCGGCATGCGCGGGTGCCGTTCTTGCGGCGGCGGGTGTTGACCTCGTCGAACGGGTGGCCGCGGTGGCAGTGGGTTTGTGCGGCGCGGTAGGCGGCGACGTTGCCCGAGGCGAGAACGTTGTCTCGGTGGGTGAGGGCCCGGAGGTGGCTGTCGCGGACGCATCGCCGGTTTCGGCAGTGGTGATCGATGTCGTGTCCGGCCGGTATGGGGCCGTGGGATTGCTCGTATGCGTAGTGGTAGGCGCGGCGGTTGCGACCGTCGATCCAGAAGCGGGCGTAACCGTCCTGGTCGGTGCTGCCGGTCCATTCGTGGCAACGGCCGATGACTCCGCGGATGAGCGGGATGGGCCCGTTGGGGTTGATGAAGCGCGCAAAGCGTTCGGCGGCTGTTGGCCTCGGCATGGCGCGTGTCCCTTCGGGCTGAGCGCTCAGGGGCGCTCGCGATGCTGTCGGTGGTGCCAATCAATCTCCATTCGTGAATGAGTGGCGATCGATTGCGAGTGAACGATAGTCGGTTGGGGGCGGCGATGCGGATTCCGGTTGCTGCCCCGGTTGGGGTGCTACGCGGCGCGCTGCGGGACGTTCTCGGGTCGGTGCGTGACCAGGTCCCATCCGGCGTCTTCGAGCGCGTGTGCGACGCGTTGGGCGGTCGTATCGGGGCGCTGCAACAGTTCGGCCACGTGGGCGTCTTCGAGGGTGGCGCGGATGACGGCGACGGCAGCAGGGGCGATCACGGCCGGGCTCCGGTGGTGTGGTGGGCGGTGGTGGCGTCGTCGAGGCGGGATGGGTGGGCGGTGGCGCGGGGCGCACGGCGGGCGGTGCGGCATGGCTGTCCGCGGTCGGCGCGGCAGTGCTCGTACGGGCACGGCACGTCGAGCGGGTCGGGGCGGCCGGCGGCGGCGAGTTGTTCGCGCTCTGCCTTGCGGGGCCGGTGGGCGGCGAGGACGGCGGCGACGGTGCGGGGCACGTAGGTGCCGAGGGCGGCGAGGCGGGCGCGGGCCTGCTGCTCGGTCATGCCGGTGGTGAGGGCGGCGCGGGGGGTGGCGACGGTGGCGCCGGTTTCAATGGCGCGGCGCTGGGCGGCGAGGGCGGCGCGGTACGCGGTGTCGTCGTCGGGGTCGACGGCGGGCAGGGGGTCAACGTGGCGGGACAGGATGTCGCGGCGGAAGTCGGCCCACGGGCGGGATACGTCGCTGGGCTTGATCGGGTAGGGGCTGGTGGCGATGTGGTGGCGGACGATCTGCGAGGCGTCCCAGTGGCGGCCTTCGGGGTGTGGTGCGGTGGAGGCGACGTCGGCGAGCAGTTCGGCCCACTGGTCGAGGCGTTCGGCGGCGGCGGCGCGGTCCTGTGGGGCGCGGGTGGGGTCGAGGCGGTCGGTGTAGGCGAGCAGGGCGGCCACGTGCTGACGGTTCATGGGGGTTACTGCTCCTCGGCGAGTAGGTCGGCGTACCAGTCGGCGGCCTGGGCGGCGCGGCCCTTGCGGGGCTGGGTGCGGTCGAGGGGGATCACGTTTCCGCCGGGGCCCGCGGTGGGGGCGGCGGGGACGGTGCCGGCGGTCGGGGCGGGCGGCAGGTTGGTCCAGGCGCGGAGGAAGTACCGCGCGCTGCTGACGCGCTGCCCTCGGGCCTCCTGGCGGGCGGCGAGGGTGACTGCGTGCTCGGCGAGCATGTCGATCCCGGACCGTTTGAGCATGGCGTCGAGGCGGAGCCATTCGCCGGCGGTGAGGTCCCATCCGACGTAGACGCGGGCGGCGGTGATGCGGTCGACGAGGGGGCGGGCGAACGGGGGGATTGGGTCTGTGAGCGATGCGGGCGCGGGCGCTCCCTCACTCACTCCTTCACTCATACAAATGCTTTTAGAGGAAGCCCGCGCGCGCGTAGCACACTTTTCGGGTTCCTCGTCCCACAGTGTTTGTGGTCTGGGATCCGGACCGCTACGGGTGGGGTTTGTGGTCTGGAATCCGGACCGCAAACCGTTTGTGGTCTGAGATCCGGACCGCAACGGCGTCTCGGGGCCGCTTTGTGGTCTGGAATCCGGACCACAACGGGTGTCTTGTGGTCCGGATTCCGGACCACAACGGCTCACGTAGTCGACGGCTCCGGGGATGCGGTACAGGGCGGCGCGGCGGCCCTGGGCGGGCTCGGCCACTTCGAGATCTCCGACTGTGACGGCGTCGGCGAGGGCCTTGACGGCGGTCCCCTTGCCGATGCCTCCGAGACGGCTCATGACCTCGGTGACGCCAAGGCGCGCGGTCGCCTCGGGCCCGGTGGTGAGGGCGGCCACGGCGAGGACGGCGAGGCGCGCGTTACCGCGTGAGCGGGCGTGCTTCCACGCCCAATCGGTCGCGTCGTCGGTCAACGGGGGCTCCTGTCGGGGTGGTGCGCCCGGGGCGAGGGGCGTAGGGCTCGTCCTCGCCCCGGGACGGTGCGAGGTGCTACGCGGGCCGGTGGGTGCGGGGGCGGTGGTTATCGCATCTCCAGCCGGCCGGGTAGAGGCGGGCGGGGGCGCCGCATCGGGGCCGTCCGGCGTCGCACGTGGGCGGCGGCTTCTCTTCGGCCTCGACGGCGAGCTGTCCGGGTACCGGCTCGGGCGGCGGGGTGTCGAGCAGGCGGCGCACCTGGTCGAGACCGACGGCCGTCATGTGAGGGCCTGCCGGGCGCGCTTGGCCTCCTGGTGGCAGGTGCCGCAGTACGGGTGCCCGTTGCGGTCGTAGCGGCGGTGGGTGGCCGTGTCGTGTCCGCGGTTGCACTCGGCGAGATTCGTTGCGGTGCCGACGACGGCGGCGAGCTGCGCGCGCAACCGGGTGCGGCCGGGCTCGTCTTCGACGTGCTCGGGGGCGACGCACCATTCGGGCTGGTCGCACTCCGCGGTGACGTAGCCCTCGGGGTCGCGGCGGTGGGCGGCGCGGAACGCTATCGAGCGGGCGGTGTGCTGCCGCTCGTGGTGCGTGAATACGGGGGTGCCGTTCTGCTTGGTGCGGCGGCCGGTCCATTCGAGGTGTCCGCCCTCGACTGGGCGCGTGTAGGTCATGAACTTCTGCTCGATGGTGAGTGTCGAGCGGTTGGGGGCGGGGCGCTTGGGTGCCGGTCCGATTCCGAGGCTGGCCCTGTAGCGGGCGGCGGTCTGCTTGTCGATACCGAGCATGCGGGCGGCGTCGATGTTGGTCGAGCCGTCGCGCAGCATCGTGGCGAGGCGGTCGACGGTGGCGGGCGCGAGGCTGGTCACCAGGCCACCGCCTTGGCGGCGTGCTCGGCGGCTCCGTTGGCGAGCGTGTCGGCGCCGATGGGCTGTCCGGCCTCGGCGAGTATCGCGAGCAGGTCGGCGGTCGACGGGTCCTCTCCGTCGTCGGCGGCGGCCACGTGGCGGGCGATGGCAGCGCGGGTGTTGTCGAGGGCGGTCTGAACGTCGAGCATGCGGCGGGCGGTAGCGAGCAGGGCGCGGGCCAGGATGCGGCCGGTAGCTCGCGGCGGCGTATCACTCGTGCGGATGGTCTTCGCGGCGAGGGCGGCGGCGTTGGTGACGTCGGCGAACGTTGCTGCGACCGTGTTGTGGGTGTAGGCGGTGAGGTCGGCGTGGTCGGTCGGGTGGATGGGGTCCATGGTTAGTGTCTCCGGTCGAGCGGGCCCGCCCCGCGGCGGGGGCGGGCCGTGCGCGGGCTATGCGGCGGGGGCGTTCTCGGGCGCGGCCGGGGCGAGGGCGGGCGGCGTGTCGAGGTCGAGGTGTCCGGTCTGCAACGCCTCGGCCACCAGCTCTCGGCCGTCGAGGGGCTGCCGCTTGCTCGTCCGGGTGAACAGCCATCGGAAGTACGGGCTGCGGGTCGCCTTGATGGCCACGCCCGGCACGTCGTGAATCTCGCCGGTCTCCGGGTTGGCGTACTGCGTGACGTTCGCCGCGGTGACGGCGGCCAACACCTGATCGGCGAATGCGTCCTTGACGTATGTCTCGGTGCGGGCCGGGATGATTCGGAACCCGAAGTGCTCGGGGAAGGTGTCGCGCACCCACGCCTCGAACGCGGCGCGGTCGGTCACCTGCGCTTCGGCTTCGCCACCGACGCGGGTCACGGTGGCGAACTTCGTGTCGTCGGCGAGGGTGATGTCTGCCTTGGTGCTCTTGGTCGCCTTGTACTGCTGGGCGAGTAACTGCGTCGCCTCGGTGTTGGCGTCCTCGAACAGGGCCTCGGCGGCGTCGAGGCGGGCGCGCATCGCCTGACGGCGGCGCAGTACAGCGGCGAGGTAAGCGGGGTCGACGGGCTCGGGCTTCTTCTCGACGTCGCTCACTGGGCGGCCTCGATCTGCTGCCGGAACGCGTGCAGCGTCATAGCCGGGGCCTGCTCGATCGGCATGCCGTAGACGCGCTGGAAGTCGGCGTCAAGGGTCGGCAGGTTGGCGCGGGAGGCGGTGAGCCTGAGCGCGTTCTCGGCGTCGGTGCGGGCCCGGCCGACGTTGGCCAACACGGCGGCCTCCTGCTCGGCGGGCATCTCGCGCTGCTCGCCCTGCTGACGCGGTCCGGCGGCGGCCCGCTTCTCCGCGGCGATCTGGTCGAGCTGGGCGAGGAATTCGGCGGGGGCGCCGGCCTGCTCGGCGTCGCTACGCACCTTGGCGAACGCCTCCGGGTTCGGGGCGGCCTTGGCCTCGGCCACGTAGTCGCGGCGCGGTGCCTGCTCGGCCCGCTGCGGGCGTCGTTGCTGCTGGCGCTGCTGCCCGCGCTGCTGGCGGCGGTCCTGCCCGCGCTGCTGGCGCTGGGCCTGCTCGGCGCGCTGGGCCTCGGTCGACTCCACGGGGTGATCGCGGTCCCCGTCGTCGATGCTGCGGCCGTCCACCGGAATCATGAACAGGGTGAACAACAGGTACTTGAGCGCCGCGGACTGAGCCTTGTTCGTGGCCTTGTCGGCGAAGTCGGATGCTTCGCCCGGCACTTCGGCCGTGAGGCAGTCACCCGCGGGCCCGTAGACGTGGTACCGCATGGTGATGTTGACGTGCGTCATCTTCTCGCCGCGGCGCTCGGCACGGTGCGCGGCGATGCTCGGCAGAATGATCAGACCGTGTGCGCGCATCGGTCCGGCCATGGCCGACATGGCGTCATCGACTCCGCGGAACTTGTACCGCTGCTGCTGGTTCTCCTTGTCCTTGGCGACGGGCATCACGTCGCGCATTACGGCGGCGATGGCGGCGAACACGCGCGGGGCGTCCGCGGGCGTTCCGACGGGCGCAGGCTGGTAGATCGGCGCCACGGTAGGAACGGCCAGGGTCGGGGCGGTCGTGTGCGGGATGGGCAGTGCGGTGACGGTCACTGGCGGGTGCTCCGGTTCTGCGTGTTGCGGATGTGGGCGGCGCGCTTCGTGAGGCGGGTTGCGAGGGTCACGGCCTCGTCGGGGCTGAGCAGGTCGTCGGGGTGCGCGGCGGCCGGGCACTCGTCGAGCAGGGCCTCACGGGTGCCGTCGGCCTCCGCGGCGGCCATGGCTCGGCCGTAGTCGGTGCTGTCCTCGCTGCACACGGCGTGGTCCAGGGCGAGGACCGTCGCGGCGTGCCGGTCGAGCAGGGCGCCGATCACGTCGGGCTGGTTGGCGTACGCGATGGCGAGTTCGTCGAGTACGGGGGCGATGCGGTCGGCAAGGGGGATACGGACAGCTCTGCCGTCGGCGGTCACCTGCGGCCGGATCACTGGTCGGCCTCCGCGGTGTCGAGGCTGAGGGCGGCCGGCGCGGTCGGCTCGTCAACGGTGAGGACACCGGTACGGGCGTCGTACGTGCGCGGGCGGGACCAGTCGGCGGCCGGGAACGCGCGTGACAGCAGGCCGAATACGGCGGAGCGCTGCTCCCGCGTGGCGGCCAGTACGCCGGTCGCGGAGTAGAAGACGACGGCCCGGGTTACGCGGCCGTGGTGGGTGGTCGGCAGCGTGTGCACGCGGACGGTGCCCGGTGCGATCTCGGCGAGTTGCCGCGCGATGACTCGGACGAACTCCGTGCGCTGGCGGGCGCGGCGCGCGCCGAGGATCGCCTCGGCGGCGCGCAAGGGGTGGGTAGGCTGTGTGGTCACGATCGGTGCCCTTTCAGTGGCGGTCGTGGTGGGTCGTCCGGGTCGCATCCGGGCGGCCCTTTTGCGTGGTCAGGCAGCGGCGCGGTCGGTGGGCCCCGTGGCGTGACGAGCGCCCTCGACGGCGGCCCGCTCGGCGCGGCGGATGACGAGTTCCGTTTCGGGCGGCAGCAGGCCGGCGGCGCGGTCGAGGGCGATTCGGTAGAGAGCGCGGTCAAAGACGGCGCGGGCGGCAGCGATGCACTCGGCGCGGGGAATTACGGAAGCGCTCATGCGGCGGTGTCCTTGGTGAACAGGTCCGCGGTGGTGAGGCCGTAGCAGGCGTGGATCTTGGCGAGGGCTTCGGCGCTCGGGCGACCGGTGCCGCGCACCCACCGGTAGACGGTGGGGTAGGGGATGCCGAGGCTGCGGCCGAGATCGGCGGTACCGAACACACCTTCTCGGGCGGCGGCAACGAGTAGCGGGCGAACAGTGAACGACATGACTTCCTTCCGTGACCGACCAGGTATCGATCACGGGTGAACGATAGCATCTATCGATCACGCGTGGAAAGTGTGGCGAGCATGTGTCGGATGAGGTCCCGGCCTGCGGGGTGACGGGGGGGTGTGGCGCGTGTGTCGTGAAAACAGTTGCTCAATGTGTGAAGGTACGTTGAAAATTCGATCAGTTGTGCGATAGCGTGGATGATGGCGTTCCGTTAGGGGTGCCATACAGGGGGTTGGCATATGCCGTTTTTACTGGTCAGGGGTGCAGCCAATCGTTCGCGCGCGATAAATTGCGCTCATGGTCAACCACAGACGCGACCCCCATAGCGCTGCACCCTCAGACGAAACCCTCGGCCAGTGGCTCACGCGTCAACTAGAGCAACGCGGCTACGACCTCAGTCAACGTGGCGGAGGTAGGGCCCGATTCGCCGTGGAGTCCGGCGTCCCTGTAGCCACCGTGTCCCGCTTTCTACGGGACCAGGGCGGCGCCGACCCTCGCACCCTAGGACGCATCGCACAGGCTCTCGGCCTCCCCGTAGCACCCCTACTCGTCAAGGCCGGCATCCTCCCTGCCTCCGAACTACCCGAGCACACAGGTGAGATCACCCAGCAAGAGGCGCTGAACGCGCTCGGCATTACCAGCCCAGACGATCAGACAGCAGTCATGGCCATGGTGCGCGCCCTCCTTGCCAAGGAGGGAGGCCGCGCCACCTAGCGAGAGAGAACGTTCCGTGTCGAGAACCCCCCGCCCCGTTGCCGCCCTGCTGCTTTCCTTGCTGGGTCTCTATATCGGCTTGACCGTGATCATCACCGGACTCGCCATAACCCAACCCACAGAACCCGTGCTCCACGTAGGCGCAACCCTCGCAGCACTCGGCGCTGTAGCCGTACCTGCCACGGGATATCTCTTTTTCCGTGCTGCCCTCAGTGACCAGCGTGTACGTATCGAGCGCGACCTGTACCCGCTCGTTCGCAATCACCTTTTGCACGATTCCCAGTTCACCGCGCCGACCGCGCCGACCGTCGTTGACATGCAGGCCCGGCGCACGGCAGGAAAGGACACACCCACGTGACAGAAGTCCCGCCAACCTTCCAGGGCTCACCGACCGACGAGGACGGCGAGCCCTGGCTCGGTTACATCCGGGTGTCGACCTGGAAAGAGGAGAAGATCAGCCCAGAACTCCAAGAGACTGCGCTTCGGGCATGGGCCAAACGCACCGGGCGGCGCCTGCTTGAACCGCTCATTGTTGACAAGGATGCGACCGGCCGAAATTTCAAGCGGCGCATCATGGGCGGCATTCAGCGCATCGAACGCGGCGAGGCCGTCGGCATCGCCGTGTGGAAGTTCTCGCGGTTCGGCCGTAACGACCTCGGCATTGCCGTCAACCTCGCCCGGCTTGAGCACGCCGGTGGGCAACTCGCATCCGCAACCGAGGACGTCGACGTCCGCACAGCGGTCGGGCGTTTCAACCGGCGTATTCTGTTCGACCTCGCCGTGTTTGAGTCCGACCGCGCCGGCGAACAGTGGAAAGAGACGCACCAGTGGCGCCGTGCCCACGGCCTACCCGCGACCGGTGGGAAACGCCTCGGCTACATCTGGCACCCGCGCCGCATCCCGCACCCCACAGAGCCCGGACAATGGCTCATCCAAGATGAGCGGTACGTCGTCGACGAAAGCGCGCGCCCACACATCGAAACCCTGTTCGCCCGGAAACTCGGCATCGGGCAACCGGCGCCCGATGGATACGGCGGCCTCGCCACATGGCTTAACACCCTCGGATACCGCACCGGCGAGGAGAATCCGTGGCGGGCGGACAGCCTACGCCGCTACATGCAGGCAGGTTTTCCCGCAGGCATGCTCCGCATTCACGACCCGGACTGCCGATGTGAGTACACCGCTAACGGCGGACGCTGTACACGATGGGTCCAGATTGACGGCGCGCACGAGGCAATCATCACCCCAGAGACATGGGAAAGATACGAGGCGCACCGCGCCGAGCGCCGACGCATGACGCCGCGGGCCCGTAACCCCACCTATCCCCTTACCGGTCTCGTACGCTGCGGTGGCTGTCGCGAGGGTGCCGCCGCAACCTCAGCCCGCCGCGCGACAGGCCAAATCCTCGGATACGCATACGCATGCGGGCAAAGTCGCCATGGCCTGTGTGACACCCCGGTATGGGTCCAACGCGCCATCGTTGAGGACGAGGTTCGCCTATGGCTCCAACGTGAGGTCGCAGTCGACATCGATACCGCACCCCGCACGGTCATCCCGCATCCACGCGATGATCGCGCCGACGCCGACCGCGCCGAGCGGGCCCGCCTGGATGCCGAGCACACCCGATTGACCAACGCCCTTACCAACCTCGCCGTGGACCGCGCCACCAACCCGGAGGCGTACCCCGAAGGCGTGTTCGAGGCCGCGCGGGCGCGGATCTTGAAGCAGAAGCAGGCCGTCACCGAAGCCCTTGAAGCAGTCGCGAAGGTCGAGGCCATACCGCAGCGTGCCGCACTGGTTCCCCTTGCTGTGAAGCTGCTCGACACGTGGGACGCGCTTTACGCGCCCGAAGCGAACGGCATCCTCCGATCCCTGTTCAGACGAGTCGTCCTCACCCGAGGAACCACTGGACATAAAGGAGTGAAGGGGAGCGGACAAACCCGTATCGAGGTCCACCCCCTATGGAAGCCCGATCCGTGGGCCGAGGGCACCGCGGGGAAGTAGCACCCTGATTCACCTGGCGTAGCCACCTGTTTTACACGTCTCGTCCCTGGACGAGACGCCGGAATTCCGCAGTCAGGCCCTGGACGCGCTGCGGCAGCCCCTGGAGGCGGGGCACGTGGTGATCGCGCGCAGCGCCGGGGTGGTCCGGTTCCCGGCCCGGTTCCTGATGGTGCTCGCGGCGAACCCCTGCCCGTGCGGCCGTTTCTCGCAGCGGGACGCGCTGTGCGAATGCCCGCCGTCGCAAATCCGCCGCTATCAGGCGCGGCTGTCCGGCCCGCTGCTCGACCGGGTCGACCTCCGCGTCGAGGTGGACCCCGTGACGCGCGCCGAACTGACCCGGCCCGGTGCCCGCGGCGAGTCCACCGCGACGGTCGCCGACCGGGTCCGGGCGGCCCGGGACCGTACGGCGGCACGCCTCACGGGAACTCCGTGGCGGACCAACAGCGAGGTGCCCGGACGGGAGCTGCGCAACCGCTGGCAGCCGGCGAGCGGCGCGCTGGCCGAGGCCGAGCGGAATCTGGAGCGGGGCGCCCTGACGGCCCGGGGACTCGACCGGGTCCTGCGCGTCGCCTGGACGGTCGCCGACCTCGCCGGTCACGACCGGCCCGACGCCGGTGACGTCGCCCTGGCCCTGCAACTGCGCACCGGGGTTCCCCGAGGTGTGCCCATGGCCATCGGGGCACCGGCGTGACCGGCGTCGCCGGTCCGGACGACGACCTGCTCTCCCGTGTCCTGCTCACCCGGGTCGTCGAACCCGGCGACGAGGTCGGCGGGCGGTGGCTGCGGCAGCACGGGGTGCGGGAGGTCGCCCGGCGGCTGCGCGCGGGCGGGCAGCCGCTGCCAGGGGTGAGCGGGAGACGCTGGGCCGGCCTGCGGGCGCGTGCCCTGCGGGCCGAGCCGAGCCGGGACCTGGAGGTCGCGCGCGCCGCCGGGGTGCGGTTCGTCGCACCGGGGGACGCCGAGTGGCCGGTCCAGCTCGACGACCTGGGCGACGCCCGGCCCCTGGGACTGTGGCTGCGTGGCCGGCCCGGACTGCGGATGTGGGCGCTCAGATCGGTCGCCGTCGTCGGCGCCCGGGCCTGCACCGAGTACGGCGCCCACATGGCGGCCACCCTCGCCGCGGGGCTCGCCGAGCGCGGCTGGGTCGTGGTGTCGGGTGGCGCCTACGGCATCGACGGTGCCGCCCACCGGGGCGCCCTCGGCGCGGGCGGCGCCACCGTCGCCGTTCTGGCCTGCGGCGTCGACCGGCCCTATCCCCGTGGACACCACGAATTGATCACCAGGATCGCGGCGCAGGGACTGGTCGTGGGGGAACTGCCACCCGGTGACCATCCGACGCCGAGCCGGTTCATCCTGCGCAACCGGGTGATCGCGGCGCTCACCCGGGGCACGGTCGTGGTCGAGGCCGCCCACCGCAGCGGATCCCTGGTCACCGCGCGGGCGGCGCAGCGCCTCGGGCGGTTCACGATGGGGGTGCCCGGGCCCGCCACCAGTTCACGCTCCGCGGGCGTCCACGAACTGCTGCGCGGGGAGGGCGTGCTGGTCACCGACGCCGCGGACGTCGTCGAACTCGTCGGGGACATGGGAGAGCTGGCCCCGGCCAGACACGGCCCGGTCCTCCCTCGTGACCTGCTGGAACCGGGTGCCCGGCGGGTCCTGGCCGCCCTGCCCGCGGGCCGGCCGGCACAGCCGCGGGAGATCGCGTGCGACGCGCAGACGACTCCGGACGAGGTGATCGCGAGGCTGTACGAACTCAGAGCACTTGGATACGTCGAACGACACGGCGACGGCTGGAAGTTGACACGCCAGGCGGTGATGTCGGTCCGGGCCGGTCCTGGGCCCTGCTGACCGAGGGTGTTCGGCCGTCCGGGGGAACCCCGATGCCCTTGGGATTTCCCGGAGTTGACCGCCCGACCGGTCACGCACGGCGACGCGCCGGGCCTGCTGGAACGGGCCCCGGAGCAGGCCCGCCCACGGGTGGAGCCCCGGCGTTCGCACACCGCGACTCCTCAGTCACGCTACGCTCACGAGGACTCCGGCGCAGACCGGCCCAACTCGATACCAGACCGACAGCCCGCCCACCCACCCCGCTCCACAGCACTTCACGGCACTTCACGGCAGAACGGCACAAGGCGACGAATGCCCCAGCACACCTCCGGGTCCGACCGTGCGGCCATCCCCCCCGCCGCCCGCGACGGTGCCAGCGCACGACCGCCCGCTCCTTCGACACTCGACGAACTGTGGCGGTCGTACAAGGCGACGGGGGACGAGCGGCTGCGGGAGCAGCTGATCCTGCACTACTCGCCGTTGGTGAAGTACGTGGCGGGGCGGGTGAGCGTGGGACTGCCGCCCAACGTGGAGCAGGCGGATTTCGTCTCGTCGGGGGTGTTCGGGCTGATCGACGCGATCGAGAAGTTCGACATCGGGCGGGAGATCAAGTTCGAGACCTACGCGATCACGCGGATCCGGGGCGCGATGATCGACGAGTTGCGGGCGCTGGACTGGATTCCGCGGTCGGTGCGGCAGAAGGCGCGCAATGTGGAACGGGCGTACGCGACGCTGGAGGCGCGGTTGCGGCGCACGCCGTCGGAGGGCGAGGTGGCGGCGGAGCTGGGGATCGGGGTGGACGAACTGCACGCCGTGTTCGGCCAGCTGTCGCTGGCGAACGTGGTGGCGCTGGAAGAACTGCTGCACGTGGGAGGTGAGAGCGGGGACCGGCTGAGCCTCATGGACACGCTGGAGGACACCGCGGCGGACAATCCGGTGGAGGTCGCGGAGGACCGGGAGCTGCGGCGGTTTCTGGCGCGGGCGATCAACACCCTGCCGGAACGGGAGAAGACCGTGGTGACGCTGTACTACTACGAGGGACTGACGCTGGCGGAGATCGGGAACGTGCTGGGGGTGACCGAGAGCCGGGTCAGCCAGATCCACACGAAGTCCGTGCTCCAGCTGCGGGCGAAGCTGGCTGGTTTCGGACGGTGACCTGTGATCGGGACGTGCCGTCTTCTTCCGGATCGCACCGTTCCTGGGTCGTGCTGTTTTCGGGTTGCGCCGGGTCCCCGGTTGCGCCTTTCCCGGGGCACGGCTGGTCCCGGGTTGCGCCTTTCCCGGGACATACCTGGTCCCGGGGTACGCCTGGTCCCGGGCCGTGCCTTTCCCGGATCGTGCCTTTCCCGGATCGTGCCTTTCCCGGATCGTGCCGTCCCTAGATCGGACGGTTCCCGGATCGGACGGTTCCCGATTCGTGTCGGGTTTCGGCGGTGGCCGGGTCTGGGCTGTGTGGACACTCCGGGTGCCACCGGGTGACTCCCGCGTCGGCGGGCGCGTCCGTACAGTGGTGGGCGTGCCAAGGATTCGAGCGGCCTCCGTGGTCGAGCACCGGTCGATGCAGCGAGCCGCCCTGCTGGACGCGGCTCGGAGCCTGCTGTCCGAGGGCGGTACGGAGGCGCTGACCTTCCCGGCCCTCGCCGAGCGCACCGGGCTCGCGCGGTCGTCCGTGTACGAGTACTTCCGTTCGCGCGCCGCGGTCGTCGAGGAACTGTGCGAGGTCGACTTCCCCGTGTGGGCCGCCGAGGTGGCGGCGGCGATGGAGCGGGCGGACTCGGCAGAGGACAAGGTGGAGGCGTATGTGCGCCGGCAACTGGCGCTCGTCGGCGACCGGCGGCACCGCGCCGTCGTGGCGATCTCGGCGAGCGAGCTGGACGCCGGGGCGCGGGAGAAGATCCGGGCGGCGCACGGCGGGCTCGTCGCGATGATCGTCGAGGCACTGGAGGAACTGGGGCACGCCCAGCCGCGCCTGGCGGCGATGCTGCTCCAGGGCGTCGTGGACGCGGCGGTCCGCCGCATCGAACTCGGCGCGGCCGAGGACCCCGAGACCATCACGGAGGCCGCCGTGACGATGGCCCTGCGGGGCGTACGGGGCTGACCCCGTGGCACTTCCCCGTACGGACCCCGGTCGGGGCCGAGGCGGAAGCACGATGACTGCTTGCGCCTGCCGGGGGAGGCGCAGGCCCTCGGGGAGCGGCGGGGGGCGGAAACCGGACACCGGCCCGCTGCCGAAATCAGAAACCGGCTCCTCAAGGAAACGACCTGGGCTCCCGGGCCTCCGGGCCCCCGGGCCGGATGTCCGGTCTCAAGGAAGCGGTACCCCTAGGACCGGCAGCAGTCTTGACGGGCCCCGGTGCAGCAGCCGCGGGGGCAGCAGCAGGAGCGGGTTCAGGTAGGTGTCGCCGCTGAGCAGCCCCCAGTGCAGACAGGGGCCGGCGGCGCAGTGCGTCGCGGTCGGCTCGACCCGGCCCACGACCTCGCCCGCCGCCACCTCGTCCCCGGTGCGCACCAACGGTCTCACCGGTTGGTAGGTCGTCCGCAGATCCGTCCCCAGCAGTTCGACGGAGACCACGCCCCGCCCGGCCACCCGGCCCGCGAAGACGATCCGGCCCGCCGCCACCGCCCGTACCGGAGCGTCGGGCGTGGCCCCGAGGTCGACGCCCCGGTGCCCGGGCCCGTACGGCGTCGCCGGGGGTTCCCAGCCCCGTACCACCGCGGGCCGCGTCCCCACCGGCCAGGCGCGGGCGATGGCCGGCGCCGCGGGAGGGGGCGGCGCGGGGACCCCCGGTCGTGGCGGCTCCGCGCGGGCCGGAGGAGACGGCGTGGGCACCCCTGGCCGGGGTGACTCCGCGCGGGCCGGGGGAGCGGGTCCGCCCAGGACCGCAACCGGTACCACCGCCGTCAGCACCACCGCCCACACCCACATCCACACCCGCGCCCCCGGCCGGGTCCCCCGGGTCCGCACCGCACGCCTCACAGACATCGTCCACATGCGAGAACCGTCCCGCACACTCGCCGGGCACGGCCGGGCCCGGTGGACTACTCACCGGTTGTGGACAGCGGCGTCACCCGGTGCCTCGCCGGTCCCGTACACTTCTGGTGGCGACCCGGGTCACCGGGTCGACTTCGCACGCCCCGACACGAACCGGCCGGCAACGGTCCGTTCGGGTCAGCGCCCCTCGGTCCTCACGTGGCAACGGCGCAGGTGGGCGTCAGGCGCGGAAGCCGTCCGGCATCCGCGGCACAACCGAGAAATCCAAGGAGTCACGGCCATGGCCGTCGTCACGATGCGGGAGCTGCTGGAAAGCGGCGTCCACTTCGGTCACCAGACCCGTCGCTGGAACCCGAAGATGAAGCGCTTCATCTTCACCGAGCGCAACGGCATCTACATCATCGACCTGCTCCAGTCGCTGTCGTACATCGACCGCGCCTACGAGTTCGTCAAGGAGACCGTCGCCCACGGCGGCACGGTCATGTTCGTCGGTACCAAGAAGCAGGCGCAGGAGGCCATCGCCGAGCAGGCCACCCGCGTCGGCATGCCGTACGTCAACCAGCGCTGGCTGGGCGGCATGCTCACCAACTTCTCGACCGTCTACAAGCGCCTGCAGCGCCTGAAGGAGCTTGAGCAGATCGACTTCGAGGACGTCGCCTCCTCCGGTCTGACCAAGAAGGAGCTTCTCGTGCTCTCCCGCGAGAAGGCCAAGCTGGAGAAGACCCTCGGTGGTATCCGCGAGATGCAGAAGGTGCCCAGCGCCGTCTGGATCGTGGACACCAAGAAGGAGCACATCGCGGTCGGTGAGGCCCGGAAGCTCAACATTCCGGTCGTCGCCATCCTCGACACCAACTGCGACCCCGACGAGGTCGACTACAAGATCCCGGGCAACGACGACGCGATCCGCTCCGTCACCCTGCTCACCCGGGTGATCGCCGACGCCGTCGCCGAGGGCCTGATCGCCCGCTCCGGTGTCGCGACCGAAGGCAAGGGCGAGAAGGCCGCGGGCGAGCCGCTGGCCGAGTGGGAGCGCGACCTGCTCGAGGGTGAGAAGAAGGTCGAGGACGCTCCGGTCGCGGAGGCTGCTGCCGAGGCCCCCGCCGCGGAGGCCCCCGTTGCCGAGGCCCCCGCCGCTGAGGCTCCGGTCGCCGAGGCTCCGGCCGCTGAGGGCGAGCAGGCCTGACCCGTCAGCGCCGCGTCGACGGCGGGAGCGGCGACATGAAGTCCGCTCCCGCCGTTCACCCGTAGGTCAGCACCGGGTCGGGGACCTGCATCTACATGGAGACCACAGACCGTGCAGATCTTCGATCCTTCAGACTTCGAGAGAGATTCACACACTCATGGCGAACTACACCGCCGCCGACGTCAAGAAGCTCCGTGAGCTCACCGGCGCCGGCATGATGGACTGCAAGAAGGCGCTGGACGAGGCCGACGGCAACGTCGAGAAGGCCATCGAGGCGCTTCGCATCAAGGGCCAGAAGGGCGTCGCCAAGCGCGAGGGCCGCTCCGCCGAGAACGGCGCCGTGGTCTCGATCATCGCCGACGACAACTCCTCCGGCGTCATCGTCGAGCTGAAGTGCGAGACGGACTTCGTCGCCAAGGGCGAGAAGTTCCAGGCCGTCGCCGCCACCATCGCCGAGCACGTCGCCAAGACCTCCCCGGCCGATCTGGAGGCCCTGCTCGCCTCCGAGATCGAGGCCGGCAAGACCGTCCAGGCGTTCGTGGACGAGGCCAACGCCAACCTGGGCGAGAAGATCGTCCTGGACCGCTTCGCGCAGTTCGCCGACGGTTTCGTCACCGCGTACATGCACCGCACCATGCCCGACCTGCCGCCGCAGATCGGTGTCCTCGTCGAACTCGACAAGCCGAACGCCGAGGTCGCCAAGGGCATCGCCCAGCACATCGCCGCCTTCGCGCCGAAGTACCTTGCCAAGGAGGACGTCCCGGCCGAGGTCGTCGAGTCCGAGCGCCGCATCGCCGAGGAGACCACTCGCGCGGAGGGCAAGCCGGAGGCCGCGATCGCCAAGATCGTCGAGGGTCGTCTGAACGGCTTCTTCAAGGACGCGACGCTGCTCGGTCAGCCGTACGCGCTCGACAACAAGAAGTCGGTCCAGAAGGTTCTGGACGAGGCCGGTGTCACCCTGAAGCGCTTCGCGCGCATCAAGGTCGGCATCTGAGTCCGTACCGCGATCGACACGCGACCCCGATAGGGTCGACAGCAGTCGTCCGCGCACACCGCCGCACCCGGGCGCGCGACGGACGACAGCAGATCTGACGAGGAGGCCATTGCCGCGCATGGGAGCGAGAAGCGACCCCACCGGCAATGGCCTTCTTCGTATGCGCACCAGGTGAAAGAGGCGGATCCCATGACCACCAAGGCCCAGAAGAGTGACGACGGCAAAGTACACGGCCGGTTTCTGCTGAAGCTGTCCGGAGAGGCGTTCTCCGGTGGCGGCGGCCTGGGCGTGGATCCCGACGTGGTGCACAAGATCGCGCGCGAGATCGCCGCGGTCGTCCGGGACGGCGCGCAGATCGCCGTGGTCATCGGCGGCGGCAACTTCTTCCGCGGTGCCGAACTCCAGCAGCGCGGCATGGACCGGGCCCGCTCCGACTACATGGGCATGCTCGGCACGGTGATGAACTGCCTCGCCCTCCAGGACTTCCTGGAGAAGGAGGGCATCCAGTCCCGGGTGCAGACGGCCATCACCATGGGCCAGGTGGCCGAGCCGTACATCCCGCTGCGCGCCGTGCGGCACCTGGAGAAGGGCCGTGTGGTGATCTTCGGCGCCGGTATGGGCATGCCGTACTTCTCCACCGACACCACCGCGGCCCAGCGCGCCCTGGAGATCGACGCCGAGGCGCTGCTGATGGGCAAGAACGGGGTGGACGGGGTGTACGACTCCGACCCGAAGGCCAACCCGGACGCCGTCAAGTTCGACTCCCTCGGCTACGGCGAGGTCATCACCCGCGACCTCAAGGTCGCCGACGCCACGGCCATCACGCTGTGCCGCGACAACAAGCTGCCGATCCTCGTCTTCGAGCTTCTCGCCGAAGGCAATATCGCCCGGGCCGTCAAGGGTGAGAAGATCGGCACACTCGTGGGCGACCAGGACGGTCGGCACTGACCGGAGAACCGTCCGGACCCTGACCGGGGGATGGACAAGGACCTGCCGGTCGGGAACCGTGCAGGAAGAAGACGCGACGCAGCCGGCCGTGGGCCCCGACAAGGAACCGCAGCCGGGCCTACTCAAGACACGCAGGAGCAAGTGGTGATCGAAGAGACCCTCCTCGAAGCCGAGGAGAAGATGGAGAAGGCCGTCGTGGTCGCCAAGGAGGACTTCGCCGCGATCCGCACCGGCCGTGCGCACCCGGCGATGTTCAACAAGATCGTGGCCGACTACTACGGCGCGCCGACGCCGATCAACCAGCTGGCCTCGTTCTCCGTGCCGGAGCCGCGCATGGCGGTCGTCACCCCGTTCGACAAGAGCGCGCTGCGCAACATCGAGCAGGCGATCCGCGACTCCGACCTGGGGGTCAACCCCACCAACGACGGCAACATCATCCGCGTGGTGTTCCCCGAGCTGACCGAGGAACGCCGCCGCGAGTACATCAAGGTCGCCAAGGGCAAGGGCGAGGACGCCAAGATCTCGATCCGCTCCGTGCGCCGCAAGGCCAAGGAGACCATCGACAAGCTGATCAAGGACGGCGAGGTCGGCGAGGACGAGGGTCGGCGTGCGGAGAAGGAGCTCGACGACACCACGGCGAAGTACGTCGCCCAGGTGGACGAACTCCTCAAGCACAAGGAAGCGGAGCTGCTCGAGGTCTGATGAACGACTCTTCCTGGGGGGCGCCGCCACCGGCCGGGTACTGGGGGCCCACCGACCACGGGCCCGGGCAGGCGTACGCCCAAGGAGCCGCCCCGGCGGGTCCCGCGTACGATGCGCGTGACGCCCAGCAGACTCGCCCCATGCCCATCGTCCCGGACGACGTACCCGCGCATGGCGGTGACCAGGATGGGGACCGGGGGGCCGCTCGGCTGGGCGGCGCTCCGGTCCGAGACGAGACGTTCCGCGGCGGTGCGTACCACGACAGTGCGTACTACCAGCAGACCCCGTCGGCGTTCCCGCACGGGGCGCCGCCGCAGAATCCGGAGCCCATGCCCGACGCACCGCAACCCGCCCCCGCACCGCAGAAGAAGAGCGCGGGCCGGGACCTGGGATCGGCCATAGGCGTCGGCGTCGGGCTCGGCGTGGTCATCGTCGCGTCCCTGTTCATCGTCAAGGCCGTCTTCGTCGGCGTCATAGCGGTCGCCGTCGTGGTGGGGCTGTGGGAGCTGACCAACCGGCTCCAGGAGCGCAAGGACATCAAGGCGCCCCTGGTCCCCCTGGCCGTCGGCGGCGCCGCGATGGTCGTCGCCGGATACGTCCGCGGTGCCCAGGGCGCCTGGGTGGCCATGGCGCTGACCGCGCTCGCGGTCCTGGTCTGGCGCATGACGCAGCCACCGGAGGGCTATCTGAAGGACGTCACGGCGGGCGTCTTCGCGGCGTTCTACGTGCCGTTCCTCGCCACCTTCGTCGCGATGATGCTGGACGCCGCCGACGGCCCGTACCGGGTGCTGACCTTCCTGATACTCACGGTCGTCAGCGACACCGGCGCGTACGCCGTGGGCTGGCGCTTCGGCAAGCACAAGCTCGCTCCGCGCATCAGCCCCGGCAAGACCCGCGAGGGGCTGCTCGGCGCCGTACTGTTCGCGATGGTCGCCGGTGCCCTGTGCATGCAGTTCCTGATCGACGACGGCACCTGGTGGCAGGGTCTGTTCCTCGGCCTGGCGGTCGCGGCCAGCGCCACCCTCGGTGACCTCGGCGAATCCATGATCAAGCGGGATCTGGGCATCAAGGACATGGGCACCCTGCTCCCCGGTCACGGCGGCATCATGGACCGGCTCGACTCACTCCTGCCGACGGCGCCCGTGGTGTGGTTGCTGATGGTGCTGTTCGTCGGCTCCGCCTGACGGCACGGCACCCGGTACGCATCCGGCACGCATCCGAACCCCTCGCCGGTCACCGGGCGGGGGGTTCGTCCGCTGAGGTCCAGGTGCCGGAGGTCCCAGCCGCTCCCCCCCGGCCGCATCAGTGGCGCCTCGGCCGTACTCGGCGGCCCGGAGCCGACGGCCCGTCCGGCGGCGACGCGCATGCGGGCAGGCGGCGAACGCCCGTGCGGGAAGGCGGAGGCGCTCGCGCGGGAAGGCGGAGGCGCTCGCGCGGGAAGGCGGCGACCGGCACGTGCGGATCACGGCCGCAGGCCACGGGAACCGATCTGCGACACTGGGAAAACCATGCCTAAGCCCGGAGAACTGGCATCGTGCGGGAGTGATTAGCCGTCCCAACTGCCCATTCGCGTCTAGCAGACGGCCCAGTCTTGCTCCTGGGCCGTCCTGGGGCCGTGAGCGGCACGCGTTCGCCTCTTCGAGGCGGCTACGAAGCCCGCTGAGCTAGCTTCTCGTAGATCAGTAAGAACGGCGAGACGTACCCGGATGCCTCAGTCGGCGACGCGGCCTTCGAGATAATGAGAATTACGCCCGCCGCCAACGCGCCCACGTACACCACCATGGTGGACCAAGAAGGACCAGACGATGTCTGGACGGTCGGGTGTTCTTCTTCCATACTTGAGACGCTCCTGTGTGTTGTTGGGTGGAGCTACGGCCGCAGTGATCCCTGCCAGGACAAGCACATGCGGCTATAAGCGCGTTATGTGGCGCAGGAGTTGCGCCACACCCAAAGTATGGTGGCTTAGCCGCCTGAGGTGCAAGACCCTCAGGCGGCTTTTGCCTTTTAATCCTAGCCCTGTGCTCGCTAATGCATTGCAATGCAATGCATTAGCTGCTGTGATGGAACGAATCCAAGGCGGTGCGGGAGTCTGTGATCACGCCTCCCGCTTCCTCAGGACTACGTCTATCGCGCGCTTTGTTCGTTGACGGCTGCTGGGCATGAGGTGTGCGTACACCCGCAACGTGAGAGCCGGGTCAGTGTGTCCGAGGTACTGGCTGACGGCCTTGATGCTTTCACCGGCATCGAGCAGCACCGAAGCGTAGAAGTGCCTCAGGGCATGCATGCCGTGCTCGCGCGCCGACTCGTACTTGCCGTCCGGCCCGGCGTCCGGGATGAGGCCGGCGACCGCCAGCGCGCGCTTCCACTCCTGGATGTTGAAGTTGCTGCGCCACACGACCCCGCTCGCGGTGTTCGTGAACAGGAGGCGGGCCGACACCTTCGGGCCGTCCGGCTTCCGCCACGGCAACGTGATCTCAACGGGCTTGAAGGCGTCCATGTGGACGCGCAGGACCTCGGCCACAGACGACGGCAGCGGTACGTCCCGCTCCTTGTTGCACTTCGGCGGGGCGAACACGGCCTTACCCCGTATGAGCTTCACCTGCCGTACCACCCGCAGGATGCCGGCCTCGAAGTCGAGGGCATCCTCAGCGAGCCCCACGATCTCACCCTGGCGGAGTCCGCACCCGGCGCCCGTGTCCACCATGGTCCGGTACCGCTCGGGGAGTGCTGCGCGGACGGCGTGCACCTGGGTGGGCAGCCATGGCACGACGCGGCGGCGCTCTACGGTCGGCGGCCGGACGGACTTTGCAGAGCACGGGTTTCGGGGCAACAGGCCATCGTCGACGGCCGCGCTCAGCACGGCTCGAACGTCGCCGTAGATGTTGCGCGCATACGCGCCGCTCACGGCAGGGTTCGCCTCCAGCGCGCTCGTGAGTTCACGGATGTGCTCGGGGCGGAACGAGTCCAGCGGTCGCGTGCCGACGATGGGGAACGCGTGCAGGCGCAGCCGCTGTTCCGCGACGATCTGGCTGGACATGTCGGCGGTGTGGGTCTTGAGCCACTTCTCGGCGTAGGTCTTGAAGGTGATCCGGGCCGCGCGCGGGTCGATGTAATGGCCGCGCGACATGTCGGATGCGGTGTTGGTGAGCCACTTCTCAGCCAGGCGCTTCTGTCCGTCGGGGAAGCTCTTGGACTTCTCGGTGCCGTCGGGCCCGATGTACCGAGCGCGGTAGCGCAGGCCGTTGCCGTGGCGGTCGGTCTTGACGCGGACGGTCTTGCCTGCGGCGTCGGTTTCGGTCTTGTACCAGCGGTCTTGGATGTGGCCGGCCATGAAAAAGACTTCCCTTCGGGACGGTCGGGTTTCAGGGGCAGCAGGAAGCCCGGGGGTGGCCGTTCGGCCGTCCCCGGTGGGGTGTGAAGGGGTGTTACGCGGTGTCGTCCGCCATGCGGTCAGCGATCCATCGGCTCACCGCGGCGGGGTCGTAGCGGAGGTGCCGCCCGACTCTGAAGCCGGGCGGGCCCGTTCGCTTCCGGCGCCACTGGTAGACGGTCTCCAGCGGCACGCCCAGGAGCGTGGCCAGGTCTTCGGGCGTGAGGTAGCGGTCAGGGAGGGCGGCTGTGGCGGGGTTCAGGGAGGGCATGGGGCGTGAACTCCTGGGGGCCGGAGTACGGATCGAGGGCCGGAGCACGGTGGGGGCGGTTCGGAAGCCAGGGGCAGGCGCAAAGGGCGCTAAGGGCGAGAAGCCGCCTGGGCTGGTGTTTTGCGCGGTCGCTAAGGGCGTGGAAAGCGGGGCGCCAAGGGTTCGTGATCAGGGCGTGAGGGGCTTACCGCCCACTTCGTGGCGCACTTCTCGACCTGCGGTCTTCGCAGGTCAGTGCGCTTTCCGCCCTTTGCGCCCTTCCCGTCTCAGACCGCGTAGGCGAGGACCGTCGTTGGCCGCCCTCGGGTGGCTCGCTGGCGGCGGGTGTATCCGGGTTGTTCGAGCAGTGCGGCCATCAGCCGTTCGCGCTCGGCCTTGCGGTCGTTCTTGAACAGACGGTGGATGTCGTTGCCGGTCAGTCCCTCTGCACCGGCCTTGCGGACTGCGGCGGCGAGTTTGTCGAGCTTGGGATCACCCGAGCCGGAGCCGACCAGGTGAGCCGCTGTGGCGTGGGCGTAGTTGATCAGGTGCCAGGCCGCGCGCATGTGATCTTCCTGGATCGTGTCGCCCTGGTCGCACAGGGCGTAGATCATGGCGGCGCGCAGAGCGTAGGGGGCGGCGCGGGCCGTGAACTCGGCGAGTGCTCCGCTTGCCGTGTCCTCGGTGAGAGCGGGGTAGATCTCGTCCCGGTAGAGCGCTCGTGCGGCGGCGCTGATCTTCACCTCGTCGACCTTCGCGGCGTCATTGAGCACGGTCCGCCAAGCGTGCGCGAGGTTGTCGATCAGCTGAGGGTCTGCTCCTCGGGACTCGGGGAGGATCAGGTTGCGGTGGCAGAAGATCGGCAGGAACCGGTTGTACGTCCCGCCTGCCATCTCCGAGTCCTGCATCTTCGCCCGGAACTCGTCCGGGGTGATGTGGCCGAGGATCGCGATGTGCGGGTTCGTGGCCTTCATCGAGTTGCGGACCATCGAGCCCAGATCTTCGCCGTCCCATGCCTGCCGCAGAACGCCCGGAAGGCTGCTGCCCTCGCGTCGTCCACGGCTCATGGTCACGGCGTATTCGGACTCGACCACCCAGAGCCGCTTGTCCAGGCTGGCCGGGGACGCGCCGTCGCTGTTGTCGTCCTTGACGTACTCGATCAGTCCTTCACCGGAGTTGAGGCCACGGGGTGTGTGGTCCGGCCCGAAGAAATCCGGGAAGGCGGTGGCCAGGGGCCGTTTCGCCGTCGATGTCGCCGAGCCTTTGCGGCCGGCGGAGGTGGCGCCGACGGTGAGCGCCCAGAGCAGCGCCGGATGACGGTCGTTGCCGATCCACAGATGCGGGCGACGGCCGATGATGGCTCCGGCCGCGGACATGAGGTTCACGAGCACGGCCACCGGATCGGCCTCGGTGGTCGGGTCCAGTTCCCGCACGGTTTCGCCCAGCCAGCCGCAGAACACGGCCGGGTGCGGGGTGGGTCCGGGCCGGTGCGGGCGGCGAAGGTCGGGCGCAGGGTCGTAGAGGGGGTTCGGCACGGTGCCCGTGGGGGATTCCTCGGCCGGGCTGCTGAGCAGAGTGGAATGCTCCGGTGCGGCAAGTTCCCTGACGTGGGTGACGGCCACGGCGCCGACTTCTTCGGGGTCGGCGCCTGGTGCTGAGGCCCACTCCACGAGGCGGGTGCCGTGCTCGACCAGGCGCCGGAGCCTTGCTTTGCCGCGCACGATCTCGGCGTAGTACTCGGCGTTCGCCGCGGTGGGGACCGCATCGACGAGACTGTGCAGGTATGAGGCTCCGCCGATGCGGGTGAGGTCACCGCGCGTGGACAGTTCCGCGCTGAGGATGATGGGGTCCACCGGCTGCCCTGCGTGGTGCAGGTCGCAGATCGCGCGGTGAATGGACTCGTGGGCTGGGCGGTAATAGTCGCTCGGGTCGAGCACGTTCACCACTTCACCGATGGCGTCGGCCGAGAGGAGCATGCCGCCCAACACGGCCTGTTCGGCTTCGATGTCCTGCGGCGGCAGGCGATCGGTGAATGAGCCGTCCACCGCGTAGAGGCTGCGAACGCGGGATTGGGGCGGCGGGTGGTGCTCGGATGCCATGCTGGACTTCTCCTGTTTCTGTGCAAGGGAACGGAGAGGCGGGGGCGGTCGCGGTCTTTGGCGAGAGGCGACCGCCCCCGGTGACGTCACGTGTGGTTGTCGTGGGCGGGGAGTGCGGGTAGCCCGGCGGTTTCCAGGGCCTTGGGGTCGAAGCCGGGCAGCGCAGCGCGGGCGGTGAGTGCGGCGGCGAGTTGTCCGGCGTAGGCGGCGCCGGTGCGAGCCACCTCGATCTGGGCGGTGGCACGGATGGTCTCGACGCGTTCGACGTGTGCGTGTTCCGCGTGGCGCTCGGTGACGTGCCGCTCGTGGGTGACGCGTTCGCGCCTGTTGGTGCGCCAGTAGCGGGCGGCGAGTCCGTAGGCGCCGGCGGTGGCCACGGACCACAGCAGCAGTGGCAGGGGAAGCCCGTCGGCGTATCCGGCGACTCCGGCGAAGGCGAGCGCCCCGGAGGCGGCGAACGCGGTCCCGGCGATGGTGCTGTCCCCCGCGCGGCCGACGCTCGCGCACGCGCCCGTCGCGGCGGCGCCGAGGGACAGAGCGGTCATGAGGGCGGCGTCGCCGACGGAGTGTTCGGCGCCGTTGGCGTTCCAGATGCGGGCCAGCGCGAGCACGGTCGTGGTGGCGAGGGCGGGCGCGGCCTTGGGCGCAGCGACGGCGAGCCAGTGCCGCGCGACGATGGGTTCGCTGGGTTCGTTCACGAAGGTTCTCCCGTCAGTGGCCGAGCTGGGACAGAAACCGGGCGAAGGAGGCCACCAGGTCGTGGATGGGTCCGTAGGCGCCGGTACCGGCGGTGAAGAAGCCGAAGAGGAACAGCAGGACGGCGGCACCCGCGCCGGTCGACTTGGTCTTGATGGCGACGACGGAGGCGAGACCGAACAGCAGCACCGCGGAGAAGGTGAGGATCATCGGAAGCCTTCCGGGCGGTGGGTGTCGGTCCCGGCGCGGTAGATGCGGGCCCAGCGGTTGTAAAGCCAGCGGCCGGCGCGTATGCGCTTGCCGGTGGCGTGGCAGCGGCGGCAGTCCTTGCCGCGCTTCAGCCGTCCCTTGCGGTCGGTCTTGAGCGCGTGGCCCATGCCCCGGCACTTGCGGCAGTTACCGAAGGGCGAGGCGGCACACAAGGCGACGTAACACAGCGTCACGCCGAGAATCAGGGTGATAGCGAGCAGGGCGGAGGCCATGACGGGCCCTTCGAGGCGGTTTCCAGGGGTTTCCGCAGATGGGCCGCTATCCGCTAGCGGCCTGATCAGATGAGGTTCGGGGCGCTAGCGGGGCCGCTAACGTTAGCGGGGTGTGCCGCTAGCGCTAGCGGCCCCGAGCAGTCAGCCCGCGTCCCGCTTTCCATCACGCTCCGCAATCACGGCGACGATCTGCGACCGGTCGATACCGCGCCGGTTGACGACCTTGCCGTTGATCCGACGGCCCACCTGGAGCGTGGAGACGCCGTGTGGCTTCAGGGCCGCAGCCAGGGATTCGGGATCCCATCCGTCGTAGACCTCGGCGCGCAGCTCGGCGAGCCGGGCGACGACGGTTTCGGACCACACCTTGGGCTCGTCGGCGGGGACCACGGCGAGGATGTCGCGCAGCAGGTCGTACGCGCTGGACTCGTCCGGCTCCGGTTCTTCGCCGAGCGCGTGGCCGGAGAGCGTGCCTGCCAGTTCACGCGCCTTGCGGGCACGAGCACCGATGGCCTCGGCGGCCGGCGCGTCCACGTACACCCCGCCGACGATCCGGGCATCCGCCCCTTCACCGACGAAGTAGTGAATGCCCTTGTCAGCCCAGCTGAACATGGTGGCGCGAACGCCCCGCTTGTAGGCGGAGGTGCCCAACACCATGTCGTTCTCCAACTGGCCCATGACCTTCAGGCAGAACCGGGCCGACGCGTTCGCGCTGATGCCCGTGGGCAGCGCCTTCGCGTCCGGCCGCTGCGTGGCCAGGAGCAGCACGATCCCGGTTGCGGGACCGCGTTTGACCAGGTCGGTGCAGATCTCTTCGAGTTCCTTGCCGTACTTCTCGTGCTCGAACCAGACCTGGCACTCATCCACCCCGACCACAATCGGGTGCAGCCCCAGCGACTTCTTGTCAGCCAACTGGGACGTCACCTTGGACTCGGGGCAGACATCCCGCGGCAGGGCACGGATCACCTTCGCGCGACGCCGCAGCTCATCGCGCAGCGCCCGCAGGTCCCGCAGCGCGTACTCGATGTCCTCTTCCTCGTCCCCGGCACGGTGCCGGTGCGAGACGGCATTGCCGACCGGGTCCAGGTCGCCGGTGCCCTTCATGTCGTAGGTGTGCAACTCCGCACGCGGGTCCAACGCGGCGATCAGCAACAGCAAGCGCAGCAGGAACGTCTTGCCCATGCGAGGGATCGCGCCGATGACGGCCGCGATGTACATGAGCGTGATCTCCACCCAGCGCCCGCGCTGGTCGGTGCCGAACGCGACCGGCTTGAAGAGGTCCACGCTGCCCGACTTCAGCAGCGGCCAAGTGGGCTTCCTGGCCTGTGACATGTCCTGATCGCCGACCCACAGCACCAGGTGCCCGGTGTGCTCGTTCGGTACCGCTTCCGGCCAGACGCAGCCCAGCGGGCGGCGAAGGCCCGACGCGAGACGTTCGCGCCGCTCGATGATGTCGGTGACCGTCACGCCGAAGGGGAGGTTGCCCTCCGCACGCCAGCCGGGACCGTCACGGGTGATCGGAGCGGTGAACTCGAACCCGTCCCGCCCCTTGCCCTGCGCCTGATTGATGGCCGGGATGCCCAGCGAGCCGAGCGCCCGCAGCACAACGTCACTGGTGAGCTTGGTCGCCCTGGGCAGTTCCACCGCTCGGTGGATGACCGGGTCATCCGCGCGGCGGCCGGCGAGCCCGAGCGCCATCACGACCGCGCTCACCGACACCGCCTGAAGCCAGTCAGGGGCGAGCACGTACAGGGCGAGTGCGGCACCGATCCCGGTGAACATCGCCAGCACCGTGACGAGAGTGCGCAACCGGACCCGCCCATCACGCTGCCGCGACAGCTTCAGATACTCGGCGGCATCCTCGCGCCGAACGGCAGCGAGCCGTACCGGCTCACCCTCCTTGTCAGCAACCCATCGCATGGTCCCGCCGATGAACTTCGCCGTACCAGAGGGGGCTTGAAGGGCGAGCCGGGCGGCGTAAACCGGCGCCCGCATGGCGTGATACCCGGCAGTGTGCGCGTAGTGGCGTGCCACCCAGCCAGCGGCCGTCTTCAACTCCGCCGTGGACTTCAGCCACTCGGGAACGACCGGACGGCGCTTCGCGGCGAGCAGTCGACCCAGGTAGCCCGGACCGGCCGGGCCGGTCGGCTGGTCGACGATCACGCGGGCGGCTCCAGGGTGCGGGCCCGGGTCGGCCGACCCATCACGGGCCGACCGCGCCTTGCCCAGGTCGACGACATCGGCCCCCGACTCGGCGGCCATGTCCGCTTCAAGGCGTTTGAAGAGTTCGTGCTCCTCTTCGTGGTTCACTGAGGTTCCTTCCTGGAACGGGGAGGCGTGCGGGGCCCGGCCGCTGCTTTGGTCGGTTGAGACCGGGCCCCGCGTGACTGCTGTAGCTCGTGGCTACGGTGGCTACTGATGGCCACCGGCGCCGGCGGCGGCCATCGACCGACCGCTCTCGTTCTGCTGGGCCTGCTGGGTGGCTCGCTGCGCTTCGACAGCCTTGATCTGCTTGCGGCCCCACCCTTCGGAGAATCCGAATTCGGAGCCCAGAGCCTTCGGACCGATGGGGCGTCCCGCATCGACGGATTCGGCGTACACCTGCTGCGCACGCTGCCGCTTCCGCTCGGTCTCGGCTTCGTCGTACGCCCGTCGAGTCAGCGCACGCGCGCTTGCCGAGTCAGGCGTACGACGGCTCTCCGCTCGCCTTTTCACGGACGGCGTACGGTCCGTGACCTGTGCGTACGACGACATCGGGCGCTGCACATCGGGCCGCTGTTCCGGCGCGTACGAGGGCGTTCGTGTGTTCTGCGCACGCTCACGTACGGGCGTGAGTTCGCCGAGCTTGAGCAGCACCCGCGTACGCCGGGGAGCCTTCCAGCGCCACCCCCTGCCGAACTCTTCGCGCAACTCGGCACGCGTGAGCAGACGCTGACGCTCGCAGTCGAGCGCAGCGGCGTACGAAGTGATCTCCCACAGCGTCATACGGCGCCACAGAGCGAAGGTGGAGGGAAAGGCGAGAAGCCACCGGGAACGCCGGATCTTCTCCAGCCGACGGCCGGTCACCGCGCCGATCCGGACCGCGTAGACATGAGCAGCCACCTCGGACAGCACCACCCACAGAAGCGGCATGGTGCCGTGTGCGATCTTGGCGGACAGGGAGTGCCCGGCTGCGACGTTGAGCCAGCATGTGACGCCGGTGAGCCCCCAGGGAACCCAGCGGACCCAAGCCAATGGCATGTCGGTCCGGATCAGCAGCAGATTGACCAGCGTGAAGACCGGAACGGCGGTGTCGATGCCGATCGGCAGCATTTGGGGAACGGAGAAGCCCCAGCGCGCCCCGGCCGCAGAGACGGTGTCGAACGAGGACGCCAGCCCGATTCCGCCGACGCCGACACCGAGCCCGGCCGCGCCCACCAGCAGAGCCTTTTCCGGCCCGCTGAGCGGCGGTGCCGGAGGCTTCGACTTCCCGAGCATGACGGTCATGCGGCACCTCCGCCGACGGCGTCTGTGCCGGACTGCTCGGCGGCGTAGAGGTACCGGAACAAGGCCAGCTGCAATTCCAGCAGGTCACGGCCTGCCGTTACGGGCGGGTATGCGTGCTCCTCAAGAACCTTGGTGACGTCAACGAGGAGTCCGAAGGAGAACCGCGGGTCGTCTCCAGCCGCCGGCGGCGGCAGAGGGTATCGGCGGGCTCGGGCGGTCACGGTCACCTCGGCTGCTTCCCGAGCGGCCTTCCGCTGCTCGGCGGCCAGACGCCGGCGCTCCTCCAACAGCCGCCGTTCCGCGCGGCGAAGCCTCCGCTCGTCGAGGTGGGAGCGGACACGGCCCAACGCCGTGATCTCCGCGTCAAGCAACTCGATTTCCGCTTCGATCACGGGCATTTCACGCTGGATGTCCGCAAGCTCCGCAGCGGTCGGCTCGCGGTCGGCCCGGGATGCTGTAACACCGTCCTGACCAGCATCGATGTACGGCAAGGGACTACCTCTCTCATAGGGACGGCCCCGTAGGGGCGGCTGCACTCCGGCCAAGGACTGGCAGCCGCCCCGAGGCGTCTTATGGACCACGGGTCATGTGACGAGTGGTCATGACCCCCGGCGCGCCTCGGGGCGCGTCGGGGACCAAAATCACTCGCGTTCTTCAGCGCGCTCTTGAGCTGTCAAAGATCAGCGGTGTCCGATGGCCCGTTGACGTGCGACTACGTCGCCTTTCCCGGTCTCCTCCGGCCCACGAAAGCCAGGTCCCTACGGGTTGGCTTCCGCCCGTAGTACGGGCTTCGCTCACAACAATGCATCCCGTAGTACGGGTTGTCAAGGTGGTTGTTATGAGGGACGCTGTACGGGCTACAGACCAGAGCAAGCGACGGAGGGAACATGCCGCCCAGCAACACCCCGGCCAAGTACCGGCAGATTGCCGATCACCTGCGGCAAGGCATCCTGGACGGCACCTATCCCGCAGGTCAGCCCCTCCCGTCGGAGGAAGTCCTGGCCAAGCAGTTCGGCGTGACACGCCCGACGGTGCGGCAGGGGATCGCCGAGCTACGGGCGGCCGGCCTGGTCGAGGTCATGATGGGCCGCGGCATGTTCGTCCGCTCACCGCACAGCCGCCCCAGCCTGACCAGGCCGCGCGGCGTCCGGCGTGAGGCTGACGGCCGCTACGCGGAGGCGGACGGCCTGCGCTGGGAGAGCGCAGAGGAACCCACCGCCACACGCACGGACGCGCCGCTCGCACTGGCCGATCTGCTCCGTATCCCGCCGGGCGAGCCGATGTACACCTACGCCACCCTGGAGACCGCCGAACGCGGACGCCTGCGCCAACTCCACCGCACGTACGTGCCGTTCTCAGCCCTGCTCGACACCAAGTACGAGGACGAGGCGCCTCCGCCGGCCCCGTACCTCTACACGGCACTGGCCGAGTTGGGCCACGAACTCCACTTCACCGAGTACCTGCGCACACGGATGCCGCTCCCGGACCAGGCCCAGACGCTCCGGTTGCCTGACGGCGTGCCCGTCCTCCACATCATCCGCGTGACGCTCGACCAGAGCGGCAAGCCGCTTGCCTTGGAGGAATTTCACGTGCCGGGGGATGACCTGGAACTCTGCTATCCGCTCGATGTCAGCGGCCGATAACGACGGCCGCACGGCCCTGCACGAGCGGTCGGCATGAAGTGCCTCGGTGGGAGGGCGCCGATGGCTGGCTCCCAAGCGCCTGCTGCTGACGACTGCTCCATGTAGCTGCACGGCTCCCGGGGCATGTGTCAGACTCATAGGCTGAGGGGGACCGAAGTTCAACTGTGGCTCTACCGCTTGGTGTTGGCTAGCAAGCCTACTGGGTCGATATGTCGACTGTGGGGGTTTGCGACGCAGGTCTTCTGCCCCTTCTTGTATCTACCGGTTCTTCTGAACAGGAACGGACTCACAGGGGGAGTGCGCGTTATGACCGAGATCATTGCGGCCTTCGTCGGCGGTGTGTTTGCGTTGGGCGCCGCCGTCATCACCGTACGGTGGACACGCTCCCGGACTGCCGGTGACTCAACGCCCGACCCATCACTGGGTAATCAGCAGTCAGATGACGTCAATTCGAACGCCCCACGTCCCTCCAACAACACTCAGCCAGGTGCTGCAGTCCCGGGAAGTTCCAGTATTGGGCAGTTCATTGGGACAAATAACGGCAGCGTGTCGCAGACCAACTACCACAACGGCAAGCAGTGAAGCTCTCAGACGGATTTGCGGGTTTACTCGGGCTCGCTCAAAATGTGCTGGGATTTATTCTTGCCGTTCTAGGGATTCTTTTTGGTCTCAACTTGGTCGATGAACTTTCTCCGGGTGCACTGCCCGCCGTCGGGCAGTTTTTCGGGCGCCTAGTGCAGCTATCCTCGGATAAATATGTTGCAGGGTTCATGCGTGATCGGGTCGTATTGTTTGCGGTTATCGGCGTTGCGTTCGTTTTTTGGGTCACACACAAATGGCCAACGTTGATCAAAACGATTGGGCAAGCACTTAACCCGTTTGCTCGTGTCGGCGTGGCAACTGTTTCAGCTATTGCTGCGGTGTTGGTTGCACTTATTCTGGCTGGTCCATTGGGTCAAGCAAGGGCGAAAGGTGAATGTGTCTCCACTTTTCACCTTACCCTGAACCATGCGCTCTCTCTGGCGAGTGACACGACATGCGGTGAGGGGCAAAATGGCCGGACTGCAAGCCATTGACCAGTACATTCAGACCAACAATGGCAGCGTATTCCAGACGATCATCAGGAACGAAGGAATCGATGAGGAGACTAAACAACAAGTAAGGCGACTGGCGGTCGCCTCGCCAGATATGCTATCTAAGCTCGATACAATGTTGAAGGAATCGGGCGACGTAAAGGCTGCTGCAGCTCTAGTTCGGAATGCGACTGAGATCCTGACCGGCGTGGGCGCCTCGTCTACTCCTTTCACCGACGATGGTGACGATCCTATGTTTCCTGGAAAAGGCGAACGTGAGCTTCGTAAGGCGATCGCCGCTCCCTTTCTTCTGATCGTCGCACTCGTAGCGCTAACACTCTGGTTATGATCTTTGCTGCACCCCCCTCTGACGTCAGGCGGTTGATTGCTCGCGCAGCACGGGCGTTGGCCGGGCTTGAGTGCGGTGGATAAAGGAGCGCAGGCAGGCAGTTTGATGCCCTGCCGGTGGGAGAGCGGCATGAAGGGGCTGGCCATCAACTCCGTGGCAAATAGTGTAAATCGCATGACGGACGAGATGTAATGGTATATTGTCCGACTGTGCGTTCTCTATCTGATCAGCTCTCAGAGGTCGAGACTCCAGCTAACGGAATCTACAGAAATGGTAGACGTCAAGTCTACTCGTGCTGTCCTCATTGCGCCATGAACACTTCTATGGCTGTAGCGCCGCGCGAGGAGCTTCAAGAACTGACTCAAAAATTCAAAAACGGAACAAAGCGCAGCCTTATGTTATTCATTATTAAACTGACCTGCGACTTCTGTTCAGCTAACTGTCTGTTCCTCTGGGAGGTAGTGAATCCGGTCAAGATTGGTTCCAATACCATTTTTGAGACTGTTGAACTCACGCAAGTGTATCCGGAGCCAAATCCAGAACCGCGTCAAATATCATCGGATGCACCACCCTTGGTGCGTGATGTGTTCAGAGAGGCGGCGCTGGCTGAGGTGTCAGGGGCTTATCGACTAGCTGGTGTCGGCTACCGAGCAGTCGTAGAGCAGATCGTGAAAGAGCAGGACGCTACGGGAAGCAACCTGTACAACCGAATTGCCTCCTTGGCTGATCTGGGCGTACCGCAGAACATCGTAGACGCATTTCATGAGGCGAGGATTGTTGGAAACGATGCCGTTCACGACGGATTGGCTTATTCGTCAGAAGAGATCGCAGATGTAGCCGAGTTGATCAACGAGGCCGTTTTCGTTCTTTACGTACAGCCAGCCCAGAGGGCGCGTATGGCAGCGGCACGGACTGCCAGACGAGATGCGGCCAGAGCTACTTCATGAGACATCTGCCGCACACACATTTCACTACCCCAGGAACAGCCTCAGCAACTCAGTTGGCCAACAATGGGTGCGAAGCTATCGATGCAAACAGGGCGTTTCGCTCCTTGGCGGTGGGCCAGTGGCAAAAACAGCACCGGCCGTATTGTCCACGTAATGCGCGTGCCAGCCTGAGTGACCGTTACTGTACAGGGCTCGGAGCGCAAGAGGGCGCGTCGCGTTGCCACGCGGCCCTGGTACAGCCACGCCCATGCCTGGTCGGAAGCGTCCGGGTCCAGGGCGGGTGAGATGGTGCGGAGCGTGATAGCGACCCACCTGTCTGCCTGCGACGGTGAGTAGGCGTCTAAGGATGCCCGGAGTGCCGGCGGCTGGTCGCCACTGAGGTCTTCAGTTCGGCACTCGCACCAGTAGCCGCGCATGAGTCCTTTCACGATGCTGCTCCTCTGGGGAAGGCCACGAGTACGTAGCGCGTGTTTTCGTCGTACAGGGTGAGTTGGTAGGCTGTTCCCGTGACCAGATAGGCGAGTGCTCGCTCATGCTCCGGTTCGTCGATGAGCCACTGACGGCCTGATTGCGCATATTCGGTGTCGAGCTGGTCCGTGATGTGACTCGTACGTTCTCGAAGCCAGCGCAGCGCCAGTCGGGGAGTTGTGCCGCCCCATGACCCCAGCCCGATGGAACGGACCTCATGCAGGGGATAGGCGGCGGCCCAGCACGAATAGGTGGTGCACTGCCCGCCCGCCTGTAAGTCTTCAGCGAAGACGGACCTCAGCATGGACGCTCTCCTGTGCTGGCTGCGCGAAGAATTCCGTGATGACCGGACGGCCGACGCTCCGGTAATTACGGCTGATCAGAGTCGGCCCTCAGGCCGCCGAAGCGTCCGGGAAACCCGTGTCCGAGGCAGCCATTTCCAGAGCCAGGCCCGTTGCGATGGCTTCGGCGAGAAGTTGCGCCGTCGTGGGGCGGATCGGGCCCAGGCAGACGAGCCCGTCGCCGTACACATTCACGTCGGCTTTCAGACTAAGAAAGTCGGAGTCCATGCCGAGCGCGTGAAGTTGCTCGGCCAGCGCGTCAGTCGCGCGCTTGGCCTCGGCCCAGCCGCGTACATACGGCACTGCCGGTGCCAGATCCTCCGCACGCCTTGCAATCACCCGTCGCGGATCCATCGCTCGATCACTCCAATGCACGTGGGTTAGTTCGTCTTACGGCCGCTTGTGCTGCCTGCGCCCGACAGGTCACGGCGGCACTCGATCGCGCGCCGAAGCAGCTCGGCCAAGCGCTCAGCGGTTTCCGGTGACACCCGGCCCAATTCGATGAGTCCCTGTCCGAAGGCGTTGAGTTCCGCCCGGAGGTACGGGAAGTCCCGAGTCATGCCGGCCGCGGTGAGCACGTCGCGCAGAGCCGTTGTCGCGTTGCGTGCGGCGTACCACTCGTCGGTCTCGATGGGGTTCCAGTTGGCGGCGTCGTACGAGTCGTGTTCAGAGGACATGAGGCGCCTCCGTCTGGACGTCCTTCGCGTAGGCGGCCTGCACGTTCGGGTACTGCTCTCCGTACCGGTCAGCTCGGGCCAGGGTGTCGGCGGCAGCAACGAGCATGACGGCCAGGGCGACGGTCCGCAGCGGCGAAGCCTCGGGCCTGCGGAGGGGAGCATTCAGCCACTGGTAGCGGTCACCGGAGAGCGGGAAGGGACCGGGCACCACGATGTACGAGCCGTGTTCCAGGTACCTGTACTCGGGCGGGATGTCGGTCTCCCCTGCCAGCGCGCGAGTGAACCTTGCGTGAGACCGCGTGGGGAGGAAGAAGCCCGTCCGCTTCGCGGCATAGTCGATTACCGCAGGGCCGACCGGCATGTTCTGCCGCTCCAACTGGTCGAACGTTTCCATGCCGATTCGCTGGCTGGTCACCACGACATCGAAGAGACGGCCCGTCGGCAGCGTGAACGGCCTCCGTGGATCGTCCGCCCAGCGCGCCCTGCACAGTTCCGGGTCCTCTGCCACAGCGGACAGCCATTGGATGCCTCGCCGCGTCATCCTCTGCACGTCATCTCACCCCTACCGGCTTTCAGCGGCCCGTCAGCCGCTGTGTGACCAGCGTCGGCCACTCGGCCTTGAGCTGGGCAGATGACGAGAGGTGACGGGGGATGACGAGTAACGGACCATCGCGTCATCCCCTGTCACCGTGGTGACGTAGTCTCCAAGTTCTCCTGAGCGGCGGGAGCTTTGACCGCGTCCATCAGGGGGAATCCGAACGACACTGCGGCCGTACTCGAATTACGGGGAGGCGAGGACTACGGGCACAGTCCAAGCGGTGGGCACTCTTCTCCGCGAGGCTCGCAAGAAACGCGGCTGGAGCCAGCCGCGCCTGGTCAACGAGCTGCGACGCATCGCGGCCCGGCACGGGCACCAACTTCCCGCCGACGCCAGCGTGAAGCGACGCATTGCCAGTTGGGAGAACGGCCACAGCGTTCCGGACGAGTTCTACGGCCCGTTGCTCTGCGAGGCGCTGGGGTTGACCGCCGCAGAGCTGGGGCTCAACCACATCACCGGCCAGGACGCGACACTTCTCGACACCAGCTATCCCGCGAGTCCAGAAGCGGCGATCGGCAATATCGACCGGCTCTGGCGTGCCGATCTCAACGGCTACGAACCTCTGATTCAGGCCGAGCCGTCCGAGCCCGCGTGGAATGAGGCATCGCTTCGGTGGCTGGTGGCCCCTGAGCCGTCCTTCCCGGCGACGCAGCCGGCCAACGGCCCGCGTGTCGGGCTCGCTGACGTGCAGATGGTCAAGTCCACCAGCGACATGTTCGCCCAGCTCGACGACCGGTTCGGCGGCGACCATGCCCGTCACTCCGTGATCCAGTACCTCAGCCGTGAGGTCGCGCCGCTGCTCGCCGGCCAGTACACGGAACCGGTGGGACGCGCGCTGTTCTCCACCACTGCTGAGGCAACGCTCCTCGCCGGGTGGATGTCGTATGACGCCTGCCACCACGGCCTTGCTCAGCGGTACTTCCTCCAGGCGCTCCGCCTCGCCCAGGACGCCAACGACCGCCGGTTGGCCGGCAGCATCCTGTCAGCCATGAGTCATCAGGCAACCTTCCTCGGCCACTTCACACACGGTGCCACGCTGGCACGCGGCGCTCTCATGGGCATCTCGGGCGTGGCAACTCCCACCCTCCGGGCTCAGTTCCACGCGATGGAGGCTCGCGCCCTTGCCCGTACGGGCGATGAGCGGGCTTGCGAACTTGCTCTTGCGGCGTCGGCCAAGGCGCTGGAGAGCGTGAACAGTGACGACGAGCCCGAGTGGATCACGTACTTCGATCAAGCTGAACTTGCAGCCGAGTCCGCTCACTGCTTCCGCGACGTAAGGAGCGCCCGTCAGGCCGTGGCGCACGCCGAGAAGGCCATGAGCGGCAGCCACGTCCGAAGCGACTTCTTCGTGACCATGGTCCTGGCGGATGCCCACCTACACGCGGGAGAGCCGGAAGAGGCGTGCCGTGTGGCGCTCGATGCCCTGGATCTTGGTGAACAGCTCAAGTCCGCGCGCTGCGTGGCCTACCTCGGCGAGTTTCGACAGCACCTCGGGCGATTTGGCGACATGCCTGCTGTTCGAGACTTCCATGAGCAGGCCAGGGAACACAGGCTGTGGCGCGCCACAGACCCGTTTCGGCCCAAGATCTCGATTCCCTCTCAGCCGTGATCGCGCGGTGGCCCTGGAATCAGCAGATAGCTCCGGCATTGGTCACGCTGCTCAGCTCACCATGATTGAGATCCTCACCGGGAACCGTGGAAAGAGACTCGGCAAGAACCTACATAGGCTGCCAGTCGTGCCGCCCATCCCCACTCCTAATCTCGGCCACACGGTGCAGGAACTCCTCCGCGGCCCGCTCGCTCGCGGCGCCCTGGTGCCCCATCCAGAGCGTCATCATGAGTTCACGGATGTCGCCCAGCACCTTGTAGCCCGGCCAGTTCATGACGTCGAACCCGTAGTGGTGAACGAACCCTTCGTACTGTGATCGATCGTGCCAGCCGTACCGGTCGTAGAAGATCGCCGTCTGGATGAGATCCCACTCGCGCGGAGCCAGGGTGAAGCCGTCGAGGTCGCTCAGGATCGCTTGGCCGTTCCGGTGGCGGAGGATGTTTCCGATGCTCGCGTCCCCGTGGATCATCCCGAAGGGGAGCACGAAATCCAACCGGTCGTACTCCTTACCGAGCTTTTCGGCTCGCTCCGCCAAGAACGCCCGGTCCTCGTCCGTGACGCCGTTCAGTTCCCGGAGGCTTGCCGTCACCTTGGCCATCGGGTCGTAGTAGGGGAGACCGAGTGACTGCGATTCTTCGAGCCAGTGCAGACGGCGGAGGAGGTCGCCCAGCTCGGTGACGGTCGCGTACTCTTCGCGATCCTGGGCGCTCTCCCAGTAGGTGACGACTCTGCCCCCAATCACGAGCGGTTGCCGGACGCCGGGCAGTACACGGGCGGCAGGAAAGTCGTGCTCCGCCAGCCAGCGGGCCACGCCTACAGCCCGGTCCATCTCCAGCAGAGCGTCAGGGTTACGTGCGATGCGGACGATGACGGGGGAGTGGGCGAGCCGGTACACGGCGTTTGACCCGAGCCTCAGCAGCTCGGCACCCGCCGGATCGAGCCCAGCCTGCCGGCATGCCTCCCTGAGCACGTCTTCCGCGGCCTCCGCCGTGAACGGCGTCACGCTGCCCTGGGTGTCTCCGTCGCCCGACATCATGGGGCCGACGCTACCGCCAGCATGGGCCGGGCCGACAGACGGCCCGTCGTGGAAGGATGTCCCATGCCCTTGGCCAGGCTCGGAAAATGCAGGTCACAGGCGTGCGGGCAGTGCCTAGCATCGCTTCCGCCGGGCCGTCTGTGGGCCGTCCGAGGGCGGCCGACAGCGACCGGGAACGACAGACAACGACCACCGCGCGGGCTTTCCGCCGCAGGTCACCCGAGTGGATCTGCGACACTGGTACGGCCATGCCTAAACCCGGAGAACTCACCTTCACAGCCCCCCGCGGCGCCCAGCGGCCGCCGCGGCATCTCGCTGATCTCTCGCCCGCCGAACGCAAGGAGGCCGTCGCCGCGATCGGCGAGAAGCCGTTCCGGGCGAAGCAGCTCTCGCAGCACTACTTCGCGCGGTACGCGCACGACCCCGAGCAGTGGACCGACATTCCCGCGGCCTCCCGCGGCCGGCTGCGGGAGGCGTTGTTCCCCGAGCTGATGACGGTCGTACGGCATCTGTCGACCGACGAGGGAACCACGCGCAAGACGCTGTGGCGGCTGTTCGACGGGACGCTCGTCGAGTCGGTGCTGATGCGGTATCCGGACCGGGTGACGATGTGCATCAGCTCGCAGGCCGGCTGCGGGATGAACTGCCCCTTCTGCGCCACCGGGCAGGCCGGTCTCGACCGGAACCTGTCGACCGCCGAGATCGTGCACCAGATCGTGGACGGGATGCGGGCCCTCAGGGACGGCGAGGTGCCCGGCGGCCCGGCGCGGCTGTCCAACATCGTGTTCATGGGCATGGGCGAGCCGCTCGCCAACTACAAGCGGGTCGTGGGCGCGATCCGGGCGCTCACCGACCCCGAGCCGGACGGGCTCGGGCTGTCCCAGCGCGGCATCACCGTCTCGACCGTCGGACTCGTCCCGGCCATCCACCGGTTCGCCGACGAGGGCTTCAAGTGCCGCCTCGCGATCTCCCTGCACGCGCCCGACGACGAACTGCGCGACACCCTCGTCCCCGTGAACACGCGGTGGAAGGTGCGCGAGGTGCTGGACGCCGGTCTGGAGTACGCCGCCAGGTCCGGGCGCCGGCTGTCCATCGAGTACGCGCTGATCCGCGACATCAACGACCAGGCGTGGCGGGGCGACCGGCTCGGCCGGCTGCTCAAGGGCAAGCCCGTGCACGTCAACCTCATCCCGCTCAACCCGACGCCGGGCTCCAAGTGGACCGCCTCCAGGCCCGAGGACGAGCGGGCCTTCGTGGCGGCCATCGAGGCGCACGGGGTGCCGGTGACCATCCGGGACACCCGCGGGCAGGAGATCGACGGCGCCTGCGGTCAGCTGGCTGCCACCGAGCGGTAGCCGGACGGTAGTCTGAGCCCGGTCATAACGTCATATCGCGAACCTCGTGTTCCGAACATTCCGAATATTCCGACAGGGGAGCGCCACAGCGCTGAGAGTGCGGCACACCGGCCGCAGACCCTCCGAACCTCGCCCAGGTCATTCTGGGTAGGGAGATCGGTCCTCACTCAAGCTGTTGCGCCCTGCCCGGACCTGCCTCGTACGGTCCGGGCAGGGCCGCGTCTCTTCCTGGTCAACCCCAGGAGGAATCCAGTTGCACACCAAGACCTTCGTGGCCGTCGTGGTCGGGCTCGGCCTGGTCACGCTGTCCGCGTGCGGGTCCACGAACGACGGGGGCGCCGACGCCAAGACGGTCACCCTCGTCAGCCACGATTCGTGGGCGGTCTCGAAGAACGTGCTCAAGGACTTCGAGAAGCAGTCCGGTTACACCGTCAGGGTCCTCAAGGACGGCGACGCCGGGCAGGCCGTCAACAAGGCGATCCTGACCAAGGACAACCCGCAGGGCGACGTCTTCTTCGGCGTCGACAACACCCTGCTGTCGCGTGCCCTCGACAACGGGCTGTTCCAGTCGTACCAGCCGAAGGACTACGACCGGATCGAACCCGAGTACCGGGACGGCGCGTCCGGGCACCGGGTCACGCCCATCGACACCGGTGACATCTGCGTCAACTACGACAAGGCGTACTTCGAGCGGCACCGGCTGGCCCCGCCGCAGACCTTCGACGACCTGGTCGAACCCCAGTACAAGAACCTGCTCGTCACCGAGAACGCCGCCACCTCCTCGCCCGGCCTCGGCTTTCTGCTCGGCACCGCCGCGAAGTACGGCGACGCCGGCTGGAGCGCGTACTGGAAGAAGCTCAAGGCCAACGGCGTCAAGGTGGTCGACGGCTGGGAGCAGGCGTACGACGAGGAGTTCTCCGGCTCGGCCGGCGGCAGGAAGGCGGGCGGCGACCGGCCGCTCGTCGTGTCGTACGCCTCCTCGCCGCCCGCCGAGGTCGTCTACGCCGACCCGAAACCGGCCACCGCGCCCACCGGAGTGGCCGCCGGAACCTGCTTCCGGCAGATCGAGTACGCCGGACTGCTCTCGGGTGCCCGCAACAGCGCGGGCGGCAAGGCGTTCCTGGACTTCCTGACCGGCAAGGAGTTCCAGGAGGACATGCCGCTGAACATGTTCGTCTACCCGGTGCGCACGGATGCCGCGGTGCCGCAGGAGTTCGAGAAGTACGGCCCGCAGGCCAAGGACCCCGAGACCATGGCGCCCGACCGGATCGCCGCCGACCGTGACCAGTGGGTCAAGTCGTGGACCTCACTCGTACTGAACTGACCGGGGCGGACGAGGGGACCGGGCCGGCGGAGGCGGCCGGTTCCCTCCCGCGCGGGCGGCACGGCACCGGGAACCTGGTGCGGCTCGCGCTGCTGGCCGGACCCGTCGCGTTCTTCGCCGTGTTCTTCGCCTGGCCGGTGGCCGCGATCGTCGCCCGCGGTCTGAAACCGGACGGCGCCTGGCGGCTGGGACGGATCGCGGACGTCGTGGCCCGTTCCGACATCCGGCACGTGCTGTGGTTCACCACCTGGCAGGCGCTCGCCTCCACCGCGCTCACCCTGCTGGTCGCGCTGCCCGGCGCGTACGTCTTCGCCCGCTTCGACTTCCCGGGCAAACGGGTCCTGCGGGCCGTGGTCACCGTGCCGTTCGTGCTGCCGACCGTCGTCGTCGGCACCGCCTTCCTCGCCCTCGTCGGGCGTGGCGGCCTCCTCGACGACCTGTGGGGCGTGCGGCTGGACACCACCGTCTGGGCGATCCTGCTCGCGCACGTCTTCTTCAACTACGCCGTCGTCGTCCGCACGGTCGGCGGACTGTGGTCCGGGCTCGACCCGCGCCAGGAGGAGGCCGCGCGGATGCTGGGCGCGTCGCCCCTGACCGCCTGGCGCACGGTGACCCGGCCGGCGCTGGCCCCGGCGGTGGCCGCCGCCGCGCTGATGGTGTTCCTGTTCACCTTCACCTCCTTCGGCGTGGTGCAGATCCTCGGCGGCCCCACCTTCGCCACGCTCGAAGTGGAGATCTACCGGGAGACGTCCCAGATCTTCGACCTGTCCACGGCCGCGGTCCTCACCCTGGTCCAGTTCGCGGCGGTCGGCGTGATCCTCGCCGTGCACGCCTGGACGGTACGGCGGCGGGAGAGCACGCTGCGCCTGGTCGACGCGTCGCTGACGGCACGCCGGCCGCGCGGGGCGGGCCAGTGGGCGATGCTCGGCGGTGTCCTGGCCACCGTCGCCGTACTCGTGCTGCTGCCGCTCGGGGTGCTGGTGCAGCGCTCCCTCGCCGCTCCCGGCCTCGGCTACTACCGGGCGCTGACCCGTGCGGACGGCGGTACGTTCCTGGTGGCGCCGATCGCCGCGGTCGGCAACTCCCTGCGCTACGCCGTCGTCGCCACCGCCATCGCGGTGCTGATCGGCTCCCTCGCCGCCGCGGCCCTCGCCCGCGGCGCCGGCCGGATCGTACGGGGCTTCGACGCGCTGCTGATGCTGCCGCTCGGCGTGTCCGCCGTGACCGTCGGTTTCGGTTTCCTGATCGCGCTGGACAAGCCGCCGCTCGACCTGCGGCAGTCCTGGATCCTCGTGCCGCTCGCCCAGGCGCTGGTCGGCGTGCCCTTCGTCGTACGGACCATGCTGCCGGTGCTGCGGGCCGTCGACGGGCGGCTCAGGGAGGCGGCGGCCGTGCTCGGGGCGTCGCCCTGGCGGGTGTGGCGCGAGGTCGACCTGCCGCTGGTGCGGCGGGCGCTGCTGATCGCGGCCGGATTCGCGTTCGCCGTCTCGCTCGGGGAGTTCGGCGCGACCGTGTTCATCGCGCGGCCCGACAACCCCACGCTGCCGGTCGCCGTGGCCCGGCTGCTCGGCCGGCCGGGCGACCTCAACTACGGCCAGGCGATGGCCCTTTCCACGATTCTCATGGTGGTGTGCGCGGTGTCCCTGCTGGTGCTGGAACGCCTGCACCTCCCGTCTCGAACAGAGGCGACCGGGGGGATCCCGGTCGACCGGACCGGGGAGTTCTGATGCTCTTGAGCCTCACGTCCGCGACCGTGCGCCTCGGCGGGCGGGCCGTGCTCGACGCCGTCGATCTGGCGGTCGCCGAGCACGAGATCGTCTGTGTGCTCGGGCCCAGCGGCAGCGGCAAGTCGACGCTGCTGCGGGCGGTGGCCGGACTTCAGCCCCTGGACTCGGGGCGGGTGGCGCTCGACGGGCGGGACCAGACGGGCGTACCCGCGCACCGGCGCGAGGTCGGGCTGATGTTCCAGGACCACCAGCTGTTCCCGCAGCGGGACGTGGGCGGCAACGTGGCGTTCGGGCTGCGGATGCGCGGCGCGTCGAAGGACCGGCAGCGGACCGCGGTGGCGGAGTTGCTGGACCTGGTGGGGCTGCCGGGGGCCGCCCGGCGGGCCGTGGCCCGGCTCTCCGGAGGCGAGCAGCAGCGGGTGGCGCTCGCCCGGGCCCTCGCACCCCGGCCGCGGCTGCTGATGCTGGACGAACCGCTCGGGCAGCTCGACCGGTCGCTGCGGGAACGGCTCGTGGTCGAACTGCGGGAGCTGTTCGACCGGTTGGGCACCACGGTGCTCGCCGTCACCCACGACCAGGGCGAGGCGTTCGCGCTGGCCGACCGGGTGGTGGTGATGCGGGACGGCCGGATCGCCCAGTCCGGTACGCCCCTTGAGGTGTGGCAGCGGCCCGCGGACGAGTTCGTGGCCCGCTTCCTCGGCTTCGAGAACGTCGTCGGCGCGGAGATCACCGGAGCGGTGGCGGTCACCCCGTGGGGGAAGCTCCCGGTACCCGAGCCCGCGCCCCAGGGCCGGCGCACGCTGCTGGTACGCCCCGCCGGAGTGCGGCTCGGACCGGCCGGCGAGGGTCTGCGCGCCACGGTGACCGCGCGCACCTTCAAGGGCACCCATGTGGCCGTGCGCCTCCAGCCGGGGGACGGCCCGCGTCTTGAGGCGGCGTGCGCGCTGCGGACGGCGCCGGAGACGGGGGACGAGGTGGGGGTGGAGTTCGATCCGGCGGAAATCGTCGTGCTGGGATGACCGCGAGGCCGTAACGTCGGGGCATGACGCTCCTCACGCATGACCGCTGCTGCGACGAGATCGCCCACCAGATCGGGCAGTTGAGGGCCGTGGTCACCTCCGGCGCCGATCTGTCCGCCACCGTGCCCACCTGCCCGGACTGGTCGCTGGAGGACCTGCTGCGGCACCTGGGCGGTGCTCTGCGCTGGGTGGAAGTGCTGGTCAGGACCCGGGCCCAGGAGAACATCCCCGCGGAGCGGGTCCCCCACGCCGGGCGGCCCGAGGCGCGCGGTGACGCCGCGGCGCTGGACGCCTGGCTCGCGGAGACCGGCCGGCTGCTCGTCGACACCCTGCGCGAGGCCGGGCCGGACACGAAGGTGTGGACCTGGGCCGGAATCCGCGACGCCGGCTTCTGGGCCCGCCGGATGACCCACGAGATCACCATCCACCGGGCCGATGCCGCGCTCGCTGCCGGACTGCCCTACGACGTCGCCCCGGACGTGGCCGCCGACGCGATCGACGAGTGGTTGCAGATCATCGAGTTGGTGCAGCGCTCGGGGCTGCGGAAGGAGGCCGGGGAACTGCGCGGGCCGGGCCGCAGCATCCATCTGCACGCCACCGACACCCCGCCCGAGCTGAACGCCGAGTGGTTCGTCGAGCTGACCGACGAGGGTGTCGCCTGGCGCCGCGGTCATGAGAAGGCGACGGTCGCGCTGCGCGGTCCGCTCACCTCGGTCCTGCTCGCCTTCTACACCCGTATCCCGCCGACCGGACCGGAGTTGGAGGTCATCGGCGAGCGGGAGGTGCTGGACTTCTGGCTGGAGCGGGCCACGTTCGGCTGAACGACCGCGGCCCGCCCCCGCGGTGCGGGGACGGGCCACGGCGTGTGCCGGAGTGAGGCGTCAGCGGTTGCTGTTGGCCCCGCGGCGGCGCATGCCGAAGAACACCGCGCCACCGCCGACGACGACGAAGGCGGCGGCGATACCGGCGATCAGAGTGGTGTTGGAGTTCGCACCGGTCTCGGCGAGGTTCGAGTCACCGGCCGCCGGGGACGGCGCGTTGCTCGACGTACCCGCCGGGGCGGTGCTGCTGCTCTCCGAGGCCGACGGGGTCGGGGTCTCCGCCGGCGTCGACTCGGACTCCGACGGAGCCGGGCTGGTCTCCGAGGGGGTCGTGGTCGGGGTCGGGGTCTCCTCGGTCTTGCAGGCCGTGGACGGGGTGACGAGGTCGGGCTTGATGTCCTCGTCGACCGGTCCGCCCTTGACGTGCACCCGGTAGGTCGCGTTCGGCTTCCAGTCCGCGGTGAACGTGGCGGTGGTGCCCTCGCGGGAGCCCGTGAGCTCCTGAGACTCGCCGACCTGCTCGTCGGTACCGTTGTTCTTCAGGAACACGGAGATGGTGACCGGCGTGCCGGAGGCGTCCTTGTCGGTGACGACGATGACACCGTTGGTGCCGTCACAGTCGGCCTTGGCGTCGAACTCACTGATGTTGCACGCGAAAGCGGAGTTGCTGACGCCCAGCGCGAGCGCGACAGTCGCGGAGGCAACACCCAGAATGCGCACGGAACGACGTGCGCTGCGGCGTGTTATGGACACGTTTGTCCTTTACAGAGTGCATCTGCGGGGGGGCTTGGGGGGCAGATGAAGCGATTGTGAAGACAGCTTCACCATCCCCAGGAGAATCACAGGTCTATAAGTGTTCCATAAGCAGTGTCAACGCATATGCCCCCCACCGGTGTTGGCTTTACCGTGTTGTTAACTCCCGGGACGTTTCGATGCCTCGGGAGCCGGCCCGGCCCGCTCGGCCGGGCACGGTCTCAGCCCCGCACCGCCTCAGCCCTGCACCGCCTCGACTCTCAACTCCGCGCTGACTCGACTCTCAACTCCGCGCTGCCTCGACTCTCAACTCCGCGCTGCCTCGACTCTCAACTCCGCACCGCCTCAGCTCTCGACGCCGCACCGCCTCGGCGCCGGGCCGGCTCAGCCCTGCACCGCCGCCGGGTCCATCCACATGACCTCCCAGGTGTGGCCGTCGAGGTCGTCGAAGGCGCGGCCGTACATGAAGCCCTGGTCCTGGGTCTCACCGGCCGCCGTGCCGCCCGCCGCGATCGCCTTGTCGACCAACTCGTCGACGCTCGCGCGGCTTTCGGCGCTCAGGCAGATCAGCGTCTCGCTGGTCTTCGTCGAGTCCGCGATCTCCTTCTTCGTGAAGTCCGCGTAGCGCTGCTTGCTGAGCAGCATCGCGACGATGGTGTCGCTGATCACGACGCAGGCGCAGTCGTCCGTGGAGAACTGCGGGTTGATCGGGTAGCCGAGCGCCGTGAAGAACCTCTTCGACGCCTCGACGTCGTCGGTGGCCAGGTTCACGAAGATCATCTGCTGGTACATGGGGCCTCTCCCCTCGGGTTCGTACTGTTCGAAGGGCAGACCGGGGACCGCCGGGGAACTCATCGGCGGGCCACGGACTTTTTTCGTACTGCTGTGCGGATGTGCTCCGGTGGCGCTCCGGTGCGGAGGGGCCGACGGTCGGCCCGGTTCAGCCGCCCGTCCGGTTCACCGGCCGGGCTGGTTCTGCTGCCGGGCCGGCCGGTTCAGCTGTCCAGCGGGAGCACCACCAGGTAGGCCACCACCACGGTGAGCGGGCCGAACAGGGCGAGCAGCGCGCCCGCACGCAGCGCGGCGGCGGCGCGCAGCAGGGTCGCGCGGGCGCCGAGGCGCAGCAGGGCGGCGACGGTGTCGGCGCGGGACTGCCGGGCCTCCACGGCCGCCGTCAGCAGGGTTCCCATGGTGCAGCCGATGACCAGCAGGACGCCGAAGGCGGTGAGTTGGCCGTAGGGCGCGGTGCTCTCGGAGCTGAAGGCGGTCATGGCGAGGGCGCCCGAGACGACCACGCACACCACGCCGAGCGGACGGCCGAGACGGACGGCCTCCGCCATCAGCGCCCGGCCGGCCAGCAGCCGCAGCGCGCCCGGCCGGACCGCCTGGAGCAGCCGGCCGCACAGATGGGTGAGGCCCGGCGCGGCGAGGACCAGGCCGACCGCGGCCAGCGCCCAGCCGGTCAGTACACCCGGGAGTACCGGGCCGGGCGCGGCGGAGAACCCGGCGTACGCCTCCACGGCCAGGCCGACGGCGAGGACCGCGATGCCCCAGGGAAAGCCGGCCGGGGCACGGCGCGGATCGGCGAGGGCCGCGCTCCAGCCGACGCCCGGGTCCGTCGTCCCGTCGGCCGGGGCGGAGTCCGGTGCGCCGTCCGCTGACGCCGTCGGCTCACCGTTGCGGCCGAGCGTCTGCCCGGTGTCGCCCCGCTGCGGGACCGGCACCGTTTTCTGCGGGACGGGCACGGCGGCGACGATCCGGGTCCCGGTGGCCGGGCGGGCGGCGGCGTCCCGCACGTGCGCGGTGAACCCGGTGTGCGTCCCCAGGGACTCGGGCGAGCGCGCCCGGCCGTAGGAGCCGAAGCGGCCGTACGTCCAGGCCGCGCCGCGCGTCGCGGGGCGGGCGTCCCGGGGCCGCAGGACCAGCGCCACCGTGCCCGACGCGATCACCGGGACCAGCGTCAGGAGGGTGAGGGCGGCCGGCACCGGCAGTGGCTCGCCCGCGGCCAGGAACGTCGCCGCCGCTCCGTCGAAGGGCGTGCCCGTGAGGTCGCCGCGCAGATGGAGGAAGGCGAAGAGGGCCACCAGCGAGCCCAGCGTGCAGGACAGGGCCGTCGACAGGACCGAGATCGCCATCAGCCGGGCCGGGCCCAGGCCGAGGGCCGAGAGCCCCGGGCGGGGCTTGGTGCCCGGGTCGGTGCGGGCGACCGCCACCGCGAAGTGGACGGTGGCGGCCAGCGGCACCGCGCACCAGGCCAGCCGGGTCGCCGCCTCCGTCGGCTGTTCGGGGTGTCCCAGCGCGTAGCCGAGGGCGCTCAGCAGGAGGAAGCCCGTGCCCGCCGCGGCGGCCGCCACCAGCAGGCGGCGCAGCTGGACCAGGGGGCGGGCAGCGCGGGTCAGACGGAGAGCGAGCACGCGGCCCGGCCTTCCGACTCGGTGGCCGGGGGCAGGTGCACGGTCGTCACGCACCGCCCGTCCAGCAGCGCCACCGTGCGGTCGGCGAGGGCCGCCGTCTCCGCGTCGTGCGTGGCCAGCAGGACCGTGATGCCGTGCGAGCGGGCGGCCGTCGTCAGCGTACGCAGCACATGGGCGCGGTCCGCGCGGTACAGGGGGGCCGTGGGCTCGTCCGCGAACAGCACCGTGGGGGCCGGGGCGAGCGCCCGGGCGATCGAGACGCGCTGGCGTTCGGCCTGCCGCAGCTCGTGCGGATGGCTGCGGGACCGGTCGCCGACGTCCAGCCGGTCCAGCCACTCCAGGGCGGTGGTCTTGGCCCGGCGGCGGCTGGTGCCGCGCAGCATCAGGGGCAGCGCGGTGTTCTCCCAGACGGTCAGTTCGGGGACCAGGGCCGGTACCGGGTCGATCCAGCCGAACCGGTCGCGGCGCAGGCGCTCCCGGGCCATCGGGCGCAGGGTGTGCACGGGCGTGCTGTTGAACCAGATCTCGCCGTGCCGGATCGGCAGCAGCCCGGACAGGCAGCGCAGCAGGGTCGTCTTGCCGCTGCCGCGGGGTCCGCTGACGGCGAGGATCTCGCCCTCCCGCACGCCGAGCGAGACACCGCCCAGGGCGGGCGAGCCGTCGGCATGGGTGAAGTGCAGGGACCGTGCCCAGAGCACGTCGTTGTCGGGCGGGGCCTCCATGGGCGTACACCTCGGTTCTGGTCCGTGTTTCCCGGCTTTCCCGGCGCTTTATCCCTCTTCCGGGGGAACGAAGGCAGGGCCGATCGGTCACTGGCACGCTAGGCAGCCGCCGCCGGCCGGCCGGACAGCACACGGCCCCGGACCGCCGTTCTCACTCGAACGGACGGCTCCGGGGCCGGTGTCGATCAGCTGATCAGCGGTGCGGGGCCGGGCGCGGGCGTACGGCCGGGCCAGGGGTCAGAGCTTGGTCCACGCCTCGGTCAGCGTCGCGCGCAGGATCTGTTCGATCTCGTCGAAGGTCGCCTGGTCGGAGATGAGCGGCGGGGCGAGCTGGACGACCGGGTCGCCGCGGTCGTCGGCCCGGCAGTACAGGCCGTTGTCGAAGAGGGCCTTGGAGAGGAAGCCGTACAGGACGCGCTCGGTCTCCTCCTCGTCGAAGGTCTCCTTGGTGGCCTTGTCCTTGACCAGTTCGATGCCGTAGAAGAAGCCGTTGCCGCGGACGTCGCCGACGATCGGCAGGTCGTACAGCTTCTGCAGGGTGGTCAGGAAGGCGCTCTCGTTGTCCAGCACATGCTGGTTGAGGCCCTCGCGCTCGAACAGGTCGAGGTTGGCGAGGCCCACCGCGGCGGAGACCGGGTGGCCGCCGAAGGTGTAGCCGTGCAGGAACATGTTGTCGCCCTGGTAGAACGGCTCGGCCAGGCGGTCGGAGACGATGCAGGCGCCGATGGGGGAGTAGCCCGAGGTCATGCCCTTGGCGCAGGTGATCATGTCCGGTACGTAGCCGAACTTGTCGCAGGCGAACATGGTGCCGAGGCGGCCGAAGGCGCAGATGACCTCGTCGGAGACGAGCAGCACGTCGTACTGGTCGCAGATCTCGCGCACCCGCTGGAAGTAGCCGGGCGGCGGCGGGAAGCAGCCGCCGGCGTTCTGCACCGGCTCCAGGAAGACCGCGGCGACGGTCTCCGGGCCCTCGAAGAGGATCTGCTGCTCGATCTGGTCGGCGGCCCAGCGGCCGAACGCCTCCGGGTCGTCACCGTGGATCGGCGCCCGGTAGATGTTGGTGTTCGGGACCTTGTGCGCGCCCGGCACCAGCGGCTCGAACGGGGCCTTCAGGCCGGGCAGGCCGGTGATGGACAGGGCGCCCTGCGGGGTGCCGTGGTAGGCCACCGCGCGGGAGATGACCTTGTGCTTGGTGGGCTTGCCGGTCAGCTTGAAGTACTGCTTGGCGAGCTTCCAGGCGGTCTCGACGGCCTCGCCGCCGCCGGTGGTGAAGAAGACCTTGTTCAGATCCCCCGGCGCGTGGCCGGCCAGGCGCTCGGCCAGCTCCACGGCTTTCGGGTGGGCGTAGGACCACACCGGGAAGAACGCCAGCTCCTGGGCCTGCTTGAAGGCGGTCTCGGCGAGTTCCGTACGGCCGTGGCCGGCCTGGACCACGAACAGCCCGGCGAGACCGTCGAGGTAGCGCTTGCCCTTGTCGTCGTAGATGTAGGTGCCCTCGCCCCGGACGATGGTGGGGACGGGCGCGTTCTCGTAGGAGGACATGCGGGTGAAGTGCATCCACAGGTGGTCGTACGCGCTGCGGCTCAGGTCCTTTGTGCTCACGGTTATCGGGTTCCCCACATGTAGGTCTGCTTCTTGAGCTTCAGATAGACGAAACTCTCGGTGGAGCGCACGCCGGGCAGGGCCCGGATGCGTCTGTTGATGACGTCCAGCAGGTGGTCGTCGTCCTCGCAGACGATCTCGGCGAGGATGTCGAACGAGCCCGCGGCCATCACCACGTACTCGACCTCCGGCATGGCGGTCAGCGCGTCGGCCGCGGACTCGACATCGCCCTCGACGTTGATGCCGACCATCGCCTGCCGGCGGAAGCCCACGGTGAGCGGGTCCGTGACGGCGACGATCTGCATGACGCCCTGGTCGAGCAGTTTCTGGACGCGCTGGCGCACGGCCGCCTCGGAGAGGCCCACGGCCTTGCCGATGGCGGCGTAGGGCCGGCGGCCGTCCTCCTGGAGCTGCTCGATGATGGCGAGGGAGACGGCATCCAGGTGCGGGGTGCCGTTCCGGGACTCGCGGGGCGAGCCCTTCTGGTCTGCGCTTCGACTGGCCACGGTCTCACTGTGCACGACGTCTCGACAGTTCCGCAAGGCACTATCGATGAAATTCGTTGTTTGCATGGTCGAGACTTGCGGATTTCGCAGCCGTAGCCCGAACGGGGGTGTTGAAAACGTCGGCTCCCGGATTAGGGTGGGTGTCTCAGTGATTGGACAGTTCTGACCCGACAGGAGGCCGGCAGTGAGCACCGAGCAGGCGCGGCTGCGCAAGCTCCGCAATTACGTCGACGGTGAGTTCCGGGACGCCGCAGACGGACGGACCACCGACGTGGTCAACCCCGTGACGGGCGAGGCGTACGCGACCGCGCCGCTGTCCGGCCAGGCGGACGTGGACGCCGCGATGGCGGCCGCCGCCGCGGCCTTCCCCGGCTGGCGCGACACCACGCCCGCCGAGCGGCAGAAGGCCCTCCTGAAGATCGCCGACGCGTTCGAGGAGCGCGCCGAGGAACTGATCGCGGCCGAGGTGGAGAACACGGGCAAGCCGGTCGGGCTGACCCGCTCCGAGGAGATCCCGCCGATGGTCGACCAGATCCGGTTCTTCGCCGGTGCGGCCCGGATGCTGGAGGGCCGTTCGGCCGGCGAGTACATGGAGGGCCTGACCTCCATCGTCCGCCGCGAGCCGGTCGGCGTCTGCGCGCAGGTCGCGCCCTGGAACTACCCGATGATGATGGCCGTCTGGAAGTTCGCCCCGGCGATCGCCGCGGGCAACACGGTCGTGCTGAAGCCGTCGGACACCACCCCGGCGTCCACCGTGCTGATCGCCGAGATCCTCGGGGGGATCCTCCCCAAGGGCGTCTTCAACGTCGTCACCGGCGACCGCGAGACCGGCCGTCTGATGGTCGAGCACCCGGTCCCGGCGATGGCCTCCATCACGGGTTCCGTGCGCGCCGGCATGCAGGTCGCCGAGTCCGCGTCCAAGGACCTCAAGCGGGTCCACCTGGAGCTGGGCGGCAAGGCGCCGGTCGTCGTCTTCGAGGACACCGACATCCCGAAGGCCGTCGAGGACATCTCCGTGGCGGGCTTCTTCAACGCCGGCCAGGACTGCACCGCCGCGACCCGCGTCCTGGTCCAGGAGTCCATCCACGACGAGTTCGTCGCCGCGCTGGCCAAGGCCGCCGCCGACACCAAGACCGGGCAGCCGGACGACGAGGACGTCCTCTACGGCCCGCTGAACAACCCCAACCAGCTGCGGCAGGTCGCCGGCTTCATCGAGCGCCTGCCCGCCCACGCCAAGGTCGAGACGGGCGGCCGGCAGGTCGGCGAGAAGGGCTACTTCTACGCCCCGACCGTCGTCTCGGGCCTCAAGCAGGACGACGAGATCATCCAGCGCGAGGTCTTCGGGCCGGTCATCACCGTCCAGTCCTTCACCGACGAGGACCAGGCGGTCGAGTGGGCCAACGGCGTCGAGTACGCCCTCGCCTCCTCCGTGTGGACCAAGGACCACGCCCGTGCCATGCGGATGTCCAAGAAGCTCGACTTCGGCTGCGTGTGGATCAACACCCACATCCCGCTGGTCGCCGAGATGCCGCACGGCGGCTTCAAGAAGTCCGGCTACGGCAAGGACCTGTCGGCGTACGGGTTCGACGACTACACCCGCATCAAGCACGTCATGACGTCCCTGGAAGGCTGACCCGTCCGCGGCCGGATCCCCGGAACGTTTGCCGCACGGCCGTGGAAGGTCTCCCACACGGCCGTGGACGGTCCGTCGTACGGCCCCGGAACGTCCGGCACACGGCCGCGGAAGGTCCGCCACACGGCTCCGGAAGGGCCTGTACGGTCCCGGACGGGCATCCCCGCCCTCCGGGGCCGTTTCGTGTCAATTGCCGGACGGTTGCCCGCAGATGACGGATCGACGACGTATCGGGTTCGGCGGTGCCCGCTCGACGCGGCGTCGATCGTCCGGCGCCCCGCGGTTCGGCCATGCTGCCCGGGTGCCCCCGACTCGTGCGCCGAAGCCCCCGCTCTCCCGCCGTTCCCTGCTGCGCGCGTTCGGTGGCACCGCCGCGCTCGGCGCCCTGGCCGGCTGCGGGGTGCCCGCCGCGTACGTCGAGGCCGCCGACCGCGCCGGGCCGGACAGCTCCGCCACCGACAGGAAGCTGACCTGGTCGAACTGCCGCTGTACATCGACACCGACGACACCGACCCGAGCCGCCGGCCCACGCTGGAGACCTTCGGGAGGCGCACCGGGATCTCCGTCGACTACATCGAGGAGATCAACGACAACGACGAGTTCTTCGGCAAGATCAGCCCGGCGCTGATGAACCATCAGTCCACCGGCCGCGACCTGATCGTCATCAGCGGCTGGATGTGCGCGCGGTTCGTCCGCCTCGGCTGGGTCCAGGAGATGGACCGCGCCCGGCAGCCCCATGTGGCGAAGCACCTCGACCCGTTGCTGCGGTCGCCCACAAGAGCAACGCCGAGCGCCTGATCGACCACTGCTACGAGCCCGAGGTGGCGGCGGAGCCGGCCGCCTGGGTCACCTACGTCTGCCCGGTCCCGGCGGCCAGGGACGTGCTCGCCGCCGCCGAGGACGAGGACACGGCGGCGCTGGCCGACAATCCGCTGATCTTCCCCGACGGCACCCTGCGCAGGCGCCTCGCCATCGCCCGCGACATCACCTCCGCGGAGCGGGTCGGCTTCGCCGAGCGGTGGAACAGGATCGTGGGGTTGTAGGAGATCGGCAGAACCCGAGGTTCGCCGGAGAGGAGCCCAACTCCCGTGCCCAGACGCCGGGTTGGGGAGCCACGTGGGTGGGAGTGGTGAAGAGTTCTCGCACGGTTCTGGGGATTCGGTCACGGGAGCGGAAAGAATCGGGGGCCCACTCGGCGCTTGCGACAGGGCGGGCGCCGCTCCATGCGATGGGAGACCGATCAACGATGTTCACTCTGGTGCGGAGCAGAGTACGGACGGCGGTGCTCGCGCTCTCGGCCGTCACGGCCCTCGCCTTCGGCGCGACCGCCACGTCCGGCGCGTCAGCGGCCCCCGCTCCCACGAAACAAGGACCGACCTCGGTGGCGTACGTCGAGGTGAACAACAACAGCATGCTGAACGTCGGCAAGTACACCCTCGCCAACGGCGGCGGCAACGTCTTCGACGTCGCCGTGATCTTCGCGGCGAACATCAACTACGACACGGGCACGAAGGCGGCGACCCTGTACTTCAACGAGAACGTGCAACGCGTCCTCGACAACGCCGCCACGCAGATACGGCCGTTGCAGCAGAAGGGCATCAAGGTCGTCCTCTCGGTGCTCGGCAACCACCAGGGCGCGGGCTTCGCCAACTTCCCGTCCCAGCAGGCGGCTTCGGCGTTCGCGAAACAACTGTCGGACACCGTGGCCAAGTACGGCCTGGACGGCATCGACTTCGACGACGAGTACGCCGAGTACGGCAACAACGGCACCGGCCAGCCCAACGCCAGCTCGTTCGTGTACCTGGTGTCGGCACTGCGCGCCAACATGCCGGACAAGATCATCAGCCTCTACAACATCGGCCCGGCCGCGTCGCGCCTGTCCTACGGCGGCGTCGACGTCTCGTCCAAGTTCGACTACGCCTGGAACCCGTACTACGGCAGCTGGCAGGTCCCCGGCATCGCCCTGCCCAAGTCGAAGCTGTCGCCAGCGGCCGTCGAGATCGGCAGGACCTCGCAGAGCACCGTCGCCGACCTCGCCCGCCGCACGGTCAGTGAGGGGTACGGCGTCTACCTGACGTACAACCTCGACGGCGCCGATCGCAGCGCCGACGTCTCCGCGTTCACCAGGGAGCTGTACGGCAGTGCCGCCGTCTACGCACCGTAGGCCGACCGCGTTCCCCGGCGTCCGGTGCCCCCTCGGGGCTTGCCGCATCCCGTAGGCCCGCGCCCGGGGCAGGCCGCGCTTTCGACAACGATGTCGGAGGCGCGGTCGCAGGCGACGACCACGTCGATTCACCCGCCCTCCCGGCAGCTCCAACACCCCGAACGCGTACGGCCACGGCGCCCACGTCCCCATGCGCGACGGTGAACCGTCGTACCCAGTCCGGGTAGTGCGGGCAGGATCAGACGGTGAGGACGAGTTTGCCCTGGAGGTGGCCCTCGTCGAGCAGCCGGTGGGCGTCGGCGACGCGCTCGAACGGGAACGTCTTCTGCACGTGGACCCGGAGCCTGCCCTGCTCGACGAGCTCGACGAGACCGCGCAGGGCGACCGGATCGGGGTCGACCGCGATGCCGCTGAAGCGCAGGCCGGCCGCCTCGTACGCGGCGGTGAGCCGTGCATCCTCCTCGGCGACCGCCGTCACCAGGTGACCGCCCGGGCGGAGCACGTCGAGTGACCGCTCGACGGTGTCGCCTCCGATCGTGTCGAGTACGACGTCGATGTCGCGGACCGCCTCAGTGAAGTCGACCGCCGTGTAGTCGATCACCTCGTCGGCGCCCAGCCCCTCGACGAACGTCCGCTTGCTCCCGCCGGCGGTCGTGATCACATGCGCGCCGAGTGCTTTCGCGATCTGGATGGCGACATGGCCGACCCCGCCACCGCCGCCGTGGACCAGGACGCGGTCGCCCTCGGTCACGCCGCCGAGGTCGACGAGGCCCTGCCACGCCGTCAGCCCGACGACCGGCAGCGCGGACGCCTCGACGTGCGAGAGTGACGCCGGCTTGCGTGCCAGGTGCAGCGCGGGTGCCGACACGGCCTCGGCGTAGGCGCTCGCCGCCCGCGGGAACAGCGGCATCCCGAACACCTCGTCGCCGGGCCTGAACCGCCACGTCTGCGGCGCCTCCTCGACCACGCCGCTGATGTCCCAGCCGAGGACGAACGGCGGCCGGCCGATCAGCGGGAACTCGCCGGCGCGCAGGCGCGCCTCCAGTGGGTTCAGCCCGATCGCCTTGACGCGGACGAGAACCTCGGTCGGGAGCGGCCGGGGCTCGGGCGCGTCCACGATGGTGAGCACCTCGGGACCGCCGAGCGTCCGCTGGGTGATGACTCGCATGACTCTCCTGGCTTTTGAAGGGGGGAAGAGAACCCAGGCTATGTTTCCTATAGGAACCAGCAGGTACCTTTGGCGCCATGAGCGGCTTCGGTCCCGGTGGTGTCTTTCTCGCCGACTGTCCGGCGCGTCTGGCGGTCGAGCTGATCGCCGACAAGTGGACGGTGGTCGTGCTCTACGGCCTCAGTGAGGGACCGGTGCGCCACGGCGAGCTGGTCGAGCTGATCGGCGGCATCTCCCGCAAGGTGCTCACCCAGACGCTCCGACGGCTTGAGGCGCACGGACTCATCCGCCGCCACGCCTACGCCGAGGTGCCGCCCCGCGTCGAGTACGAGCTGACCCCCCTCGGGGCGACGCTGATCGATCCGATCCACATGCTGACCGAGTGGGCGAGGGCGAACGGCGACGCGGTACTCGATGCGCTCGACGCCCACCCCGGGCCGGTCGCCCACCGCGACTGAGGCGCCCGCCAGGTGTTCTGTCCGGGCAGGCCGTGGCCGACCGCCGGCACGGACGAGTGCTTCGTGGGCCCTGTGGGCGGCGTGCCCGGCCGGTACAGGTCCGCCGACGATCAAGACGAACAAGGCGTGTTCGGCATCCGCTCAGGGGACTTCCGGAACCCGGCGCACAGCCGGAACCCGGTGCACGGGTCGTAAGACCGGCTGACCCCGCTGCCCCGGTCGGTGTGCCCGGGGATGAACCCTGGACCTGCTGTTGTTCCACCAGCAGGTGTTCCCGGCGGCCCGCCTGTCATGGGTCGTGCCGCGCGGGCCGTCCCGGCGGCGCTGACCGTCGTGCGGTGCGAACCGGAGCGTGGTGTGACCGGGGTGGCGGGGCCGCTCCGTGGCGTCGGCTCCGCAGGCACCGCGCGTCGCCTGCCGGTGTACTGGATGTCGACGCGCCACGTGCCGACCGCCGGCACGAGCACCGACGCACGAGCACCGATCGACTGACGACTGACCGATGAACGACTGACCGATGAGTTACTGACCGATGAACGACGACGACCGACGAGCGGCTGAGGATGTCTTTGGAAGCCACTGACTACACGGGCCAGAGCGGATGCGGCAAGGACACGCGTTCCCCGTTGCGCGACTTCCTGCGGACCGAGACCGGAAGCGCCGCCGTCCTGATGGCGGCGGCGCTCGCGGCCCTGGTCTGGGCGAACGCCGCACCGGCCGGCTACGAGACGTTCTGGCACACGCACCTGTCCGTCCGGCTCGGCGCCCACGGCATCTCCCTCGGCCTGCGGGAATGGGTGAACAGCGGACTGATGGCGCTGTTCTTCTTCGTCGTCGGACTGGAGGCGCGCCGCGAATTCGACATGGGGGAACTGCGCGACCGCAAGCGGCTCGCGCTGCCGCTCGTGGCGGGCGTCAGCGGCATGATCGTGCCCGTCGTGATCTACCTCGCGGTAACCGCGGGGCACGGCTCGGCGCAGGGCTGGGGCGCGGCGATGTCCACCGACACCGCCATCGCCCTGGGCATGCTGGCCGTGGTCGGCCGGCGCATGCCCGCCGGGCTGCGGGTCTTCATCCTCACGATCACGGTCGTGGACGACTTCGTGGCGCTCGCCGTCATCGCCGTCGCCTACAGCACCCGCCTCGGCGTGACGGCGCTGCTGGTGGCCGTCGGTGTCTTCGTCGTCGTCCTGCTCGTCCGGCGGGCCGGGGTGCGTCGCGGAGCCGTGTACGCCTTCCTCGCGGTCGTGGCGTGGGCCGCGCTGCTCGAATCGGGGGTGGATCCCGTGGTCATCGGTCTCGCGATGGGCCTGGTGACGTACGCGTACCCGGCCTCGCGCAGCGACCTGGAACGGGCGAGCGGCCTGTTCCGGAAGTTCCGTGAGCAGCCCACGCCCGAGCTGGAGCGGTCCCTGCGGGCCGGCCTCGCCTCGGCCGTCTCCCCGAACGAACGCCTGCAACGCATGTACCACCCGTGGACCAGCTATGTCGTGGTCCCGCTGTTCGCACTGGCCAACGCGGGCATCCCCATCGGCGGCGAGCAACTGGTCCGGGCCTTCACCTCACCGGTCACACTGGGCATCCTGCTGGCCTACGTCCTGGGCAAGCCGCTCGGCATCCTCGGGGCGTCGGCGCTGGCCACCGCGCTCAGCCGCGGTCGGCTGCGGCTCCCGGTCGGCTGGGGGTCGGTCACCGCGGCGGGCACGCTCGCCGGAGTCGGCTTCACGGTCTCCCTGCTGATCGCCACGCTCGCGTTCCGCGGCACCGACCTGGAAAACGCGAAGATCGGCATCCTCAGCGCGCTGATCTGCTCCTTCCTGACCAGCCGGCTCGTCACCGCGGTCATCGGGGCGCTGCCCCGCCCTGCGCGGCTGCGGGCGACGCTCGGGAAGGCGGAGACGCTGGTCGACCTGGCGGTGCCCGTCGACCCGGACCGGGACCACGTCCGGGGACCGCGGCACGCACCCGTGACCGTCGTCGAGTACGGCGACTACGAATGCCCCTATTGCGGGCTGGCCGAACCGATCGTCCGCGAACTGCTCCAGGACTTCGGGGACGTGCGCTACGTATGGCGGCACCTGCCCCTGACCGATGTCCATGTGCACGCGCAACTCGCCGCCGAGGCCGCGGAGGCCGCCGCCCTCCAAGGGCGTTTCTGGGAGATGCACGATCTGCTGCTCAGCCATCAGGGCGCCCTGGACCTGGACGACCTGCGGGACTACGCCGTGCGGATCGGACTGGAGCCGACGCGGTTCGAGAAGGACCTGGACACCCACGCCGGTGCGCCCTGGGTCGCCGAGGACGTGGACTCGGCGGACCTCAGCACGGTGGCGGGCACACCCACGTTCTTCGTCAACGGACGCAGGCACCACGGCGCGTACGACATCGGGAGCCTGTCGGCGGCGGTACGGGCCGCCCGGGCGCGGGCCGCCGTCGCGGCCTGACGCAACGGCCGGCGCGGACCGACCGGGTCGTGCGGGTGCTGCCGGGCCGCCGGAGGGGTGAACGGGATCCGCTGCCGGGCCGGCCGTTCAGGGGCGCGGGGGTGTGCGCGCGGAGCGCTCCTGGGCGGCCGTCACCTCGTCGCCGTGCGCGAACGCCCAGGCGCCGAGGGCGTCGACCGGGGCGAGCAACGTCCGCCCCAGCCCGGTGAGTCCGTACTCGACCCGGGGCGGCGAGCCGCCGTACGCGCGGCGCGCGACCAGCCCGTTGCACTCCAGCCGGCGCAGGGTCTCGGTCAGCACCTTCTGGGTGATCCCGCCGATCCGCACGCGCAGCGCTCCGGGCCGTGCGGGCCCGTCCCTGAGCGCCCACAGCACCACGCAGTTCCAGGTGTTGGCGAGCAGGTCGAAAGCGAGCCGGGCACGGCAGTCGGCGAGGAACGCCTGGTCGTCGGTCACGCACCGAATGGTGCCCGAGCCGCCTCCTACCGTCAGGCCGTACGGACATCGGGACGTCCGGGAACCCGGACGGCGGGAGGGACTTGTGCGCATCGGAATTCTTGGCGCCGGCGGCATGGCGGACGCGCTCGGCACCCGGTGGCGGCAGGCGGGACACGAGGTCGTCGCGGGCAGCCGCTCGCGCGGCGGCCTGCGCGAGGCAGCGGCGTTCGGCACCGACGCGGTGCTGCTCGCCGTCCCGTACGCGGTCGCCGTGGACGTGGTCGCGGGGCTCGGGGCGGTGCTGCGCGGGCGGGTGCTGATCGACTGCACCAATCCGGTCGGGCCCGGCTTCGCCCTGCTCACCGCGGGCGGCCCCGCGGCGGCCGAGCGGGTCGCCGCGGCGGCCCCCGCCGCCCGCGTGGTCAAGGCGTTCAACCTCTGCCACGAGGACGTCTGGCGGCTGACCCCGCCGGTCTTCGCCGGCCGCCCGCTCGCGGTACCGCTGTGCGGGGACGACGCGGCGGCACTGGCCGTCGTACGGGGACTCGTACGCGACCTCGGCTGCACCCCCCTGGACGCCGGCGGGCTGGACCGCGCGGGGCTGCTGGAGGCGACGGCCGCGCTGCTCATCGGACTCTGGCTGGGCGAGGGCGCGGACGCCCAGGCCATCGCCCCGCCCCTGGCGTTCGCCGGCCGCCGCGACCGGCCACGGCAGAGCGGGCCGGACGCGATCCCGCCGCGGTCGGGCGGTGCACTCTAGGTCCGGCGCAGGTCCGGCGCGTCCGGTGGTACCGCGCCGCGCTCGCGCTGCGGCATCCGTGGGTTTTGAGGCTCAGGGCCGCCCGTCCGGCCATGACGCGCTCTGACGGAGGGCGCAGAGCGTGTCGATGCGGTTCGTGGTGATCGAGTCGACGCCCAGGTCGAGCAGGCGGCGCATGGCGCGGCGGGTGTCGGGCGTCCACACGGACAGCAACCGGCCGCCGTGGTGGACGCGGGCGGCGAGGTCCCGGCCTACCAGGCTGAAGCGGTAGTTGAGCCAGCGCGGGCCCACCGCCGCCAGCAGCGCGGGCCGCGGGGGCGCCAGGGTCGTCCAGGTGAGGGCGATCTCGGCGGCCGGGTCGGCGGCGCGGACGGCGAGCATCGCCTCGGCGCCCGCGCAGTAGTAGACGCGGTCCCGCGCCCCGGACGCATGGACGACCTCCACGATCCGCCGCGCGGCCCGGCGCTCGGTCAGGCCCGGCAGGTCGACCATCACCCGGCCGCCGACCGTGGCGGCCAGCGCCTCCTCCAGCGTGGGCACACCACCCGCGGTGAGCCCGCGCACCTCGGCGGCGGACAACGACCTGAGCGGACGGTCCTGCCCCCACAGCCGCTCCAACGTCGCGTCGTGGAGCAGCACGGGTACGTCGTCGCGGGTGAGCCGTACGTCGATCTCGACCGCGTCCGCGCCCCGCAGGAGCGCGGAACGCAGCGAGTCGATCGTGTTCTCACGGAAGCGGTAGGGGTCGCCGCGGTGCGCCACGGCGGTCACGGTCTGCATGGACCCCATTCTGCGGGTGACCGGTGCCCGACGGGCTCAGGAGGCGAGCCACCGAGCCGTGTACGTGTCGATCTCGGCGGCGATCGCGGCCTTGCCCGCCGGGTCGAGGAAGGACGCCTCGACCGCGTTCTTGGCGAGGTCGGCCAGGCCCCGCTCGTCGAGGCCGAGCAGCCGGGCGGCCACCGCGTACTCGTTGTTGAGGTCGGTGCCGAACATCGGCGGGTCGTCCGAGTTGACCGTGACCAGGACGCCGGCCTCGACGAAGTCCTTGATGGGGTGCTCGTCGAGGGTGCGGACCGCGCGGGTGGCGATGTTCGAGGTCGGGCAGACCTCCAGCGGGATGCGGTGGTCGGCGAGGTGGGCGAGCAGCTTGGGGTCGCGGGCCGAGCTGGTGCCGTGCCCGATGCGCTCGGCGCGCAGCTCGGTCAGCGCGTCCCAGACCGTCTCGGGACCGGTCGTCTCACCGGCGTGCGGGACGGAGTGCAGCCCGGCGGCCAGGGCCCGGTCGAAGTACGGCTTGAACTGCGGCCGGGGCACGCCGATCTCGGGTCCGCCGAGCCCGAAGGAGACCAGGCCCGCCGGGCGCAACCGGTCGTCGGTGGCGAGCCGGGCCGTCTCTTCCGCGGCGTCGAGCCCCGCCTCGCCGGGGATGTCGAAGCACCAGCGCAGCACGGTCCCGAACTCGGCCTCGGCCGACTTCCGGGCGTCCTCTATCGCGTCCATGAAGGCGCGCTCGTCGATGCCGCGGCGGGTAGAGGAGAACGGCGTGATGGTCAGCTCGGCGTACCGCACCTGCTGCCGGGCCAGGTCGCGGGCCACCTCGTAGGTGAGCAGCCGGACGTCCTCCGGGGTGCGGATGAGGTCGACGACGGACAGGTACACCTCGATGAAGTGGGCGAAGTCCGTGAAGGTGAAGTAGTCCGCCAGCGCGTTCCGGTCGGTGGGGACCTTGGAGTCGGCGTGGCGGGCGGCGAGTTCGGAGACGATGCGCGGGGAGGCGGAGCCGACGTGGTGGACGTGCAGTTCGGCCTTGGGCAGTCCGGCGATGAAGGTCCGCAGGTCGCGGGCGGCGGGTGTGGAGTTGTCGGTCAAGAGGTCCCTCCCCGGGAACGGCGCCGGTGGACCGGGGTCCGGGCGCGGTGATCGGCTGATCGGTGGTTCGGGGCTCATCGTAGGCCCGGGCCCGGGGCGGCCCTGGCTGCCCGTAGCATGACAGCACGCCGAGGAGAGGGGACCGTGCGCAATGTCCGACGAGGCACCGCAGAACGCCGCGGAGAGCGGAGCGACGCCCGGCGACGCTGCCTCACCCTCCCCCTCGCCATGGCCTTCGCCGTCGCCCTCGCCTGACGAGCGTCCCGCGGTGCCCGCGGCCGGCGACGGCACGGCGGCGAACGGCGGTGCGTCTACCGGCAGTCAGGCCGGATCCGGCGGCGGGGCGGCAGGCGGCGGGGCCGCGGTGGTGTCCTGGCCCGCGCCCGCCGGTACGGACACCGGGGCGTGGGACACGCGCGGGGGCTGGGCCTCCGTCCCGTCGTCGGCCGGACCGGACGGGATGACTTCCGATCCGTGGACACCGCTCGCCGACCACACGACCGAGGACGCGTCCCCCACCGACCGGGTGACCAAGAACACGCCCCCCAGCGACCGGGTGCCCGAGGACGCGGCGCCGGGTGGTGCCCCGGCTCCGGCCCCGACCCCTGGGCACGACCACCGCGCGGTCACGCCTTCCCCGGAGGCGGGCTCGCCGCCGGCCTGGAGCCAGCCGGACGGCACACCGCCCCTGGCCGAACCGCCCAATCCGTACGCGGCGCCGAATCCGTACGCGGCGCCCGGGTCCGCGGCACCACCGGTGGCCGGCACCGGCCACCCGTTCGCTCCGCCGAACCCGGGGCCGCCCACGGGCACCCCCTTCGCACCGCCGGTCGCCCAGCCCCAGGGCTCGCCCGTCCCGCCGCCTCCCATAGCCCCCGGCGGACCGGGCCAGGTCCCGTACGGCTACCCGGGCCCCGCCGGTTACGGCTACCCGGTGCCGCCCGCACCGGGCCAGGGCTATCCGGTGCCGCCCGCCGCCGGTCCCGGCTCCTACGGCTGGCCCGGCATGCAGCCGCCGCCGAGCAACGGGCTGGGCACCGCGGGGCTGGTGCTGGGCATCCTCTCGGCGATCGGCTTCTGCATGTGGCCGGTGGCGTTCGTGCTGGGCGTGCTGGCGGTGATCTTCGGCGGGATCGGCCGTGGCAGGGTCCGACGGGGTGAGGCGACGAACCCGGGCCAGGCACTGGCCGCCATCATCTGCGGCTCGGCCGGCATCGTGCTGGCCCTGGCCATGCTGGCGCTCTTGATCTCCGCGACCATCTGACGACCGGCGTCCGGCACCTGAGGCCCGGAGGGCGATCCGGTGCCGACGGCCGCCCTGACACAAGCGCGACCACCGCCACCTCCCCTCCTCACCTCACCCCGACGACGCGAGTCGCTCGCGGGCCTCCATCAGGGCGAAGCCCAGGAGGTTCAGGCCGCGCCAGCGTTCGGGGGTCTCCGCCGCCTCGTCGTCCGCCGCCAGTCCGATGCCCCACACCCGGTCCACCGGACTCGCCTCCACGAGCACCCGGTCCCGGGTGTTCAGCAGGAACTCCCGCAGCTCCGCGAGCGCGCCGAACTTGTGCACGCTGCCCTCGACCACGATCCGGAAGCGCTCCCGCTCCCACACCGCCTCGTCGAAGCCCCGCACCAGCCGCCCGGCCTTCTTGGCCTGGGCGGGATGGGCGGCGGCCAGCACCCGGCGCTCCGCCTCCCCGTCCTCGAAGAGTCTCGCCTTCGCGGCCATCATCCAGTGCTCCGCCGTCGCGTACTCCACTCCGGCCACCGTGAACGGTGACGGCCACCACTGGCTGAGACACCCCGTCCCGACGCGCCCGTCCGCCCGCGGCCGGTGCCCCCAGAAGTGCAGGTACCTGACGCGCGTTCCCGCCCGGACCTCCTTGGTCAGGGCCTCCATCGAGTCGATCCTCCCCATGTGCGCCAGTTTGGCAGGCACCACCGACAGTCCGCCCTCGGATTCCCGGGTGCCTCGCCGACCGGTCGACAGATTCCGTCGCGTAACCAAAAGGCAACAACGGAATCACTTGTTGGAGTCCCCCGGCTCTGTCAGGATCGGCACTCAAATCGAGCTGGAGCTACGCCACCCGCCCCCCGGGACGGGACGACGGCGGAGGGGAGCGACATGCACAACCCGGGCACCGCCGCCCCGGACCGATTCCCGGCACGGGAGCGCTTCGCGGCCGGAGCGCAGTACGTCGCCGGGCGTCCGGCGAAGGGTTCGTCGGGCCGCATCCACTCCGTGGTCGATCCGGCCACCGGCGAGGACGTGTACGCCTACGAACTGGCCGGCCCGAAGGACGTGGACGCCGCGGTCGCCGCCGCCCGCGCGGCCTTCCCCGCCTGGTCCGCCGCCACGCCCGGCGAGCGCTCCGACGCGCTGCACCGGCTGGCCGCCGTCCTCGCGGACCGCGCGGAGGAGTTCGCCCGCGCCGAGTCCCTCCAGTGCGGCAAGCCGCTCAAGCTGACCCGGGAGTTCGACGTCCCCGGGACCGTCGACAACACGGCGTTCTTCGCGGGCGCCGCCCGACATCTCCCGGGCCAGTCCGCCGGTGAGTACTCCGGCGACCACACGTCGTACGTCCGCCGCGAGCCGATCGGTGTCGTCGGCTCGATCGCGCCCTGGAACTACCCGCTCCAGATGGCCGCCTGGAAGATCCTCCCGGCCGTCGCCGCGGGCAACACCGTCGTGCTCAAGCCCGCCGAGCTGACCCCGCTGACCTCGCTGATGTTCGCTGAGGCCGCGACCGCCGCGGGCATCCCGGACGGCGTCGTCAACATCGTCACCGGCACCGGCGCGGAGGCGGGGGAGCACCTGGTCGGCCATCCCGACGTGGCCATGGTCTCCTTCACCGGTTCCACGGCCGTCGGCAAGCGCGTCGCCGGGATCGCCACCGCCACCGTCAAGCGCCTCCACCTGGAGCTGGGCGGCAAGGCCCCCTTCGTCGTCTTCGACGACGCCGACCTCGACGCCGCCGTCAACGGAGCGGTCGCCGGCGCCCTCATCAACACCGGGCAGGACTGCACGGCCGCCACGCGCGCGTACGTGCAGCGCCCGCTCTACGAGGCGTTCGTCGAGCGGACCGCCGCCCTGATGGAGAGCGTCCGGCTCGGCGACCCGTTCGCCCCAGGCACCGACCTCGGCCCGCTGGTCACGCACACTCAGCGCGACCGCGTGGCCGGCTTCGTCGACCGGGCCCGCGGCTACGCGCGCGTGGTGACCGGCGGTGAGGCACCCCTGGGAGATCTGGCGAACGGCGCGTACTATCGGCCCACCCTGATCGCCGACGCGCCACAGGACAGCGAGGCCGTCCAGTCCGAGATCTTCGGTCCGGTGCTGGTCGTTCTGCCGTTCGACAGCGATGATGCGGGGATCCGGCTGGCCAACGACACCCCGTACGGCCTCGCCGCCTCGGCGTGGAGCCGGGACGTCTACCGGGCGAACCGTGCCACCCGCGAGATCAAGGCGGGCTGTGTCTGGGTCAACGACCACATCCCGATCATCAGCGAGATGCCGCACGGCGGCTATCGGCAGTCCGGCTTCGGCAAGGACATGTCCAGCTATTCGTTCGAGGAATACACGCAGGTGAAGCACGTCATGTTCGACAACACCGCGGTGGCCCGCAAGGACTGGCACCGCACGATCTTCGGGGACAGGCAGGACCGATAGCGAGACCGGCCGGCCGCTGACCACGGCCGTGCCGCACCATCCCTCCCGAAAGGGCAGCACGCGCATGGAGCAGTACGAGCCCGACCGCCACACCCCGGTCCGAGCGGCCGCCGTGCGGCGCAGTCTCCGGGACGGCAGGGCCGCCCCCACCCGCCGTTCACTGCTGCGTGCCTCCGCGGGCGGTCTGCTCGCGGCAGGCGGACTCGGGGCGCTGACCGGCTGCGGGATCCCCGCGGCCGGCCGGACGCAGGGCGGCACGTCCGCCGAGGACCACTCGGCCACGGAGAAGGTCGTCGACTTCTCCAACTGGCCCGAGTACATCGACGTCGACGCGAGCGGGAAGACCCATCCGACGCTCGGCACGTTCGCCCGGCGGACCGGCATCACGGTGAAGTACACCGAGGACATCAACGACAACAACGAGTTCTTCGGCAAGATCCAGCCGCAGCTCGCCGCGGGCCAGGCCACCGGCCGCGACATCATCGTGCTCACCGACTGGCTGGCCGCCCGGATGATCCGCCTCGGCTATGTCCAGAAGCTGGACGCGGCCAACCTGCCGCACGCCTTCACCAACCTCTCGCCCCAGTTCCGCAACCCCGACTGGGATCCGGGCCGCGCCTACTCCTACCCCTGGCAGGGCATCTCGACCGTCATCGCGTTCAACAAGAAGGCGCTCGACGGCATCGAGGTGCGGGCGGTCTCCGATCTGCTCGACAATCCCAGGCTCAAGGGCCGGGTCGGCTTCCTGTCGGAGATGCGCGACAGCGTGGGCATGACCATGCTCGACATGGGCAAGGACCCCGGGAAATTCACCGACGACGACTTCGACGCGGTGCTGGCCCGGCTCCAGCAGGCCGTCGACCGGGGCCAGATCCGCCGCTTCACCGGCAACGACTACACCTCGGACCTCTCCAAGGGCGACCTGGCCGCCTGCGTGGCCTGGGGCGGTGACATCGTCCAGCTCAAGGCGGACAACCCGGACGTCGACTACGTCATCCCGGCCGGCGGCTACATGACGTCGACCGACAACATGCTGATCCCCAACAAGGCGCGCCACAAGACGAACGCCGAGCGGCTGATCGACTTCTACTACCAGCCGGAGGAGGCCGCCGCGCTCGCCGCCTACGTCAACTACGTCTCTCCCGTCGACGGCGTGAAGCCCTACCTGGAGAAGATCGACAAGTCCGCGGCGGAGAACCCGCTGATCCTGCCCGACCGTGCCATGCAGGCCGAGTCCCACGCCTTCCGTGCGCTGACGCAGAAGGAAGAGACGGCCTACGAAGCGAAGTTCGCGAAGCTCACAGGGGCGTGACGAGGATGACCAGCACAGACAGCGGCGGCGACGTCCGCCTCTCCGGCATCGGCAAGACCTACGGCTCCTTCACCGCCGTGCACCCGCTGGACCTGACGGTGCCGCAGGGTTCCTTCTTCGCCCTGCTCGGCGCCTCCGGCTGCGGCAAGACCACCACCCTGCGCATGATCGCGGGCCTGGAGGAGCCGACCTCGGGCACCGTGCACCTCGGCGACCAGGAGGTGACCCAGCTGCCGCCGTACAAGCGGCCGGTGAACACGGTCTTCCAGTCGTACGCCCTCTTCCCGCACCTGGACATCTACGAGAACGTCGCCTTCGGTCTGCGCCGGCGCGGCATCAGGTCGGTGAAGAAGCAGGTCGAGGAGATGCTCGACCTGGTGCAGCTGGGCGAGCAGGCACGCAAGAAGCCGCACCAGCTCTCCGGTGGCCAGCAGCAGCGCGTCGCCGTGGCCCGCGCCCTGATCAACCACCCCAAGGTGCTGCTCCTGGACGAGCCGCTGGGCGCCCTCGACCTCAAGCTGCGCCGCCGGATGCAACTGGAGCTGAAGCGGATCCAGACCGAGGTCGGCATCACCTTCATCCATGTCACCCACGACCAGGAGGAGGCCATGACCATGGCCGACACGGTCGCGGTGATGAACGCCGGCCGGGTCGAACAACTGGGTTCGCCCACCGACCTCTACGAGAACCCGCGGAGCACGTTCGTCGCCAACTTCCTCGGCACCTCCAACTTCATCGAGGCCGAGGTGGGCTCCGCCGACGGCGACGACCTCGTCCTGCGGGCGGGCGGCGGAAAGCTGGTGCTGCCCAGGGCGCGGTGTTCCGCCCGTGCGCGGACCGGCGACAAGGTGCTGGCCGGCGTCCGCCCCGAGAAGATCTCCCTCACCCACGCCGACGACGCGGGCGCGATACCCGAGGGCCGCAACCGCATCACCGGCACCATCGCCGACGCCAGTTTCATCGGCGTCTCCACGCAGTACGTCGTCGACAGCGCCGTCTGCCCAGAGTTCGCGGTGTACGTGCAGAACGTCGACCGGGACGGCCGGCTCGTGCCCGGCGCCGACGTGGTCCTGCACTGGAGCCCCGCCCACACCTTCGGCCTCGACGCCTCGCAGTCCCTGCTGGCCGGGACAGGGGGCTCCGCCGGTGTGGAGAGCGCCGAGGAAGAGGCCGCGTAGCGATGTCGACACTCACCGAGGCGCCGCCGCCGACCGCCGGGACGCCGGAGAAGAAGGCCCGGCGCGGCCGCTGGACCCCGTACTGGCTGCTGCTGCCCGGCATCCTCTGGCTCGTGATCTTCTTCGCGCTGCCGATGATCTACCAGGCGTCCACGTCCGTGCAGACGGGCTCCCTGGAAGAGGGCTACAAGGTCACCTGGCACTTCGCGACCTACTGGGACGCGTTCGGCGAGTACTGGCCGCAGTTCCTGCGCTCGGTCTACTACGCGGCGGCGGCGACCGTCCTGTGCCTGCTCCTCGGCTATCCGCTGGCCTACCTGATCGCCTTCCGCGCGGGCCGCTGGCGGAACCTGATCATGGTCCTGGTGATCGCGCCGTTCTTCACCAGCTTCCTGATCCGCACCCTCGCCTGGAAGACGATCCTCGCGGACAACGGACCGGTCGTCGGCGTGCTCCACTCACTGCACCTGCTGGACGTCACCGACTGGCTCGGCTGGACCGCCGGGGACCGGGTGCTGGCCACACCGCTGGCGGTGGTGTGCGGTCTGACGTACAACTTCCTGCCGTTCATGATCCTGCCGCTGTACACCTCGCTGGAACGCATCGACGGGCGGCTGCACGAGGCGGCCGGCGACCTGTACGCCAGGCCGTTCACCACCTTCCGCAAGGTGACCTTCCCGCTGTCCATGCCGGGCGTGGTCTCCGGCACGCTGCTGACCTTCATCCCGGCGGCCGGTGACTACGTCAACGCCGAACTCCTCGGCTCCACCGACACCCGGATGATCGGCAACGTCATCCAGACGCAGTTCCTGCGGATCCTGGACTATCCGACAGCCGCCGCGCTCTCCTTCATCCTCATGGCCGCGATCCTCTTCATGGTCACCTTCTACATCCGCAGGGCGGGGACGGAGGACCTGGTCTGAATGCCCGTCGTCAGCTGGCTCAAGCGCCGTCTCGTCGTCATCGCGGGACTCCTGACCCTCGGCTATCTGCTGCTGCCGAACGTCGTCGTCACGGTCTTCTCGTTCAACAAGCCCAAGGGACGCTTCAACTACGCGTGGCAGCAGTTCTCCCTGGACGCCTGGAAGGACCCGTGCGGGGTCGCCGACATGTGCGGGTCGCTGTCCATCAGCCTCCAGATCGCCGTGTGGGCGACGGTCGGCGCCACCGTCCTCGGCACCATGATCGCCTTCGCGCTGGTCCGCTACCGCTTCCGGGCGCGCGGCGCCGTCAACTCGCTGATCTTCCTGCCCATGGCCATGCCCGAGGTCGTCATGGCGGCCTCACTGCTCACCCTGTTCCTCAACCTGGGCGCGCAGCTCGGATTCTGGACGATCCTGATCGCCCACATCATGTTCTGCCTCAGTTTCGTCGTCACCGCGGTCAAGGCCCGCGTGATGTCGATGGATCCGCGCCTGGAGGAGGCCGCCCGCGACCTGTACGCCGGGCCCGTGCAGACCTTCCTGCGGGTCACGCTGCCCATCGCGGCCCCCGGGATCGCCGCGGGCGCGCTGCTCTCCTTCGCGCTCTCCTTCGACGATTTCATCATCACCAATTTCAACGCGGGCTCGACCGTCACCTTCCCCATGTTCGTGTGGGGCTCGGCCCAGCGCGGCACGCCCGTGCAGATCAATGTCATCGGTACGGCCATGTTCCTCGTCGCCGTACTGCTCGTCCTGGCCTCCATGGCCGTCGGAAACCGCCGCAACAGGCAGAAGGCGTGAGCGCGCGCGGGAAACCCCCGGTGGCCCCCTTCGCAGGGATTCGTAGGGAGTTGACATCATGGCCCCAGGTGCCATGAGCCGTACCAGCGAATGGACCGCGTCGCTCTCCGCGGCCCAGCCGGTCCCGTACTGGCTGGACGACCCCGCAAGGCCCCGCGCCGAGCCCGCCCTCATCGGCGCCGAGACCTGCGACCTGCTGGTCGTCGGCGGCGGATACAGCGGCCTGTGGACCGCGCTCCTCGCCAAGGAGCGCGACCCCGGGCGGGACGTGGTGCTGGTGGAGGGCCGCGAGACGGGCTGGGCCGCCTCGGGCCGCAACGGCGGCTTCTGTGCCGCCTCCCTCACCCACGGTCTGAGCAACGGCCTGGCCCGCTGGCCGGACGAGATCCACCGCCTGGAGGAACTGGGCGCCCGCAACCTCGACGAGATCGAGCGGGCGGTCGACCGGTACTCCCTCGACTGCGACTTCGAGCGCACCGGCGAGATCGACGTCGCCACCGAGCCCTACCAGGCCGGAGAACTGCGCGCCTGGCACCGGGAGCTGCGCGAGAGGGGGCTCGCCGACGGCATCGACTTCCTGGACGCGGACGCCGTGCGCGAACAGGTCGACTCGCCGACCTTCCGGGCCGGTCTGTGGGACCGCAGGGGCGTGGCCATGCTGCACCCCGCCAAGCTCGCCTGGGGCCTCAAACGCGCCTGTCTCGGGCTCGGGGTGCGGGTGTACGAGCACACGCCCGCGCTGACCCTGCGGCCGTACGGCGCCGGGATGGCGGTCCGCACCCCGTACGGCGCGCTCCGCGCCCGCCGCGTCGCGCTCGGCACCAACGTCTTCCCGAACCTGGTCAGGCGGGTACGCGCCTACACCGTCCCGGTCTACGACTACGCGCTGATGACCGAGCCGCTGACGCCCGGGCAACTGGCGTCCGTCGGCTGGCGGGGCCGGCAGGGCCTCGGCGACAGCGCCAACCAGTTCCACTACTTCCGGCTGTCCGCCGACAACCGGATCCTGTGGGGCGGCTACGACGCGGTCTACCCGTACGGCGGCCGGGTGCGCGCCGAGTACGACCACCGCCCGGAGACGTACGCCAAGCTCGCCGGGCACTTCTTCACCTGCTTCCCGCAGCTCGCGGGCGTCCGCTTCACGCACGCGTGGGGCGGCGCGATCGACACCTGCTCGCGGTTCTCGGCGTTCTTCGGCACCGCCCACCAGGGGAAGGTGGCGTACGCGGCGGGCTTCACCGGTCTCGGCGTCGGCGCCACCCGGTTCGGCGCCGAGGTGATGCTGGACCTGCTGGCCGGGGAGCGGACGGAGCGCACCGCGCTGCGGATGGTGCGCACCAAGCCGGTGCCGTTCCCGCCCGAGCCGTTCGCCTGGACCGGCATCGCCCTCACCAAGTGGTCGCTGGCCCGCGCGGACAGCCATGACGGGCGCCGCAATCTGTGGTTGCGGGCGATGGACCGGCTGGGGCTCGGCTTCGACAGCTAGTGCTCCGCTGGGGTGGGGTGGGGTGGGGTTGTTTTTTATGTGCCGGTGTGTGGGGGCTGGTCGCGCAGTTCCCCGCGCCCCTATGAGGTGGGTTGGGGCTGGCCGTGTAGTTCCCCGTGTCCCCGGTGGGGTGTTGATGTGATCCAGGTCACTTCGGCTGGGGTGATGAACTCGCGTAATGCGGGCCGCAGGGTCCTGTCTCCCTCGTGTGGCGCCATCGGCGTCCACGACAGAGAGGGAGGTTTCTGTGATGACTGGGGCGAAGACGGCAGTCGAATGGCTGGCATCCGTCGCACCGGACCCCGAGTCCTGCCGCTGGGAATGGGAGCGCAACCCGCACGGGGTCGCGTTGCTGCCCGCCGGCAAGGCGTGGGACGTGCTCATCCTGCCGGGCGCGCTCGGCCACCCCACGCTCGACGTGCTCATCCGCGTCCTCGACCGGCCCGGCCCGGTGCTGGGCGACTCCGGGGCCGACCGGGTGGGCTTCTTCGTGCCGGCGGGCACCGCCGCCCGCTGGCTCGGCACCGGCATCCGCGCGGTCGGGCCCGGCACCTGGATCGTCGTGCCGTATCCCGGCCGGGTGACCCGCGGCGTGCGCTGGCTGGTGGCTCCGGACGGCTCCGGCACGCTCACCGACCCGGCACTGCTGGAGCTGGCGATGCACGAGGCGGCGGCCGGAAAGGTCGTGGACGGCGGCGCCTAGCCGGGCGGTACGGCCCGGGTGAGTGCCAGAGGTCTTGACAGCCGGATTGGTCTGGACCAAGTTGAGCGCGCTCCACCCTCCCATTCCCCCCTGCCCGGAGGCCCTTGTGGACCGCCCCAACGGCACCAGATCCACCACCCGTACCAGAACCGTCCTCGCCGCGCTCACGGCCGCACTGCTGGCCGTGCCCGGCATCACCGTGCTCTCGTCGGCCGCCCGTGCGGCCGACGCGGACCTCGCCCTCCCCCAGCCTCGAACCGACTCGGCCGGGGGTACCCCCAACGGCGGCTTCGAATCCGGCCTCGACGGCTGGACCTGCCCGGCGGGTACGACCGTCGCCTCACCCGTGCACGCCGGCACCGCGGCGCTGCAGGCCACCCCGGCCGGCAGCGACAACGCCCAGTGCGCGCAGACCGTGTCCGTGCAGCCCGACGCGCAGTACACCCTGTCCGGCTACGTCCGCGGCTCCTACGTCTACCTCGGCGCCAGCGGCACCGGCACCACCGACGTCTCCACCTGGACCCAGTCCGCCCCCGACTGGCAGAAGCTCAGCACCACCTTCCGCACCGGCCCCAGCACCACCAAGGTCACCATCTACACCCACGGCTGGTACGGCACCGGCGCCTACTACGCCGACGACGTCTCCCTGACCGGCCCCGGCGGCGCCACCCAGCAGCCGCCCGCCGCGCCGGCCGGTCTGCGCACCGGCACCGTCACCTCCTCCAGCGTCGCCCTGTCCTGGTCCGCCGTCACGGGCGCGACGAGCTACGCGGTCTACCGGGACGGCGCCAAGGTCCAGACGGTGAGCGGCACCTCGGCGACCGTCACCGGACTCACCGCCGCCACCGCCTACGGTTTCCAGGTGACCGCGGTCAACGACGCGGGCGAGTCCGCGAAGTCCGCGACCGTGACCGCGACCACCTCGACGGGAACCGGCGGCGGCTCCACCGACCTGCCCGCCCACGCCCTCGTCGGCTATCTGCACAGCACCTTCGCCAACGGCTCCGGCTACACCCGGCTGGCCGACGTCCCCGACAGCTGGGACGTCATCGACCTGGCCTTCGGCGAGCCGGCCTCGGCCACCTCGGGTGACATCCGCTTCAACCGCTGCCCGGCCACCGAGTGCCCGAACGTGGAGAGCGACGCCGACTTCAAGGCCGCAGTCAAGGCCAAGCAGGCCGCGGGCAAGAAGGTGCTGATCTCCATCGGCGGCGCGAACGGCCAGGTCCAGCTGACCACGACCGCGGCCCGGGACACCTTCGTCTCCTCCGTTTCGAAGATCATCGACGACTACGGCCTCGACGGCCTCGACATCGACTTCGAGGGCCACTCGCTGTCCCTGAACACCGGCGACACGGACTTCAAGAACCCGACCACCCCGGTGATCGTCAACCTCATCTCCGCCCTGAAGACCCTCAAGGCCAAGTACGGCGACAAGTTCGTGCTGACCATGGCCCCGGAGACGTTCTTCGTGCAGATGGGCTACCAGTACTACGGCACCGGCCAGTGGGGCGGCCAGGACCCGCGCTGCGGGGCGTACCTGCCGGTCATCTACGCCCTGCGCGACGCCCTGACCCTGCTGCACGTCCAGGACTACAACTCCGGTCCCATCATGGGTCTGGACAACCAGTACCACTCCATGGGCGGCGCCGACTTCCACATCGCCATGACCGACATGCTGCTGACCGGCTTCCCGGTCGCGGGCAACGCCAACAACGTCTTCCCGCCGCTGCGCCCCGACCAGGTCGCGATCGGCATGCCGGCGTCGGTGAACGCGGGCAACGGCTATGTGGCACCGTCCGAGGTCACCAAGACCCTCGACTGCCTGACCAAGAAGACGAACTGCGGCTCGTACACCACCCACGGCACCTGGCCCGCCCTGCGCGGACTGATGACGTGGTCCATCAACTGGGACCGGTTCTCCAACTGGGAGTTCCAGAAGAACTTCGACGCCTACTTCGGCTGACCTCGGCCGGGCGGGGCGGGTCCCCAGCGCCTGCGACCCGCCCGGCTCCGCCGGTCGTCGAGCGTGCGCTGTGCCGCCCGCCCGGGCCGTACGTGCCCCTGGCTGCTCGCCCGTCGACCACCCCTCGCTGAACCGGCCCGTGGCGGCGGGCGTTCCTTCAGCGTCCTCTCGCCTGATCCCCTTGGGTGGGAGTTCCGGAGGAACGTCGGCTCCTGCTTCGGCCGACCGGCCCGCCGCCCCGGCCGGTCAGCGGCCACAGCAGGCACAGCAGCACGGCGCCCAGGCACCAACTGGCCAGCACGTCCAGCGGCCAGTGGTAGCCGTGCCGCACCAGACCGAAGCCGACGGCCAGGTTGACGGCGACGCAGCCGCCGGCCAGGGCGCGGCGGGCGCGGGCGCCGCCGAGGTGGGGCAGCAGGAGCAGCGTCGCACCGCCGTAGGCGACGGCCGCCGTGGCGGTGTGGCCCGAGGGGTAGTAGCCGAGCCCCGGCGGCACGGCCGGGGTGCCCGGGCGGGCGATCCAGTCCTTCAGGGGGACGACCACGGCCGGCACCAGGGCCATCAGCACGGCCGCCACGGCGGGCGGTGCCCACCAGCGGTCCGCGCCCGCCCGGCGGGCCTGCCAGGACCCGAGGACCAGCGCGGCCACGAGCACCGGGACCGCGATCTGGACGTTGCCCAGATCGGCGAGGAGTCCGGAGAGCCGGTCCGGGTGGCGCAGGACGCGGCTCAGCCGTTCGTCCGCACGCACCAAGGGCCCGTCGGCCGCGACCTGCCAGGTGATCAGGGCAAGCAGCAGGGCCGACAGGCCCGGGAGAAGGAGGAAGGAGGTCGGCCGCCCCGGAACAGGGGGGGTAGTTCCGAGGCGGCCGTCCGGATCGGAACGTCGCGCGCCCCGGGGGGTTTGGGGCGAGCGACCGTCCGATCGGTGAGGAGAACCGGAGCCGGAGGCCCCGGGTGTGTGCGCGAGGGCACGACCAGGTCGAAGCTGGGGAGGCCCCGGCCTGATGTCGCCCACAGTCCCCTGTGGGCGGGGTGTATCTCTCATCTGGATCAGAACCTACGGCAGCGGGTGGCCCTGCGACAGGCGGAATCACCTCCCGCCATCCACCTCGCACACCTTCTTCACACGGCCTGACGGCCGCCACCCCCGCCCCCGCGCCACGGCGGCGGACGGGGGCGGGACGGGTGGGGCCGATGCGCCGGGCATCCGGTGCGTGAGCTGGGCCTTCGTCGGTCGGTCGAGGGTGGTCTCAGATGCGCGCGAACGCCTGCTCGATGATGTCGAGGCCCTCGTTGAGCAGGTCCTCGCCGATCACCAGCGGCGGCAGGAAGCGCAGCACGTTGCCGTAGGTGCCACAGGTCAGGACCAGCAGGCCCTCCTGGTGGCAGGCGCTGGCGAGCGCGGCGGCCGCCTCCGGGGCAGGCTCCTTGGTGGCACGGTCCTTGACCAGCTCGATGGCGATCATGGCGCCGCGGCCCCGGACGTCACCGATGAGGTCGAACTTCTCGGCCATGGCGATCAGCCGGGGCTTCATGACCGCCTCGATGTTCTTCGCCCTGGCGTTGAGGTCCAGCTCCTTCATCGTCTCGATGGCGCCGAGCGCACCGGCGCAGGCGACCGGGTTGCCGCCGTAGGTGCCGCCCAGGCCACCCGCGTGCGCGGCGTCCATGATCTCGGCCCGGCCGGTGACGGCGGCCAGCGGCAGCCCGCCCGCGATGCCCTTGGCGGTGGTGATCAGGTCGGGCACGATGTCCTCGTCCTCGCAGGCGAACCACTGGCCGGTGCGGCAGAAACCGGACTGGATCTCGTCGGCGACGAAGACGATGCCGTTGTCGGCGGCGAACCGGCTGAGCGCGGGCAGGAAACCCTTGGCCGGCTCGATGAAGCCGCCCTCGCCGAGCACCGGCTCGATGATGATCGCGGCCACGCTGTCCGCGCCGACCTGCTTGGTGATCTGGTCGATGGCCTGCGCGGCGGCCTCAGGACCCGCGTTGTGCGGACCGGTCGGCCAGCGGTAGGCGTAGGCGACCGGGACCCGGTACACCTCGGGGGCGAAGGGCCCGAAGCCGTGCTTGTACGGCATGTTCTTGGCGGTCAGCGCCATCGTCAGGTTGGTCCGGCCGTGGTAGCCGTGGTCGAAGACGACGACCGCCTGCCGCCCGGTGTATGCGCGGGCGATCTTGACCGCGTTCTCGACGGCCTCGGCACCGCTGTTGAACAGCGCGGACTTCTTGGCGTGAGCGCCCGGGGTCAGCTCGGCCAGCGCCTCGGCGACGGCCACGTAGCCTTCGTACGGGGCGACCATGAAACAGGTGTGGGTGAAGTCGGCCAGCTGGGCGGAGGCCCGGCGGACGACGGCCTCGGCGGAGGCGCCGACGGAGGTCACGGCGATGCCGGAACCGAAGTCGATGAGGCTGTTGCCGTCGACGTCCTCGACCACGCCGCCGCCCGCGCGGTTGACGAACACCGGCAGGACGGAACCCACACCCCGGGCGACCGCTGCGGTGCGGCGGGCCTGCAACTCCTGCGACTTCGGACCGGGGATGGCGGTGACGACGCGACGCTCCTGCGGAAGTGCGGACATGAGGGCTCCCTGATGATCGTGCGTACCGGGCGGGTTTCCCCCGGCGGTGCCGGGCGGTGCGATTGCGGACGCTTGCCTTCTTTCTTCGCAGGCTAGGGCCGCCGGGGGGCGGTGGGCATGCTCCATGTGGGTGGTGTCGCCGGGCGCGGTTGTCCGCGATGGACATAGCGAGCGGGCCGGGCGGTGCGCGGTCTCGGCCGCGTATGCGGTGAACTCCCCTTGCGAGGGCGTTAGATTGACTCGCTGACGGTGATCGGAACGGCTGGTCAGGGGGCAAGGGCGATGGACAGCGACGGGACGCAGGACGCGCGGGGCACGCACGCGAACCCCGTGCCGCGTCCGGCGATGCCGCAGGACGGCGCCGCGGTGCCGCCGCGACCCGCGATGCCACCGGGGGTACCGCCGCTGCCGGACGGCTCGGCGTTCCTGGCCTGGCTGCGCACGTCGCGCCCGCAGGCGCCACCCGGCATCTGGCGGTTCGGCCACCGGCCGCGCCCGGCCGAGGAGCCCGAGCGGACACCGGCGCGTCAGCTGCTCAGCGGAGCGGTGATCGCGTTCCTGGTGGGCTGGCTGGTCTGGTCGCTGCTGTGGAACGGCTACCTCGGCAGCTGGTGGGTGCTGCCGCTCGAACTGTTCACCCCGGACTCCTGGCGCCACAGCGACGACCGCGTGGGCAACGCCGTCCTCTGGTACGGCTACTACACGTTGATCGCCCTCGCCATCATGTTCGTCGTCGGCAGGCTCGGCCGCTGGGCCGAGGTCTGGCGGCGCTTCGGCCCGCCGGCCTGGACCTCCGCCGCCCCGGCCGCCGAGCGCCCGCCCGCCCCCGAGGAGGACCCCGCGCAGTGGCCCGCGCTGCGCGCCGCCGGAGCGGTGGACGCCGCCGAACGGCTCGGTGCGGAGGCCCGGACCGGACTGATGCGGGACGTCGACCAGGCCCGGATCGCACGCGCCTGGCAGGGCGTGCGCAGCGGCCGGCACAGCATGGCCGCCTTCTCGGACGCCGTGGTGCGGCACGGCGCCGCCGCCTGCCCGCACCCGTCCGGCGCGCGCGACCTGCCCGGGCGGCAGGCCCGGCACGACCTGGTCACCGGACAGGTGCGGCTCGGCACCACCGCGGACGATCCGCGCAACCCCTACCAGTACCGCGGCAGCGGCCTCGCCCTCGGCCCCGAACTGCTGGGCACCTCGCTGCTGGCCGTGGGCCCGGCCGGCTCCGGCAAGACCGGCGGCATCGTCCGGCCGCTCGCCGAGTCGCTGTGCCTGCAAGCGCTCGCCGGCCGTGCCTCGGTCGTGGTGGTCGGCGCGGCGGGCGCCGGACTCGGCCCGGCCGACGCCTACGACGTCGTCGTACGGATCGCCCAGCCCGATTCGGTCCACGACCTCGACCTGTACGGCGGCACCACCGACCCGGACGAGGCGGCGGCCATACTCGCCGAGGCCCTCGTCGGTGACCTGGCCGACCCGCATCCCGGCAGCGACAGCCGGCGCTCCACCACCGTCCTCGCCCAGCTGCTCGGCCCGTTCCGGGCGGCGCACGGCCGTTTCCCCTCCGTGCCGGAACTGCGCCGGCTGCTGGACGGCACCCCCGGCCCGCTGGCCGCGCTGCGCAAGGCCGTGCAGGAGACCGGGCAGGAGTCGCTGCTGCGTGAACTCGACGCGCGGGAGCGGCAGTCGGGGCATCCCGGGGACGTGGGCGCGGTGCTCGCCGACCGGATCGCGCTGCTCGACCGGCCCGCCTTCGCCGGGTTCTTCGACACCTCGGGGCAGTCCCGGCCGTTCTCACTCAAGGCCCTCGACCACCCCGTGCGGGTCCGTGTCGACCTGCCCGAGCGCGGGCACGCGGACGCCTCGCGGATCCTGGCCCGGCTGGTGCTCGCCCAGTTCACGGCGAGCGTGGCGGTACGGGAGGACCGGTCGCTGTTCGCCTGCCTGGTCCTGGACGACGCGACCGGCGTGGTGACCCCGGAATCGGTGCGGGGCATCCAGCGGCTGCGGTCGGGCAACGCCGGTGCCGTGCTCACCCTGCGCACCCTGGACGACGTACCCCGGCCGCTGCGCGGCCCGCTGCTCGGGGCCGCGGGCTGCCGGATGGCGCTGGCCGGGCTCACGCCGTGGGACGGGCAGGACTTCGCCGAGGTGTGGGGCAAGGAGTGGACCGAGGCCCGGGACGTGACCGACCGGCAGATCATCGCCGAGACCCCGGCGGGCAAGGCCGTGCACATGGTGCGCCGGGTGATCACCGGCAAGGCGCCGACCGCGCGGGCCGTCACCGTACGGCAGGTCGAGCGGGAGCGCTGGTCCGCCTCCGAACTGGCCCACGCGATGCCGCCGGGGCACGCGGTGCTCTCCCTGACGTCGGTGCGGGGCGAGCACGCTCCGCCGTTGCTGGTGGATCTCCGCGGCTGACGAGCGGATGCCTCGGCGGTCCGTCGGTGTGAGAACCGGCTCACCGTACAGTCAGTAGGAATCGGCATAGGCTGTTCATACGCGGCGGCCAAAAGATCACCATGATCACCGGATCTCCGCGTGGTCACCCGATCTCTCCGAACCGAAGGCATGCATGCCCCCGACGCTCGCCTCGCTCGTCCGTCACCCCGCGCTCAAACTCACCGTGCGCGCGGGCGGGGACCACCTCGACGTACCCGTCCGCTGGGCGCACGTCAGCGAGCTGGCCGACCCCGTGCCGTACATGGAGGGCGGGGAACTGCTGCTGATCACCGCGCTGAAGCTGGACGCGGAGAACCCCGAGGCCATGCGCCGCTACGTGCGGCGGCTGGTCGGCGCCGGGGTCGTCGGACTCGGCTTCGGCGTCGGCGTCACCTACGCGGAGATCCCCGAGGCGCTGCTCGACGCGGCGGGGGAGGAGGGGCTGCCGCTGATCGAGGTGCCGCGCCGCACCCCGTTCCTCGCGATCTCCAAGGCGGTGTCCGCCGCCATCACCGCCGACCAGTACCGGGCGGTGACCGCCGGGTTCGCCGCCCAGCGGGAACTGACCCGGCAGGCCCTGAACGCGGGCACCGAGGGGCTGCTGGCCGCGCTTGCCGCGCAACTCGACGGCTGGGCCGCGCTGTACGACGCCACGGGCGCCGTGGCCGCCACCGCGCCGGAGTGGGCGGGCCGCCGGGCCGCCCGGTTCATTCCGGACGTGGAGCGGCTGTGGGAGCGGCCCGCGCCCGCCTCGTCGGTGGCCGACGCACCGGAGGGCGAGGACCGGGTCGAACTGCACGCGCTCGGCACGGGACGGCGGCCGAGGGCCGCCCTCGCCGTGGGCACCGCCGCCCCGCTGGGCACCGCCGAGCGGTACGCGGTGCACTCCGCCGTCGCCCTGCTCACCCTGACCACGGAGCGCTCCCGGTCGCTGCACGCGGCTCAGCAGCGGCTCGGCGCCGCCGTGCTGCGCATGCTGCTCGCCGGGCAGCCGGACCACGCTCGGGCGGTCGCCGGGGACCTCTACGACGGGCTGCTCGACGCGCCGTTCCGGGTGATCGTCGCCGAGCGGGTCTCCGGATCGGCCGCCCGCGCGCACGCCGACGGGCGCGCGCGCGGGCCGTCGGCCGAGCCGGGCGCGGTCACCGCGCTCGCCGCCGTGGAGGCGGCCGGCGACCCGCTGGGCGGGCTCGCCGAGTCCGTGGAGTCCGCCGCGGCGCGCTCCGGCGAGGCCGTGCTGGTGGTGCCGGAGGGCGAGCGGCTGGTGGTGCTGGCCGCCGACGAGGGCGCCGCGGTGGCGGCCGGACTGCGCTACGCGACGGCGCTGGAGGCGGCGCGGGCCGTCCCCGGACCGACGGCCGGGGAGGAGGACGAACTGGTCGTGGGCCTGTCGGCGCCGGCCGGGCCGATCGCGGCCGCCGCCGCCTACAAACAGGCCGAGCAGGCGCTGTCGGTGGCGCGGCGGCGCGGCCGGGTGCTCGTGGAGCACGACCAGTTGGCCTCGGGGTCCGTGCTGCCGCTGCTCGCGGACGACGCGGTGAAGGCGTTCGCGGACGGGCTGCTGCGCCCGCTGCACGAGCACGACGCGACCGGCCGCGGCGATCTGGTGGCCTCGCTGCGGGCGTGGCTCTCCCGGCACGGGCAGTGGGACGCGGCGGCGGCCGACCTGGGCGTCCACCGGCACACACTGCGGTACCGCATGCGCCGGGTCGAGGAGATCCTCGGCCGCTCCCTGGACGACCCGGACGTCCGGATGGACCTGTGGCTGGCCCTGAAGGCGGCGCCGGGCGCGGAGTAGCCCTCGGCCGGCTTCGACTTCGACTTCGGTGGTCTCCTGCGACTGACCCGGTACGACAATCTGTAGAAAGCCGCGTCCGCAGTGCTACGACTCGGACAAGCGACCCCGGGCCGCGCCGGGCCTACGGTGGACCACGAAGCCAAGAACATCCCCGATGCGGAAGGGCTGGGATCTCTGAGATGACTTCCACCCACGCCTTCTGGCTCGCCGGCCGCCAGGTCACCGGCGAGGACACCTTCGACGTCACCTCCCCGTGGGACGGGCGGCTCGTCGGCAAGGTCAGTGTGCCGACGGACGCCCAGGTCGAGGAGGCCGTGGCCGCCGCACACGCTGTGCGGGACGAGTTCGCCGCCACCCCGGCGCACGTCCGGGCAGGCGCCCTCGACCAGGCCGGCAGGCGCCTGGCCGAACGCGCCGAGGAGATCGCCCAGCTGATATCCGCGGAGAACGGCAAGCCGGTCAAGTGGGCGCGCGGCGAGGTCGGCCGTGCCGTGTCCGTGTTCCGGTTCGCCGCCGAGGAGGCCCGCCGGTTCAACGGCGGCGAGACCCAGCGGCTCGACACCGACGCCGGTGGCCAGGGCCGGCTGGCTCTCACCCGCCGCTTCCCGAAGGGCGCCGTGCTCGGCATCGCGCCGTTCAACTTCCCGCTGAACCTGTGCGCCCACAAGATCGCCCCGGCGATCGCCGCCGGCGTCCCGATCATCCTCAAGCCCGCCCCGGCCACCCCGCTGACCGGCCTCGCCATCGGTGAGCTGCTGGCCGAGTCCGGGCTGCCCGCGGGCTCCTGGAGCATCCTGCCGGTCGCCAACGACCGGATGCCCGCGCTGGTCCAGGACGAGCGGCTGCCGGTCATCTCCTTCACCGGCTCCGACAAGGTCGGCTACTCGATCATGGACTCGGTGCCGCGCAAGCACTGCACGCTGGAGCTGGGCGGCAACGGCGCGGCGGTGGTCCTCGCCGACTTCGCGAGCGACGCCGACCTCGACCGGGCCGCCAACCGCATCGCGGCCTTCTCCAACTACCAGGGCGGCCAGTCCTGCATCTCCGTGCAGCGGGTGATCGCCGACGCCGCCGTGTACGACCGGCTGCTGCCGCGCATCGTCACCGCCGTCGAGGCCCAGGTCACCGGCGACCCCGCGGACGAGCGGACCGACGTCGGCCCGCTGGTCAGCGAGGCGGCCGCGGAGCGCGTCGAGTCCTGGGTCGAGGAGGCGGTCGCGGCGGGCGCCCGGCTGCTGACCGGCGGCAAGCGCGACGGCGCCGCCTACGCGCCGACCGTCCTGACCGACGTCCCGGCCGATGTGACGATCTCCCGCGAGGAGGTCTTCGGGCCGGTCCTGACCGTGCAGCGGACGGAGGGGGAGGCCGCGGCCTTCGCGGCGGTCAACGACTCCAAGTACGGCCTCCAGGCGGGCGTGTTCACCCACGACCTGGAGGCCGCCTTCCGCGCCCACCGCGCGCTGGAGGTCGGCGGTGTCGTCATCGGCGACGTCCCGTCCTACCGTGCCGACCAGATGCCCTACGGCGGCGCCAAGCGGTCCGGTGTCGGCCGTGAGGGAGTGAAGTTCGCGATGGACGACTACACCTACGAGCGGGTGCTGGTGCTGACCGGGCTCGCGCTCTGAGACCGGACGGCACCTCCGGACCGGCTGACGGCACCCACTAGCACATGGGAATCATTTTCAGCTACAGTCGTCCGTGACGCTCGATCGTCGTCCCCGAAGGGGTCCGGCACCGCTGCCTTCCGGTGCCGGGCCCCTTCTTCGCGCACCGGGCGAAGAAGGGCGCCGGAGCCCGCCTGCGGACCCGCCCGGTACCGGCCCGCCGCGGGACCGCGTGTCCCCCGGACGGCCCAATGGCCACACGGTGCGCAACCGCGTCCGTCCCCGGGCCCGGGGCCGGGGGCAAGGCGCCCCGGCGGGCCCACGAGGGCTGCGCGAGGACTGGTGGGTGCCGCCCGTTTCGGGTACCAACGATCCAGTAGCACTGGTCGGTAACGAACGGTCCGCACCATCCCTCTTCGCGGCGAGGTGAGCCTCATGTCCGCCCCCACCACCAAGCGCACGGTCACCGAGCGCGAGGCCCGCCAGGTCGCGGAGGCCGCCCGGGAACAGGACTGGCGCAAGCCCAGCTTCGCCAAGGAACTGTTCCTCGGCCGCTTCCGCCTCGACCTCATCCACCCCCACCCCCTCCCGGCCGACGACGACGTCCAGCGCGGCGAGGAGTTCCTGGCCAAGCTCCGCGACTTCTGCGAGACGAAGATCGACTCGGCCCGGGTCGAGCGCGAGGCGCAGATCCCCGACGAGGTCGTCGACGGCCTCAAGGAACTCGGCGCGCTCGGCATGAAGATCGACACCAAGTACGGTGGCCTCGGCCTCACCCAGGTCTACTACAACAAGGCCCTCGCCCTGGTCGGCTCGGCCAGCCCGGCGATCGGCGCGCTGCTCTCCGCCCACCAGTCGATCGGCGTGCCGCAGCCGCTGAAACTCTTCGGCACCCAGGAGCAGAAGGACACCTTCCTGCCCCGCTGCGCCCGCACCGACATCTCGGCGTTCCTGCTGACCGAGCCGGACGTCGGCTCCGACCCGGCGCGGCTGGCCACCACCGCCGTCCCGGACGGGGAGGACCCGGAGAACTACGTCCTCGACGGGGTGAAGCTGTGGACCACCAACGGTGTGGTCGCCGATCTCCTCGTCGTCATGGCGCGGGTGCCGAAGTCCGAGGGCCACAAGGGCGGCATCACGGCCTTCGTGGTCGAGGCGTCCGCCGAGGGCGTCACCGTCGAGAACCGCAACGCCTTCATGGGCCTGCGCGGCATCGAGAACGGCGTCACCCGCTTCCACCGGGTGCGGGTCCCGGCGGCCAACCGGATCGGCCCGGAGGGGGCCGGCCTGAAGATCGCGCTGACCACCCTGAACACCGGACGGCTGTCGCTGCCCGCGATGTGCGCGGGCGCCGGCAAGTGGTGTCTGAAGATCGCGCGCGAATGGTCCGCGGTCCGGGAGCAGTGGGGCAAGCCGGTCGCGCTGCACGAGGCGGTCGGCTCGAAGATCAGCTTCATCGCCGCGACGACCTTCGCCCTGGAGGCCGTCCTCGACCTGTCCTCGCAGATGGCCGACGAGAACCGCAACGACATCCGCATCGAGGCCGCCCTCGCCAAGCTGTACGGCTCGGAGATGGCCTGGCTGATGGCCGACGAACTGGTCCAGATCCGCGGCGGCCGGGGCTTCGAGACGGCCGCTTCGCTCAAGGCGCGCGGCGAGCGGGCGGTGCCCGCCGAGCAACTGCTGCGCGACCTGCGCATCAACCGGATATTCGAGGGCTCCACCGAGATCATGCACCTGCTGATCGCGCGGGAGGCCGTCGACGCCCACCTGGCGGTCGCCGGTGACCTCATCGACCCCGGCAAGCCCCTGTCGGACAAGGCGAAGGCGGGGGCGAACGCGGGCGTCTTCTACGCCAAGTGGCTGCCGAGGCTGGTCGCCGGACCCGGCCAACTCCCGTCCTCGTACGGCGAGTTCAAACGAGAGGTGGATCTCTCCGGGCATCTGCGCTACGTCGAGCGGCACGCCCGCAAGCTGGCCCGCTGCACCTTCTACGCCATGTCGCGCTGGCAGGGCCGGATGGAAACCAAGCAGGGCTTCCTCGGCCGGATCGTGGACATCGGCGCGGAACTGTTCGCGATGAGCGCCGCCTGCGTCCGGGCCGAACTGCTGCGCAGCCAGGGCGACCACGGGCGCGAGGCGTACCAGCTCGCCGACGCCTTCTGCCACCAGGCCCGCATCCGGATCGACGAGCTGTTCGGCCGCCTGTGGGTCAACACCGACGACGTCGACCGCAAGGTCGTCAAGGGCGTCCTCGGCGGCGTCTACGAGTGGCTGGAGCAGGGGATCGTCGATCCGTCCGGCGACGGTCCGTGGATCGCCGACGCGACCCCCGGCCCCAGCACCCGGCCGAACGTGCATCGCCCCATCAGGTGACGGCCGGCGCCCGGTCAGGACGCGACCGGGCGCCGGTGCCCGGTGCGGCCGTCACCTCGCGCAGGTGACGGCCGCACCCCGGCACCCGGAGGTCGGCACCCTTGTCACCGGCCCCCGATACCCGGAGGTCAGCACCACTTGTCGCTGGGATCCCGCGTCGTCCAGGAGCAGGAGTCGACCTTCGCGCCGCTCGCCCGGGTCAGGGTGGCGGTGTCGCTGGTGTTGTTCCACACGTACGCGCGGCGGTTCTGGTACCGGTCCGACGCGGTGTTCCTGCCCTTGCCCGTGTGCACCTTCACGGTTTTGCCCGCGCCTATCCGGATGTCCGGGAAGACGTACCTGTGGTTGGCGGCGTCCTTCAGGACCCAGCCCTTGACGGACACCGCCGACCGGCTGGTGTTCTTGAGCTGCACCCACTCGGCGTTCAGGCTCGCGTTGGACCCGTTGTCCGAGCCGGGGCTGTCGAACCAGACGTGGTGGATCGTCACACCGCCGGCCGCCGCGGCCGGGGTGCTGAGCAGGGTGCCGGTGAGCAGCGCGGCGCCCACGAGGGCAGCGGGCAGGGTGGCACGCAGGTGCATGGGAATTCCCCCCGGGAAGTAGTCAGGAACAGCAGTGCTATCACGAGATCTTCACGGCTGCTCCACAAACGAGGAATTCGGTCACTTCCGCGCCAAGCCCAGACATGGCACGCGGCCGGGGGACGCGCTGTCCTTCCGGGCACCGCTTGCGGCAACAATGGGGGGATGACCGACAGTCCCGCCAGCCCGGCGCCCCTCGCCGACCCGCACCTCGTCTACGACCCCCTCGCGGGAGACGGTCCGAAGGACGTGGTGATCCTCGGCTCCACTGGTTCCATCGGCACCCAGGCCATCGATCTCGTGCTGCGCAACCCCGACCGCTTCCGGGTCACCGGCCTGTCCGCCAACGGCGGCCGGGTGTCCCTCCTGGCCGAGCAGGCCCACCGGCTCCGGGTGCGGACCGTCGCGGTGGCCCGCGAGGACGTCGTACCGGCCCTGCGCGAGGCGCTCACCGCGCGGTACGGCACGGGAGAGCCGATCCCCGAGATCCTCGCCGGACCCGAGGCGGCCACCCGGGTCGCCGCCTCCGACTGCCACACGGTCCTCAACGGCATCACCGGCTCCATCGGACTCGCGCCGACCCTCGCCGCCCTGGAGGCCGGCCGCACCCTCGCGCTCGCCAACAAGGAATCCCTCATCGTCGGCGGCCCGCTCGTCAAGGCGCTCGCCAAGCCCGGGCAGATCATCCCGGTCGACTCCGAGCACGCGGCACTGTTCCAGGCGCTCGCCGCCGGCACCCGCGCGGACGTGCGCAAACTGGTGGTCACCGCGTCCGGCGGCCCCTTCCGCGGCCGTACCAGGGCCGAGCTGGCGCACGTGACCGTCGACGACGCCCTCGCCCACCCCACCTGGGCCATGGGCCCGGTGATCACGATCAACTCCGCGACCCTCGTCAACAAGGGCCTGGAGGTCATCGAGGCACACCTGCTGTACGACATCCCCTTCGAGCGCATCGAGGTCGTCGTGCACCCCCAGTCGTTCGTCCACTCGATGGTCGAGTTCACCGACGGATCCACGCTCGCCCAGGCGACGCCCCCCGACATGTGCGGACCCATCGCCATCGGACTCGGCTGGCCGGAACGCGTCCCGGACGCCGCCCCCGCCTTCGACTGGAGCAACGCGTCGACCTGGGAGTTCTTCCCACTGGACAATGAGGCGTTCCCGTCGGTCGACCTCGCCCGGCACGTGGGACGGCTCGCGGGCACCGCCCCGGCGGTGTTCAATGCGGCCAACGAGGAGTGCGTCGAGGCGTTCCGCAACGGCGCGCTGCCCTTCAACGGGATCATGGAGACCGTCACGCGGGTCGTCGAGGAGCACGGCACTCCCCCGTGCTCGGCTTCGCTCGAACGGGGGCACCCCCACCGTTCGGGAACTTCGCTCACCGTGTCGGACGTCCTCGAAGCGGAGACCTGGGCGCGGACCCGGGCCCGGGAACTGACAGCACAGACGGCGACCGCGGAGGCGCGTGCATGACATCCCTGATGATGATCCTCGGCATAGTCGTCTTCGTGGTCGGTCTGCTGTTCTCGATCGCCTGGCACGAGCTGGGGCATCTGTCCACCGCCAAGCTGTTCGGGATCCGCGTGCCGCAGTACATGGTCGGCTTCGGCCCGACCATCTGGTCCCGCAAGAAGGGCGACACGGAGTACGGGATCAAGGCCATCCCGGCCGGCGGCTACATCCGCATGATCGGCATGTTCCCGCCCGGCGAGGACGGCCGGATCACCGCGCGTTCCACCTCACCGTGGCGCGGCATGATCGAGGACGCCCGTTCGGCCGCCTTCGAGGAACTGAAACCCGGCGACGAGAACCGCCTCTTCTACACGCGCAAGCCGTGGAAGCGGGTCATCGTGATGTTCGCCGGACCCTTCATGAACCTCGTCCTGGCGGTCGTCCTGTTCCTCATCGTCCTGATGGGCTTCGGCGTCTCCCAGCAGACGACGAGCGTCAGCTCCGTCTCGCAGTGCGTCATCGCGCAGAGCCAGAACCGTGACACCTGCAAGGCGGGCGACGCGCCCTCCCCGGCCGCCGCCGCGGGCCTGAAGGCCGGCGACAAGATCGTCTCCTTCGACGGGGTCAGGACCGAGAGCTGGAACCAGCTCTCCGACCTCATCCGCGCCACCCCCGGCAAGCAGGTGCCGATCGTCGTCGACCGCAAGGGCGAGCAGCTGACCCTGCACGCGAAGATCGCCACCAACCAGGTCGCCGAGAAGGACTCCAGCGGCCAGATCGTCCCGGGCCAGTACGTCACGGCCGGCTTCCTCGGCTTCAGCGCCGCGACCGGCGTCGTCCGCCAGGACTTCGGGGACTCCGTGACCTGGATGGGCGACCGGATCGGCGAGGCCGTCGACTCCATCGCCGGCCTGCCCGGCAAGATCCCGGCCCTGTGGAACGCGGCCTTCGACGGCGCCCCGCGCCAGCCCGACTCGCCCATGGGCGTGGTCGGCGCGGCCCGCGTCGGCGGTGAGATCTTCACGCTCGACATCCCGCCCACCCAACAGCTCGCGATGGCCCTGATGCTGGTCGCGGGCTTCAACCTCTCGCTGTTCCTGTTCAACATGCTCCCGCTGCTCCCACTCGACGGCGGGCACATCGCGGGCGCCCTGTGGGAGGCCCTGCGCCGCAACCTCGCCAAGGTCCTGCGCCGCCCGGACCCGGGCCCGTTCGACGTGGCGAAGCTGATGCCGGTGGCCTATGTCGTGGCCGGAGTGTTCATCTGCTTCACGATCCTCGTCCTCATCGCCGACGTCGTTAACCCCGTGAAAATCTCGTAGCCACACGGTGTTGGAGGCGGGCGGGAACACGCGTTTCCCGCCCGCCGCCCGATGGTGGGGTTTACGCATGGTGATGTGCTGGCCTCGGCCGCCGTGGCGTAATCTCGGAGCCTGGAGCCTGGAGCCCGCTCTCCGGGCCGGATCTTGATCCACGACTTGGGGTTGCACAGCAGATGACTGCGATTTCTCTCGGCATGCCGTCCGTTCCGACCAAGCTCGCCGAGCGCCGCGTGTCGCGGCAGATCCATGTCGGTTCGGTGGCGGTGGGTGGGGACGCGCCGGTTTCGGTCCAGTCGATGACGACGACGCGT